>JBNJGS010000032.1:0-25493 GCA_051747965.1 Bacteroidota bacterium
TGGTCTTAATGAAATATCCAAAAATGCATGAGTGGTAAATGCGCGCATGTTGTGTTGGGCAGGGTGTGGTTTGTGGCATAAAAAGCCAAAAAACCGCTGAGGTATACAGCGGTTTTTTGTTGGTATGGGTTTTTGCCGGGAAATCATTCCACAATCACATTCACGCTGCTGATTACCACATCATTTTCAAGGTAGTAAAGGGTGTACTGGCCTTGAGTGAGGCCGTTAATACTGATTGTGAATCAAAAATATTGATACAATACATAATTGAAATGCAATTGGTATAATCTGTGTGTTTCTTCATTCAGCTATTTGCTGATAACGAAGGAGTATTAATCATAGAAATAGTCGTCCATTGGAAGGCTGCAGGCTGTGATCAGTTCAGCCTTGTTTTCAGCTTCAGCGTTCATGGTTTTGAGCCGTTTCATGATATTGTCTGCTGCTTCGTCATCGGAAAACTGCATGACAATGATGCAGTTGTACCCCGGCCAAACGGCTGTGTTTAGCCGCGGATCGCCCTGCAGGGGTCTGGCCGGTACCTCATCAATGATTTGATAATCCTGTACCCCACCGGATTCGAGCTTTTTAATTACCTCCTCTAATTTGCTGACATTGCAGGTACAATAGACAAATTTCATTTTTCTTCCTCCTTTTCCTTTTGTATGCGTTTGCGGTAAAACAATGAGTATAGAGTGGGAATAAACACCAGGGTAATAATCATGGATACCAGCAGGCCGCCAATGATGGTAACCCCCAGTGGTACCCAGATTTCATTTCCCATGGATGTGCTGATGCTCATGGGAATCATTGCCAGTATGGTTGTCAGCGAAGTCATCAGTACCGGCCGCAGACGGGATGCTCCTGCATTGATGATGGCCTGCCGTGTCTGCTGATTCCTTGCCCGCAGCAGGTTGGTGTAATCCACCAGAACAATGCCATTGTTTACCACAATCCCAAGCAGCATAATGATTCCCACAAAACTTACCACACTGAGGGTGATTCCGGTAAAGACAAATGCATAAACAACCCCAATCAGGCTGAAAGGTATGGCAAAGAGTATGATAAAGGGGTCTTTAAATGATTCAAACTGGGATGCCATAACCATATATACCAGCAAAAAGGCAATGACAAATACCAGGTTCAGGTTGGCAAAGGATTCGTCCTGTTCGCTGACATTTCCACCCATTTCCACACTTATACCGGGTGGGAGGCTGGTGGTATCAAGAATGTTGCGTGCCGTTGATGCTCCTTCACCCAGGGAAATGTTGTTGAGGTTAGCCCCCACGTGTACAATCCGTTGCCGGGATTCGTGCATGATTTCCAGTGGTCCGGTTCCCGTAGTGATATCTGCAACTGCCGATAGTGGCACCTGTTGCCCGGTGAGACAGGTCAGGCTGATGTTGCTGAGCTTTTCAATGCTGTTTCGCTGAGCGGGGGCATAGCGTACCATGATGTTGAATGTTTCCCCTTCCTGTTCAAAATCACCTGATTCAACACCGTAAATGCTTTGTCGTACTTGCATGGCAATCATGGCAGTGTTCAGACCCAGGTGGGATGCTTTGTCCCTGTTGATGTCCACATGGAATTCCATCTTGCCGGGGTCTGTGCCCGCTTCAACATCCGAAAAAACAGACTGCTTGTCCATCGCTTCAGCCAGATGTTCTGCGGTTTGATTGATTTTATCATAATCGTTGCCCAGAATTTTGTACTCCACCGGTTTGGTATTGCCCAGCAGGACCTTCTGCATCATGCTGCCGCCCATTACCTGGTAGTTGACGATTTCAGGCATAGCAGCCAGTCGTTTTCTCATCATATCTGCTATGTCCTGAGCACTGCGGTCACGTGTTTCGGGCAGGCTCAGGTGGGCGCTGATGGTGGCTTTGTTTTTTCCCTCGGCAAAGCCGATGCTGGTAAGCAGGTTGCTTTCGGTTTGCCCGACAATGGTGTATTGTGAAACCATTTCGGGAATTTCGCTGAAGTAGATGTCTTCCACTTTTTGGGCAATGCGGCGGGTTTCTTCTGTGCTTGTGCCTACTTCGGTTTCAATGACCGTGATGACATCCCCGGCATCAATTTCCGGAATGTAATCCGACCCCGTGTTCGTTGCCAGATAAGCTGCCGAGGCAAGCAGCAAAACTGCCAGAACAACAATCAGCCAGGCACGTTTAATCGAAAAATCAAGGGTGGATTTATATGCATTTTCCATGCCGGTAAACAGGGCTTCACTTTTTCTGTACAGCCAGCCGTGCTTTTGCTTTTTGACTTTCCTGCGCAGTCGGGAAGCCAGCATGGGTGTTAAGGTAAGTGAGGTGATGAGTGATGCCAGCATGGTTACAGCCACAAGCAGGGCCAGTTGCTTGAAAAGTATGCCCACAAGACCGCCAATAAACATCAGTGGGAAAAATACCGAAATGGTAGTCAGGGTAGAAGCGGTAATGGCGGTTCCCATTTCACTTGTGCCAAAAACCGCTGCCTGTTTTGGTGGTGCTCCCTGTTCCAGATGCTGATCAATGTTTTCCAGTACCACGATGGCATTGTCTACCACCATCCCTATGGCCACAATCAATGACATGAGGCTGAAAATATTGATGGAAAATCCCATCACAAACATGGTGATGTATGCCACAATAAGGGAAAAGGGAATGGTCAGTATCACAATCAGGCTGTTGCGCCATTGACGCAGAAAAATCAGAACCACCATCATCACAAAAATACCGGCATACCAGATGGTGTTTCCCAGGTTGCGGGTCACTTCGGTGATGACTTCGGATGTGCCAAAAACCATGTCATACTTCACATCTCCGGGTAAATCCCCGGCTATTTTTTCCATTTCAGCTTCTGCTGCTTTGAAAACTTCCAGGGTGTTGGTGCCGGTCTGTTTTTGCACGAAGAGGCCCACACCACGCCGGCGTTCAGAATACACGTATTCATCCTTGTCTTTAAATTCATCTTTGATGTCCGCAACGTCTTTTAAGCGTATGATGCGATTGTTCATGCTTGTCAGGGCAATCTGCTCCAGTTGATTTACGGATTCAATATCACCGGGAATGCGAACAGAAAAATCATGCTTGTCCAGTTTGATGTTGCCTCCCGGAATGGAGATGTTTTCTGCCTGTAGTATGGTGCTGATTTGCTGTATGGACAGGTTGTATGCCCGCAAATCGTTGGGATGTACCTGGATTTTGATTTCACGCGATGGCTGACCTATCATAAAGGCGGTGCCAACACCATCTACTTTTTTCAAGGGGTTGATGATGCGTTCTTCCACGATTTTTTCCAGACCGCTGTAGGATTCATCCGCAGTTATGGCATAAACGGCTACGGGAATCATGGAGCTGCTTACCTTCATCAGGTAAGGAGCGCGGGCATCTGCCGGCAGGTCGGATTTTACCAGCTCCATCAGGTCTCGTGCAGAATTGGCTGCATCGCCTATGTCGGTTCCCCATTTGAACTCCAGGGAAATGAATGACACATTTTCACGGGAAGAGGAGGTGATGCGTTTGAGGTCTTCGGTGCCGGAAAGGGTTTTTTCAAGCTGGTCGGTTACCTGCTCTTCTACCTCTTCGGCTGAAGCTCCCGGATAAACGGTTACCACGGTAAGGGCCGGAATTTCAATGTCCGGCAGCATATCGCGTGGCAGCATGCGCCAGCTTACAATGCCAAACAAGAGAATGGCAAGGAAAATCATGGCCGTGGTAACCGGCCTGTTGACGGTCAGTTTTGGTAAGCGCATATCACTGCTGAGTTATCTGGATTTTACTTCCGTTTTCGAGTTTGCTTTTGCCTTTGATTACTACCGTATCCCCGTCGGAAAGGCTGTCAACAATTAGTTGCTCCCCGCGGGTGTCAATCCGGCGAATCTGCTGCATCTGCACACTGTCTTTTTTCACCAGCCATACGTATTCCTCCGGAGTGCCGGATTGCCTGAAAACCGCATCCATGGGGACAAAAATACCGCCCTCTTGCCCGGCATCCAATACGCAACGGACATACATGCCGGGTTTAAGCTTGTGCCCGGGGTTTGGTACTCGTATTTCTACGGTAGTGGAGCGGGTCATGGTGGAAAGCATGGGTTTGATGTAATGCACCACACCGGTATATGTTCTGTCAGGAAATGCATCGGGTATGATGCTGACTTTCTGGCCTTCCTGCATTTGATCCAGTTGCTTTTCATCCACCTGAATTTCCACCTTTACCGGGTTGATCTGCATAAGGCGCAGTATACCGGAGGTGTTGGAATATCCCGGGTCAACATTGAGGGTGAAAAAAAAGTTTTCCCCTTCTTCAAGCAGGTATTCGGCAATGATGCCGGAAAAGGGAGCCACAACGCTGGTATTTTTCCGTAGCATCCGGGTTTTTACCCGTGCAGCGTCCAGTTTGGCTTTCAGATGATCGTATTCCATTTCACTCACGCTGTTTTTCTCAAACAGGCGTTTGATACGCTGAAAATCTTTTTCCAAAGCCTGATATTCAATTCTGGCCTGTGTCAGCATTTCTGAGCTCAGGCTGACAAGTGTGTCACCCTGCCTGACATGACTGCCTCTGGAAAAGTGAAATTGCTCAACTTTTCCGGGCATGGAAGAGCCCAGGTTGGCTTCCCGCATGGCATACACCGTGCCTGAAAACGTCAGCTCACTGCGGTAGGTATCCGCTTTGGCTGTCGCTGTTATTACATGAACAGCCTTGTCTTCCTGCTCGGCCGTCCCTGCATCTTTGTCCTGGCAGGCAAAAACCAGCAAAACGGGCAGGAAGAGGATAAGGTATTGTCTGATGCTTTTGTTTATCATAGGTTTCCACTGTGTTTTTTGAGTTTAATTTCCTGTGTGCGGAGTTGGGTTTTGGCTTCAATCAGCTCACTGCGGGCTTCCTGCCATAAGGCCTGTGCCTCCAGTAAATCACTGGTGGTAATCATGCCCTCATCAAATTTGTCCTGCATGATGCGCAGGTTTTCTCCTGCCTGTTTTACCCCGATTTCCTTAACATCTACTTTTCTGAAAGCCTCCAGGTAAGCATTCCAGCTTTGCTGCACCTGCAAGCTGATTTTTTCCTGCTTTTCCTGCCGGTTGACTTCTGCCAGCTCGCGCAGGTATTTGGCGGATTTTACACTGTGTATGCGGTTTCCCCACTGCGTGATGGGAATTCTGCAGGTTAGCCCGATGTTATAATCCCCGCCAAAATCCCGGGTGAAACCATTGTACGGATTTGGCTTGTAAAAACTGTAATTACCGGTAGCAATGATGTTGGGCAAAAATCGCGACCAGGCAAGTTTTACCGTCTGATCGGCAAGCTGAATGCTTTTGTCAAGTACCGCCAACTCGGGACGTGTCTGAATGGCCTTATCTACCAACCGGTTTCTGTCAGGAAATATGCGGACCGCATCCAGGCTGCCTTCCAGACGGGGAATGGAGTCGAGTGGTAAGCCAATGGCCTGATTTAATGCCATACCGGCCAGCCGTATGCCGTTTTCCGCCTGAAACTGCTGGTACATTACCTCGTTTTGCTTTTTTTGGGCTTTCAACAAATCATTACGCGTGATGATGCCCTCTTGGTAAATGTTATCAAGCTCCATTACCAGCGTGTCAAGCATGGCACGATAGGCGTCGGCCAGTTTTTTCTTTTCCTGCAGACTGACAATTTTCCAGTAAAGCTTTTCAACTTCAAATAAAACCTCATCTTCGCTGAGATCAGCCCGGTCGTGCTGCATGTCTTCCACAATGCGGCTCATTTTATACTGACGACGCAATTTGCCACCCATGTATACAGGCATGGTGATACCACCATTGATGATGTAGTTGTCTTTGCTGCCAAAAGTCATCTCATCCCGCGGGATATAACCATACTGCAGAAATACCGGATTGCCTTCTTCATCCACCATAACCTCACCGGTATCCGTGTCAATCATGGCTCCGTATATCAGTGGTGTTTCTGCCACATCGGGTAGCAGACTCATGTCTTCCTGGTCGATGGACCAGAAGGGAACCACCGGAAAGAACTGGTTTTCATCCAGAAGGTAAAATGGCTTGTTGGTGCGCAGGTACTGAGCGGTTACATCCAGGGAGGGCAAAAGGCGCGTAAATGCGGATTTCGTGTTTTGATCGGCAATGTTGATTTGCAGGTCGGCTTTGCGCAGCTTGTGATTGTTTTCCAGTGCCATGCGTTTGCAGGTGTGCAAATCCAGCAGGCTGTCGGATGATTGTCCGCTCAGTTGCAGACTTAAAAGAAGTGCAGCAAGGCTTATCAGCGGTATGAGTGCTGTCTGCTTCATTGTTGTTGTTTGGCTATTCCGTAAAACAATATGTCCAGCAGAGCATCAATACGCTCGGTGAGTTTTTGGTCGTTGGGGTTGAAAAACAAAGGAAATTCCAGTCCCTTGAGGGCGGATGCCAGTGCAAAACTGGTGTCGGTGATACTTTTAACCCGAAATTCGCCTTTTTCCACGCCTTCGTGCAGCAGGGCCTGAATGAATTCCAGCTCCTCGCGGTCGTAATTCTCTCTGATTTTTTCAACGAAATCCAGTTTTTTCAGGTAATCGTTGCGCATGGCTGCATAGAGGTTCCCTACCTCTTTGAAGCGTTGCATGCGGATGGTGAAATATATCCTGATGCGGGTTTTTAAATCTTCAACGCCTTCCAGACCTTTTTCAACCTCGGATTTGAAAAATTCTGCTTCTGTTTGAACCACTGCTTTAAACACATCTTCTTTGCTGGTGAAATAATAGTACAGCGATGATTTGCCTTTACGGGCTTCCTTTGCTATATCATTCATTGTGGCTTTTTCAAACCCAAAGCGGGAAAAGCTGCGTTGAGCTGCTTTTACCAGATGATCCCTGACTTTATCTGCTTTATCCATAAGTAAGAATTTTCGACCGTTATGGTTTTATGTTCCAAAAGTAAGCAAAAAAGTGTTACGGATACAAATAAATTTGACTATTTTAACAAAATGGTCTAAGATTCCGGAAAATTCATGCAAAAGGGCGGAGGCGAATATCCTGCACTTATGCTCAGGCAGTTTTCTGCGCTGTGCTGTAGCGCGCGGCAGTTAGCTTACAAGCACAGCATGGCAGAAACGCCTGAGAAGAAGTGCAGATAGCAGACGGAGACCGGCCGCCGCGGGTGGAATTGCGCGGGGAGGGGGCGGATTTGCCCTTATCAATCGTCATTCAATGAGAAAATTATTGTGTGATTATAGGAATATTTGTGATAATTTTCTAATTTAGTATCCTTATGATGGTCATCCTCTTATCTTCACAACGGCTCAACGATGCAGACAAAACTCTTATCCGGAAATACCGGGAGAGTGGTGATAAGGCTGTTATTGCAGAGTTGTTTAACCGGTATTCGGGTTTTGTGCTGGCCATCTGTATGAAGTATATGCGTGATAAAGCGCCTGCTGAGGAGATGACTGTTGAAATATTTGAGTCTTTATTTGAAAAACTCAAAAAGCATAAAGTTGATTATTTCAAAACCTGGCTGTATTCTGTTGCACGAAATCATTGTCTGGAGAGCTTGCGAAAAAGCGGGACAAGGCATCGTCATGAAGCCGGTTATCATATGGAGGAGCGTCTTTTTATGGAATCCGGGGAGGATGCACATCTAAGTACCGATAATGAAGATGAGCATATGGCAGAGGCATTAAAATCAGCAGTGGAGGAACTCAATGATGAACAAAAGCAGTGTGTTACCTTGTTCTATTTTCAGGAGAGGTCATATGCCGATATTGTTCGGATCACTGGTTATCCCCTGAAAAAGGTAAAGAGTTATCTGCAGAATGGTAAGCGTAACCTGAAAATTAAGATGGAAGCATTATATGAATCAGAACAGGAAAAATAAAATCTTCAGTCATTCCGGACATCCGGATGAATCAACGCTGTGGCTTTATACCCGTGGGGACCTCAACAGGGAAGATACTCACATGGTAGAGGCTCACCTGCTTGATTGTGAGATGTGCAGTGATGTGGCTGAAGGTTTTGCAGGTTTTGAATCAGAACGTAGTCTGACTGCTTCCAGGAACAGGGTTTCAGAATTGTTTGAAGCCGGTATCCGGAAAAGGCGCCGACAGCGCATGACGCGCATGCTTTTGGCTGCTTCATTTGTTATCCTTGCCTTGAGTTCAGTGGTTATGATTCGCAATATGAATCCTTCAGAAGTACAGAAAGAAGTGGCGGTTGCCGAACAAATGCTGGAGAAAAGTGAAAAGCAAGCGGAGGTTTCGGGCATAGCAAAGGATGATTCGCTGGACAATGTGGCGTTGAATGAGGCTGGTAGTGAAGAGAGCCGGACAAGTGAGGAGCCGGAGAAAAAGCTCCCGCCCCCTGCTGAAACTGAAGAAGAGATTATTCAGGACGAAGAAATGCAGACGCAGGATAATGAAATTGCCACCATAGTTATTGAGGATTTGAATGTTGTGGAGGATGAAGAGGTAGCCGATGTGAAACTGAGTGCTTATGATATGTCCGGAGAAATGGAAGATGCAGACACGGATGATAATGCACAGGACCAGATGAATAAACACCTGTCGGGAGGTACTACCGGAGAAGCCACATCTTCCGCGGACAGGAGGCAGGAAACCATATCTGATCATGTAATTTCTGAGAAATCTGTCAGGCCGGATTCAGAATCTGTCAGTCAGGGTGAGGCAGATTCCGATATTGACATCAGCCCTGAAGCCGACGAGAATGATGAAATAAGCATTAACATGGATTCCTTTGATGATAAGGAAAGTGAAGAAGAAACGGAGCCGATTTCATTTGCTGTTGTGGAAGAAAAACCTGAATTCCCAGGGGGAGATACCGCGCTGATGAATTTTATTTCCACAAATGCAGAATACCCGGATGTTGCCAGGGAAAATGAGATTGAGGGTCGTGTATTTGTCAGTTTTGTGATTGATGCAAACGGCAAGGTAAGCAATGTAAGTGTAGCCCGGGGTGTTGATCCCGATCTGGACCGGGAAGCCGTGCGCGTTGTGCGTATGATGCCTGACTGGAAGCCGGGCAAACAGCGTGGCAAAGCTGTGGCAGTGACTTACATCGTACCAATCAATTTTGAATTGTAATATATTTTGGCGGAACAATTCCTGCACCCTTTTATTAACTATGTATTTTGATCAAACAAAAAATCCACCACCGGATTTGCCGGCAGTGGATTTTGTTTAATGAGATCTTATATGACGGGATGTTTACATCATTCCGGGCATGCCTCCGCCCATTCCGCCCATTCCTCCGGCGGCAGCGGCACCGGCAGCATCGTTTTCATCTTCGATATCAGCAACAACACATTCGGTTGTCAGCAGCATACCGGCAATGGATGCGGCGTTCTCAAGGGCAATGCGGGCTACCTTTGTCGGGTCAATGACACCCGTTTCGTAAAGGTTTTCATATGTATCCTGGCGGGCATTATAACCGAAGTCACCTTTGCCTTCTTTGACACGCTGTACAACTACGGAACCGTCAACACCGGCGTTTTCCGATATCTGACGTAGTGGTTCTTCAAGGGCACGGCGGATAATAGCAGCACCTGTGGTCTGGTCAGCATTTTCCAGTTTCAGTTTATCCAGTGCTTCGATGGCACGGATAAAGGAAACACCACCACCGGGGATAATGCCTTCTTCAACAGCAGCACGTGTAGCGCTGAGGGCATCTTCCATGCGGTCTTTTTTCTCTTTCATTTCAACTTCAGAAGCAGCACCTACGTACAGTACGGCAACACCACCGGCAAGCTTAGCCAGACGTTCCTGAAGTTTTTCCTTATCGTAATCCGAAGTGGATGCTTCTATCTGTTTTTTGATCTGAGCAACGCGTGCTTTGATGGCATCTTTATTACCTTCACCATTAACAACGGTTGTGTTTTCTTTGTCCATGGTTACTTTTTCCGCGCGGCCAAGCATATCAATGGTAGCGCTTTCAAGCTTCATGCCTTTATCTTCAGAAATAACAGTACCACCTGTGAGTACGGCAATGTCTTCCAGCATTTCTTTGCGGCGGTCACCAAAGCCCGGTGCTTTAACAGCAGCCACTTTGATGGTGCCACGCAGGCGGTTAACCACGAGGGTGGCAAGAGCCTCGCCTTCCACATCCTCAGCAATGATCATCAGCGGTTTGCCATCCTGTGCGGTGGGCTCGAGTACCGGCATGAGATCCTTCATGGAAGAGATTTTTTTGTCTGTCAGAAGAATGTAGGGATTCTCAAGTACAGCTTCCATTTTTTCGCTGTCGGTAACAAAATAGGGGGAAATGAATCCGCGGTCAAACTGCATACCTTCAACCACATCAACGTGGGTTTCGGTACCTTTGGCTTCTTCCACGGTAATTACACCTTCTTTTTTTACTTTATCCATGGCCTGAGCGATCAGCTTGCCAATGGTTTTGTCGTTGTTGGCAGAAATTGTAGCTACCTGTTTGATTTTTTCGTTGTCGTCGCCAACTTCCTGTGACTGTGATTTAATGTGTTTCACAATGGCTTCAACTGCTGCATCAATGCCGCGTTTGAGATCCATCGGATTGGCACCGGCTGTCACGTTTTTCAAGCCTACCTGCACAATTGACTGTGCCAGCACTGTGGCCGTGGTAGTACCGTCTCCGGCATCATCATTGGTTTTTGATGCCACTTCTTTCACCATCTGTGCGCCCATGTTCTGGAAATTATCTTCCAGCTCAATTTCACGTGCCACAGTGACACCGTCTTTGGTTATCTGGGGAGCACCGAATTTTTTTTCAAGTACCACATTGCGGCCTTTGGGGCCGAGGGTAACTTTCACTGCATCAGCAAGTGCATCTACGCCCTTTTTGAGCTGATCTCTTGCTTCCAGATTAAATTTAATTTCTTTTGCCATAACCTATTCTGTTTATTTTTATTAAAGTTTTAAAGATTTCAATTTCTTCTCCCTTCCTCTAACGAATTTTATGCCATCCGTTCTTTTCAGCCAAAATAACATAATCATGCGGATTTGGTTCATTTCGGACTGTCAAAATGGCAATGCCGGTAAATCAATGTCAGCTCCCTTGTCAATAGGTCAGATTTTCTTTCCCGTTTTCCCAATCATAATAGCAATTAACGCTTTTCAATTTTTTGGGCGCCTTCGCCTGTCGGCTTATCCTTCTCCGGCTTTTACACGCCGTGCTGCCGGATGGCATTCGCATATTGCAGCTATGATCCTCCATCCGTCGGCTATGCTGCATTAGCTCATGGCACATCCGCCGGCCCGCCGGGGTAATCGCCTGCGAAGGGGCGCAAAACACAGCCTTCGGTATGATGTTGCAGGCAAGCCAAAATCCCGTAATTCATAACATATTTTGTATTATTTTTGCCGCATGTTACGTATCGGAAATACCGAACTCAGAGACAAGCCTGTTCTCCTGGCACCCATGGAAGACATTACCGACCCGTCATTCCGGTATATGTGTAAACTTTTTGGTGCTGATATGATGTACACGGAGTTTATTTCATCTGACGGATTGATCCGTGATGGCAGAAAAAGTCTGGAAAAGCTCAAGCTTGATGACAATGAACGCCCCATCGGTATACAACTCTATGGTCACCTGATTGAACCAATGGTGGAATCTGCCCGCATGGCCGAAAAATCCCGGCCCGATGTCATTGACCTTAACTTTGGATGTCCGGTAAAAAAGATTGCCAAAAGGGGTGCCGGTTCCGGTATGATGAAAAATCCGGATCTCATGGAAGACATGACACGGCAGGTGGTGCAGGCCACTGACATACCGGTTACAGCCAAAACACGCCTCGGCTGGGACGAAGACAACAAAAATGTACTCGAAATATCCCTGCGCCTGCAGGATGCCGGTATCAAGGCACTCACCATTCACGGTCGTACCCGCTCACAGATGTACAAAGGCACCGCAAAATGGGACCTCATTCAGCAGGTAAAAGAACATCCGGATATGGAAATTCCCATCATTGGAAACGGAGACATCAATTCCGGCGAAATGGCCGCTGCTTATTTTAAACAATACAAAGTTGACGGTATCATGGTAGGCCGTGCCAGCATCGGCAGACCATGGATTTTTAAGGAAATTCATCATTATCTGGATACCGGAGAAAGTATGCTTCCACCCACCGTAAGTGAAAGAGTGGACATCGCCAAACTGCATTTTGAAAAATCCCTGCAGCACAAAAGTCTGCCACGTGGTATTTTTGAAATGCGCCGCCATTTTTCACTCTATTTTAAAGGTGTGCCCCACTTTAAACCATTGCGCATGCAACTGGTTACCAGCAAAGAGCCGGACGAAATCATGCAACTGCTTGAAAAAGTGCGGGAGGAATACGGCGATTTCAGGCCTGAAAACCCCTGGGCCTTTGGTGAAATGTAATCATAAGTTACTGTAACTTATCAATATCCACAATCTTGCCTCAATCTTTCCATATCATACTGATTTTACTAATTTTGCGCATCAAACATCAAGAAATACATTATGCACAGAACACATACTTGTGGCGAATTACGCTCAGAACACCAGGGACAGGAAGTTACCCTCAGCGGATGGGTACAACGTAAACGCGATAAAGGCGGCATGATCTGGATTGATCTGCGCGACCGTTACGGCATTACCCAACTGGCTTTTGATGAAAGCAAAACCGACAAAAAGGTGATTGAAACAGCGGAAAAATGCGGCCGGGAGTATGTGATCAAAGCTACAGGTAAGGTTGTGGAACGCTATTCCAAAAACGACAATATTCCCACCGGTGCCATAGAAATATTTCCCGACAAACTGGAAATTCTCTCTGCAGCCGAAACGCCACCCTTCACCATTGAAGAGGAAAGCGATGGCAGCGATGAACTGCGCATGAAACACCGCTACCTGGATATTCGCCGCAATCCGGTAAAAGAAGCGCTCATCCTGCGACATAAAATCTCTCAGTCAACACGACGGTATATGGATCAGTCCGGATTTCTGGAGGTTGAAACCCCAAACCTGATTAAATCCACGCCTGAAGGTGCCCGCGACTTTGTGGTTCCTTCCCGCATGCATCCGGGAACGTTTTACGCTCTGCCGCAGTCACCACAGACTTTTAAGCAATTGCTTATGCTGGGAGGTATAGATAAATATTTTCAGATCGTAAAATGTTATCGTGATGAAGACCTGCGTGCCGACCGCCAGCCTGAATTTTCTCAGATTGACTGCGAAATGGCCTTTGTAGAACAGGATGATATCATGGCTCAGTTTGAGGGACTGATGCAAAATCTGTTCAAAGAAGTTAAAGGCGTGGAAATCCAAACGCCTTTTCGCAGAATGAGCTGGCACGATGCCATGGAAAAATACGGCTCTGACAAACCTGATCTTCGCTTTGGCATGGAATTCCACGAGCTTACCAGCCTGGTGCAAAATAAGGGTTTCAAAGTATTTGATGTGGTGGAATATGTGGGTGGCATCTGTGCTGAAGGCTGTGCTTCCTTTTCCCGCAAACAACTGGATAAGCTGACAAAATTTGTACAGCAGCCTCAGGTGGGCGCCAAAGGCCTGGTATATGTCAAATACAACGAAGACGGATCGTTCAAATCATCTGTGGATAAATTCTTTTCCCAGGAAGACCTGAAAACCTGGGCAGATGCGTTTGATGCCAAACCCGGCGACCTTCTGCTGATGCTGGCCGGAGATGAACGTAAAACTCAGGAGCAGCTTTCTGTGTTGCGACTGGAAATGGGAAATCAACTAGGGCTCCGCAATCCCGACGTGTTTGTTCCGTTGTGGGTTGTAGACTTCCCCTTACTGGAATGGGACGAAGAAACACAGCGTTATCATGCCATGCATCACCCATTCACCTCAGCCAAAGAAGAAGATACCGGATTGTTTGACAGCGATCCCGGGAAAATCCGTGCCAACGCATACGATATGGTGATCAATGGTGTGGAACTTGGCGGCGGCTCCATCCGTATTCACAGGCAGGAAGATCAGGCGCGTATGTTTACACTGCTTGGTTTTAGTGAAGAAGAGGCCGAAGCTCAGTTTGGCTTTTTGCTGAACGCTTTCCGCTATGGCGTGCCTCCCCATGGTGGTATTGCTTTTGGCTTTGACCGTATATGCGCCCTGTTTGGTGGCAGTGACAGCATCCGCGACTACATTGCCTTCCCGAAAAACAACGCTGGCCGGGATATCATGATTGATGCTCCCGCTCCCATATCAGAAGCGCAGTTAAAAGAACTGGAACTCAAACGCGACAAGCAGGATGAACAATCAGAATAAAATAAGCGACTGAACAGAAAAACCGGCCAGCTTAGCTTTAACGCCGGTTTTTTTATGCCTTATCACCCGCGATTGGCGTTGAGCGACAATCCTGATTACACTTGTTTCAGAAAATCATTCAGATTTTGCTCGGAGGAGAGGTCTAGTTTCTGTCGCAGGCGATAACGCGCAGTAATGACGGAACGCTCGGAGATATTTTTTATGGAGGCAATTTCTTTTGAAGAAAGATTCATCCGGACCATCGCACAGAGGTTTTTATCGTTTTCGGTAAGATGGGGGTATTTTTCACTCAGATTAAACAAGAATCCCGAGTTTATTTCATTGATTTTTTCTTCAATCATTTTAGCATCGTGCCCGCTTTGCAGGTTTTGTGATATCTGCAAATGCAAATCCTTGATTTTTTGCTTGTTTTTATCACTGGCATCTTTTACCATGGCCTTTAGTTTACGCTGAAGCTCATTCAGGAAATCATTGCGATATACCAGATGCAAAGAAAAGTCCTGCAACTCATTTGTCATGAACTTTTTTTCTTTTTCAGATGCTTCAAGCGACACTTCAGCAAGGCGTTTCCTGGATTTGTAGCGGTATAATAAAAAGATGAGTATCAGCAAAGCGATAGACAGAGCACCGGAAATAGCCAGCCAGCGATACAAACTTGTCTTCTGTTTCTGTTCAGCAAGCTGCAACTGCATTTCAACGGTTTTGAGTTTTTGGTTCTGCCTGATTTCAATTTTTTTCATGGCAACCTGTATGGGCTTTACTGCGAGTTCTATTTTGCCTGACATAAGCTCATGGGAAGATTTGCCTGTTTTAGCACTGTCATTATAAGTGGAAGCCATTCTGTTGCTACTGATTGCTTTTTGCTGATCTCCCATTTCATCCAATACATCAGCCCTGAGCCAGTAAAATTCAGCTAAAACCTTGTATTCGCCAGCTTGACCAACGGATAGTGCAATGGCAGTGTCAATATGATGCAATGCCTTTTTCAACATGTTTTTCTGAATATATGCTTCGGCCATCAGGGCATGTGTCATACTGTTTCCCTGGTTGGGATTAAAATGGGGGTCTGCTTGTGTTAATACCGTCAATGCTGAATCCGGCTGCTGGTTTCCAAGGTAATAATTTGCCATATTCAGATTTGATCCAATCCGGTAGCTTATGTAATCCAGTGAGATGTCTTTCCATTGATTTTGTTTATCCACAAAGGGCAAATTATCCAGGTTCAGGTTTATGGAATCAAACAGTTCTTGTGTACGTCTGAAATATTGCGGTACAGAATCTGCATAAGCACATTGAAATGCCAGTTTTCCAAGGTGATTATACGACTGGATTTTCATCAAAAGAGAGCGGCTGTCAGTTGTGTCTACCTGCCTTAGAGCCAGCGCATAGTAATGCCTGGACGAGTCACACATATCCAGTGACTGATAGGCCAGTCCAATATTGTTGCTGATGAGGGTTTTGACTTCAGGCCGTGTGTTAAGGTTCATCACGCTGCCTATTTCCTTGTACACATATATCGCTTCGTGATACATCTCATGCTTTAGTAAAATATTGCCTGCATTGACGTACAAAAACGGATTGTCAAAGTGAATGTGTGGATGTTCAGCCAGTACATCCATGGCCATATTGATATATTGCAATGCTTTAATATCATCCCGCACTCTGTATTGATACAATTCCGATAGAAATGAGTACAGACGAATCAGCCCACCTTGATTATCATTGGCAATCATCTGTTTCTCATAATTTGCGGCAAGGAGAATGGCTGAGTCAGGCTTCTCGTTGTAATAATCTGCCAGCACCGAAAAAACGGAGTCCTCTTTTTCGATATCATGCTCCGCTACCTGTTCATTCTGCATGTTAACATCGGATTTATCCGAACATGCGTGCATGCCGAATACTGATATTCCGAACAAGAGAGAAAAGAGTAAATAATAAAAGCATGAATTGACTGATACTCTGGTCATTATCAATATATTCTGATTCGCACCAAAATTAGTGAAAATAATGTGTTAAATAAAAACCAATGCTGTTTAAGGGTGTCAACATTACAGCTACATAATGCAAAAACCGGACTGTATTACCCTCATTCATCCTCGGCGAGGCCACTGAATAAGGCAAGTCCGCCTGTAGAGGTTTCCTTATAAAGGGATGGCAGGTCATGCCCGGTTTTGGCCACAGTTTCCACAATTTTATCAAAACTTATCCGGTGACGTCCGTCGTTTAACATGGCATAGGCATTGTGATTAAAAGCTCTCCCTGCGGCAAAAGCGTTTCTTTCAATGCATGGTATTTGTACCAGGCCGGCCACAGGATCGCAGGTTAGCCCCAGATGATGCTCCAGTCCCATTTCGGCGGAATTTTCCACCTGAAAGATGCTGCCACCAAACAATTGGGTGGTAGCCCCGGAAGCCATGGCACAGGCAGTACCAATTTCACCCTGACAACCTACCTCAGCACCGGAAATGGAGGCATTACGCTTGACAAGAGAGCCAATAATTCCGGCTGTGGCAAGTGCCCGCAATATTTTGATATCCGAAAATTCGTGTTTGGTTTTCAGATAGTACAATACAGCCGGCATCACGCCACTGGAACCACAGGTAGGGGCAGTGACAATTTTACCCCCGGCAGCGTTTTCTTCCGATACAGCCAGGGCATAAGCAAATACCAGAGCCCGTTTTTTGATGGCACCAATGTGTGAATTTGCCTTGATGTAATAGGAGGCAGCTTTCCTGGGCAGTTTTAGATGAGAGGGTAAAACCCCTTCGTTTTCCAGGCCGCGTTTTACTGCATCCTGCATCACATCCCAAACCTCAGCAAGATATTCCCAGATGCTTTCATTTTCATAGGACTCCACCAATTCCCAGATGTGCATGCCATTGTTGTTGCAATAGCGCAGAATTTCACCCATGTTTTTAAAGGGATACACCACTTGCTTTTCAATGCTGGTGTTATCGTCTTCAATGGCTCCACCACCAATACTGTAGGCAGTCCATTCATCCAATAACTTTTCCTTATCATCATAAGCCCGGAATGTCATTGCATTGGGATGGGCAGGCAAAAATTCTTTGGGTTTCCATTCTATGTCAAGCGTCTTTTCGTCAAACTCAGATGCAATGGCCACATCCGTCAGGTGACCTTTGCCTGTGGCAGCCAGGCTTCCGTACAAAGTGACCTGGTATTTGGAGGCATCCGGATTTTTTCTGCGAAACTGACCGGCTGCCTTTTTGGGTCCCATGGTATGGCTGCTTGAAGGTCCGTGTCCTATGCGGTATATATTGCGTATGCTTTCCATATATTATGTTTTTGTGCAAAGATGCATATTTCTGTCATGTGAACGTATGAAGTTTGTGTTAGGTTTTGTTTTTTTGATCCGGAATTTTTTTGTTTTGATTGTTTTTGTAGCTGAGAACCTGCGCTCACAGGCTTCGCAAGTCATGATGCAGACTTGTTAAACATGGGAATTTGGATGCCGGAATTCAGGCATCTTTTCATTCATCCCACCAAAAGATAACTTTCTCCTTCGCGAAAACCTTTGCTGTCCAGATATTTGCATATTTCTCTGCGAATTTCCTGCTGCGGCACATATACCAGCACAAAGGCCTTGTCATGAGCCGGTAAATCCCTGTAATGTACCACGCTTTTCTTCAGTCGGCGTTTGCTGGAAATATCTATCCAGGCCTGAATATTAATTCCATATTTCAGGAGTTTTTCGGCTCTGCGACGCATAAGCCGGCTGGCACCCCAGACAAACACTTCCGGATGGTGGGGGTTGACGCGTTTCAGTTCATTGACCAGATACCGGGTTTTGATATCGTAAAATGCATCACTGCTGTACCGCTTGTCTGTGCGTGTAAGTCGTGTGGGCGGGTCGTTCCACTGCAATATGCTATGGGGAATTTTTTCAATGCGATATCCTTTGTCAAGCCAGCGCAGCCACAACTCGTAATCTTCAGGAAAATCACCCTGCAGGTAGCCACCTGCTTCTTCTTCCACCTCCCGGCGCCACATGGCCGTGGGATTGATTACCGGAGATTCAATGAAGCGTTTTAGCCGGATATCACTTGCTGTAATCAGGCTGTTGTTCCAGGTGACGTAGCGCTGCAAGCCGGCTGCCTGTTCATTGTTTCCTCCAAATTTCACCATTCCACCAATGGCTGCAGTTTCAGGATGTTTTTCCATGTATTCCACCTGCCACCGGAATCGGTCCCGAAATGCAATGTCATCGGCATCCATACGGGCAATGTATTTGCCTTTTGCCCTGCTGCTGCCATGGACGGAAGCATAGCTTACACCCTGCCTGCCTTCACTGAGTAAATGAAAACGTCTGTCTTTGTCAGCAAATTGTCCGGCAATTTCCCTGCTGCCGTCAGTTGAGTTGTTATCCACCATCAGACATTCATAATCAGTAAAACTTTGATAAATCAGACTTTTCAGGGCTGACTCAAGGCTTCCGGCGGCATTATGAAATGGTAGTATGACAGACAAATCAGGCATGGAATAAAAATAGTGATTTTTTTACCGGATAAGATAAACAATGCTCTTATATGATGGTTTTTTATTTGTAATTGTAATTTTGAAAAGAAAAAACACATAAAATGGCAACGAGCAATATAGAATACCTCGGCAAACTGAGAACCAAAAACATTCATGAGCGTTCAGGCAATATGCTGGTGACAGATGCGCCCGTGGATAATCACGGTAGAGGAGAGGCCTTTTCTCCAACGGATTTAATGTCCACATCGCTGGCAAATTGTATTTTTACAATCATGGGAATTCGTGCTGAAGAGGCCGGCTTTTCTCTGATTGGTGCCACCGCGGAAATGGAAAAAACCATGGCTTCGAATCCGAGAAGGGTTGCTGAAATTAAAATTGATTTTGACTTCAGCATGCTGAAATTAACAGAAGAACAGAAAGAGTTGCTGAGGGCGGTGCCTCCGGTAAGTCCTGTGGCACTCAGCCTGCATCCTGATGTAAAACAAAATATAAATCTAAAATTCTGATATGTCTGAAATCGTTTTGAACCCCGGAATTACAGGGAAACTGGCAAAAGTGGTGAGTAAAGAGGAAACTGCAGCCGCCTATGGCTCAGGTCTGGTTGAAGTATTTGCCACCCCGGCGATGGTTGCCCTCATGGAAAACACCTGTCTGGAATCGGTGGAAGCCAAACTTCCAGACACGCACAGCACTGTGGGCATGAAAATTTCAGTGAGTCACGAGAAAGCCACACCCGTTGGCATGCAGGTTACCTGTGAGTCAGTACTGGTGGAAGTGGACAGGAAACGCCTTGTGTTTAAAGTGGAAGCCCGCGATGAGGAAGGCATCATCGGCAGAGGAACACATGAACGCTTCGTTATTGACAAGGAGAAGTTCATGAATAAGCTTACCGGCAAATAGCATATTCTTTAACATAATATTGCTATAACAGGTTATTGTTCAGTCTTATGTTTTGCCCTGCCCTGGCCGGTATCTAAAACATAAAGAAAAATTTGCAGGAATTAATTTTTTGTCATAGTTAAAATTGCTTATAAATTTTAACTTTGTCTGGCTACATGAAAAAATTATTGTTTAACCTTAAATAAATGACTTTGTTATGGCAAAGAAAAAAGTAATTATTATTGGAGCTGCCGGACGTGATTTCCACAACTTCAACACCTATTTCAGAGGAAATGAAGATTATAATGTTGTTGCATTTACAGCAGCTCAGATCCCTGACATTCATGGTAGGAAATACCCTACTGAACTCGCAGGAGACCTTTATCCTGAAGGAATTCCAATCCATGCAGAAGACGAACTTGAAAATCTCATAAAAGAGCTTGATGTAGACGATTGCGTATTTTCATACAGCGATGTGACTTATCAGCACGTGATGAACATGAGCGCAAAAGTAAACGCTGCCGGCGCCAACTTCATGCTCCTCGGCCCTGAAGATACCATGGTGAAAAGTAAAAAACCTGTGATAGCTGTTGTGGCTACCCGTACAGGTTGTGGTAAATCTCAGACCAGCCGTAAAGTAATTGAGCACCTGATGGACAAAGGCCTGAATGTTGTGGCTGTACGTCACCCCATGCCTTATGGCGATCTCAACGCTCAGAAAGTACAGCGCTATGCTGAAGTTTCCGATTTGGAAAAACACAAATGTACCATTGAAGAAATGGAAGAATACGAACCACACGTTGTACGTGGTAACGTAATTTATGCAGGTGTGGATTATGAAGCCATTCTGCGCGAAGCTGAAGAAGATCCCAAAGGTTGCGACGTTGTACTGTGGGACGGTGGAAACAACGATTTCCCCTTCTACAATTCAGACCTCGTGATTACTGTGGCTGACCCACACCGTCCGGGTCATGAAATGTCCTATTACCCCGGCGAAGTAAACCTTCGTATTGCTGATGCCATCGTGATCAACAAAATGGATTCTGCTCCTCCAGCCGGTATTCAGGAAGTGCGTGACAACATCAAAATCGCCAATCCCAACGCTACTGTAATTGACGGTGCTTCACCCATTACCGTGGATGATCCTTCTATCATCAAAGGCAAAAGAGTTCTGGTTGTAGAAGACGGACCAACCCTCACCCATGGTGAAATGAAAATCGGTGCCGGTACTGTTGCAGCCCAGAAATTTGGTTGTGCAGAATTGGTTGACCCACGTCCTTACACCGTTGGAAAACTGGCTGAAACCTTTGAAATTTACCCACACATTGGCACACTTCTGCCGGCAATGGGTTACAGCGATCAGCAGTTGAAAGACCTCGAAACCACCATCAACAATACAGATTGCGACTCCGTTGTTATCGGAACACCCATAGATCTGAACCGCATCATCGACATCAAGAAACCAAATACCCGCGTTTATTACGATCTGCAGGAAATTGGCAAACCCGACCTTGATGGCGTATTAAGCGAATTCATCGAAAAGCACAACCTGAAAAAATAATCAGGAAAAACATCATATAAAAAAAGCCGTCTGCTGATTAGCGGGCGGCTTTTTGTGTGAGTAAAATCGCTGTATTATCAATTTTTGTTTGTAGTTACGAACAAAATGGTTATATTTGTTTCTATATACAAACATATGAAACAAAAGAATACTATATTGTTGCCAAAAGAACAGCGTCTGTTGAAGAATCTGGGTGAAAACATAAAGCTAGCCCGAAAACGGCGAGGCATTACCACACAACAACTGGCGGAACGTGCGGGAATTGGCAGAACAACACTTTGGCATGTGGAAAAAGGAAGCGGGCATATTAGCATCGCTGTATTTTTGCGTGTTCTTTCTGTTTTGGGGTTAACGGATGATCTCAAAAAGGTTGCGTTGGATGATGCCTTCGGGCGCAAATTGCAGGATGCCGGATTGCTAAACAAAAAACAACACAAACAATGAAAAGAATACTCGTTTATGCAGACTGGCAGGGACTCAGCGAAGCTTTTCTGATGGGAACACTTAACAGCGATATCATCAGAGGTGAGGAAATATTTTCGTTTGCTTACGATGATAAATGGTTAACTATACAGGAATCACGCTTCATTGACCCTGACCTGAAATTTTTTCCGGGCAATCAATTTCTTCAGTCAGAGGAGCCAAATTTTGGCATGTTTCTGGACTCAGCTCCTGATAGATGGGGAAGATTACTCATAAAGCGTCGTAATGCGCTTAGAAGCAGGGAGAAAAACAAGCAAACAGCTTTCCTGCATGAGTCGGATTTTTTGCTTGCTGTCAGCGACTTGACCCGCATGGGCGGCTTAAGATTTAAAGTGGAAAAAAATGGGTCATTTTTGGCGCTTCCTGATACCCTGGACGTCCCTCCGGTAAATCGAATTCGTGAACTGGAGCAGGCAAGCCTCAAAATAGAGAGGGATGATTTTTGGGAAGGATCAAAGCAGGCTGAATGGCTGAATCTACTTCTGATGCCCGGTTCGTCGCTTGGCGGAGCCCGGCCGAAAGCCAATGTAAGGGACACTGAGGGTGCGCTTTGGATTGCCAAGTTTCCATCAAATAATGATGACAGAGACGCTGGTGCCTGGGAGTTTGTCGCAATTCAAATGGCCAGGGAACTGGGCATTGAGACTCCCAAAGTTAGAGCTGAGCGTTTTTCGGGCAATCACCATACCTTTCTCACCAAACGGTTTGACAGAAATGGAGATCAAAGGATACATTTTGCTTCGGCAATGACATTGCTGGGGTATAAAGACGGAGACAATCACAAACAGAGCGTTTCGTATCTCGAAATAATTGAAATAATTGAGCAATATGGTTGCAGCCCTCAGGAGGATATCAGAGAACTCTGGAAACGCATTGTTTTGTCTGTAGCAATCTCAAATTCAGATGATCACTTAAGAAATCATGGTTTTCTTCTGACAAAAAACGGGTGGAAATTGTCACCTGTTTATGATATTAACCCTGAACCAATGGCCCGGGGTCTGAGCCTGAATATTGATGAGCAAAGCAACCATTTGGATTACGGACTTTGTCTTGATGTAGCACCCTGGTATCGCTGGGAAAAAACTGAAGCAGAGAAATTCATTGCACGTGCCAAAGCTACAGTAAGTCACTGGCGCCATTATGCACAAAAAGCCGGAATCAGGAAATCAGATCAGGACATAACAGCTCCCGCTTTCACAAATTGATTACCCTATTGCCTTCTTCTGCTTTTTCCTGTCGTGTTCGTTCAGTAATATCTTACGGAAACGTAATGATTTTGGTGTGACTTCAAGGTATTCGTCCTTCCCGATATATTCCATGGATTCCTCCAGTGAATATTTTATCGCCGGGGCAATGTTCAGTTTCTCGTCAGCACCTGATGAACGCATGTTGGAAAGTTTTTTGGTTTTGATGACATTCACCATGATGTCTTCATCACGTGTGTTTTCACCAATTACCTGCCCGGCATAAACTTCATCATTGGGTTCTACGAAAAAGCGACCACGGTCCTGCAGCTTGTCCAGCGAATAGGCAATGACAGTGCCGGTTTCCATGGCGATGATCGATCCGTTGTGCCGTGTGTTAATCTCGCCTTTCCATGGTTCAAAGCCTTTAAACCGATGAGAGATTACAGCCTCTCCCTCAGTAGCTGTAAGCAGTGGATTTGTCAGGCCTATCAGACCGCGGGATGGTATCTTGAATTCCAGGCGTGCACGTCCGTCTTCACTTTCAATGTTCACGATATCACCTTTGCGCTTGGTTACCAGTTCTATCACTTTCCCGGAAAGTTCATCGGTGACATCCACGTACAAATGCTCCACAGGTTCATTTTTGTATCCATCAATATCTTTGATCAGCACACGTGGCTGGCCGATCTGAAATTCATAGCCCTCACGGCGCATGGTTTCCACCAGAATGGAAAGGTGCAGGATGCCCCGGCCATAAACTGTCAGACGATCCGGTGAATCGGTATCCTCGACACGCAGTGCAAGGTTCTTTTCCGTTTCCATGTACAGGCGGTCGCGGATGTGACGTGAAGTTACGTACTTTCCCTCTTTGCCAAAAAATGGCGAATTGTTGATGGTAAACAGCATGCTCATGGTGGGTTCATCCACTTTGATTGTCTGCAAT
This sequence comes from Bacteroidota bacterium, assembly GCA_051747965.1. GTDB lineage: Bacteria > Bacteroidota > Bacteroidia > Bacteroidales > ML635J-15 > JAQIBY01. Next base: position 23,745 of record JBNJGS010000032.1, read on the forward strand.
GCATCAGGTTCTTCGAAATCAGCAACGGTATCACCAATATCAAAATCATCCAGACCCATAATGGCAACAATTTCTCCGGAACCAACTTCCGCTTTTACTTTTTCCTTGCCAAGGCCTTCAAAGCGGTACAACTCTTTCACAACAGATTTGTGAATCACACCGTTGCGCTGTACAACCGATACTTTGTCGCCCATTTTTATGCTTCCGCGATACACGCGCCCTACAGCAATCCTGCCGGTATAGGAAGAGTAATCAATGGAGGTGATGCGCAACTGCAGGCTTCCGGGATTTGGTTTTGCCGGCGGAATGGTTTCCAGAATTGTGTCCAGAAGATAGGATACATCCTGTGTCGGCTCCTGCCAGTCCGGGCCCATCCAGCCTTCCTTTGAGGAGCCGTAAACCACCGGATATTCCAGTTGCTCTTCATTGGCATCCAGGGAAAACATCAGATCAAAGACGTTTTCATTCACTTCTTCCGGCTTGCAATTGGGCTTATCCACCTTGTTGATCACAAGAATTGGCTTCAGACCCATTTCCAGTGCTTTTTGCAACACGAAACGCGTTTGCGGCATCGGTCCTTCAAAGGCATCCACCAGCACCAGCACACCGTCGGCCATGTTGAGTACACGTTCCACTTCGCCACCAAAATCCGAGTGACCCGGGGTATCAATGATGTTGATTTTTGTGTCCTTATACCGGACAGATACATTTTTCGACAGAATGGTAATCCCCCGTTCCCGCTCCAGATCATTGGAATCGAGTATGAGCTCTCCCATATCCTGATTTTCTCTGAACAATTTTACCTGATGCAACATGCGGTCCACCAGGGTAGTTTTCCCATGATCTACATGGGCAATAATCGCTATGTTTCTGATTTCCATATAAATAAATTCTGTAAATTCCTCTGCCGAAAAATGCCGGCAAAAGGCGTGCAAAGGTAGGCATTAATCCCATTGAATTGGAGAAATGTTGTGATTATTTTCTGGCTTTTTTAGGGCGTATCCCTTTTTGTTTTCAGCCTGCGCTGTTAGCAAAACCTTCAGGGTCGTCCCTATAAACTTGTTTGTTGAATTTGAAAAGAACAGTACAGCGAGGAATTGGAGCGACCCTGAAGGTTGCGCCCGCAGGCCCTCTGAAAACAAAAAGGGTCGGGCTATCCGCTTTATCTGTGGCCGCCGGACAATGGCGCCCACAGGATGCCGCTTCTATCCCTTACGCAACCATCCGCTATGGCCTTTCTGAATAAACTGATGGTTCCCCTCTTTCCTGAAACGGTAAGATCACCCCAATAAAAACATTTGTCATTGGAACATTGGTTCAGAATTCTCTTCTTTGTAAAAAACATTGCACTATGAACTCAGATTGCATGCTCTGCCAGTTGAAATCAATCAGCCGGCATATCAAAACAGTAAGCATCAGCGAAACAGATCGACTGGATATTATTCGTGAGTTTCTGGCTTACCTCAGCAGTGTCGACAAAAACACTACCAATCCTGAGATGGCTGCACAACTGAACCGACTGATTGCTGCTCATCATCCGGAAAAAGAGATTTACCGCCTTGAAAAGGAAGAATTCAATCAGGCCATGTTGGAGTTGTACGATACCTGGCATCACAAAGCCACACAATCTGACAAGCCGCTGCATACAGCCATGAAACTTGCCATCGCCGGCAACATCATTGATTTTGGTCCCGACCATGAATTTGATGCTGAAACCGTTATTGAGAGCGTCCTGGAAACCAATCTGGC
>JBNJGS010000032.1:25593-28272 GCA_051747965.1 Bacteroidota bacterium
ATGCATGCTCACCGCCTGCCGGATTGCGACAAGGAACCCTGTTTATAAGCCGGGTTTAGGACATTTTCGCATGGCTTTGCTGCAGATTCACAGCTTTTTCTGTATATTTGACCATCATGCAAAACTGACTATGGGGAAAAAACCGTCGCGCATACAGTTGTACACAGCCTTGTGGTTTCTGATTCTGGCCTTTATTCTTTACGGTCAGTCGGTAAATAACGGATACAATATTGATGACAATTACGTTGTTGAGGAGCACGAGCAGGTACAAAAAGGGATAAAGGGCATTCCGGAAATATTTAGCAGCAGGTATCATCAGAAGCGCGATCAGTACTTTGGTTACCGGCCTCTCACCATTGTTGTTTACGCGATAGAATATCAGATTTTTGGTAACAATCCCTCTGTTTTCCATTTGCTGAACATTTTATGGTATGCTGTTCTGCTTTTGGTACTGTTCCGGCTGATTCGCATCCTGATTCCCGGCATTTCCTTTTGGTTCGTCATCATAGCACTGAGCATTTTCGCAGTGCATCCCATTCACAGCGAAGTGGTGCTGAGTCTGAAAAACAGGGAAGAAATATTTTGCTTTCTTTTATCAGCTCTGGCCTGGATATCATTTATCCGGTTTTATGACATGCGGAAATGGTACCATCTCATGACAGGCCTTGTGTTGCTTGCATTGGCTTTCCTTGCCAAAGAAACCGCTGTAATTTTTGTGGCCATCATCCCGCTGAGTTTGTATTATTTCCGCATGGAGCAAACAAAGCAGGATGAAGTACGTTCAGAAGATTATCAGGCAGGAAAATCGCTGCGCATCATCACCGGCATCCTGCAGTTGCTTTTTCTAACCGGTGTCATTACCGAACCGGATTTTCTTAGTCGCATAATTGGTGATGCACCTGCCACCTTTTTGTTTTTGCTGCTGTTTTTGCTTGTCACGTTTTACCTTATGCGCAGGCAGCGTGGCAAGATCACCACAACAGAGCTTAAAGATCCATTCATTGTACTTGCCATTGCATCTTTTGTAGCCGGACTTGTTTTTCTGGCCATAAACAAAGACCTGACCCGATGGCTGGTGGCACTTTCCCTGCTGTTGACAGGTTTGCATGCACAGTTTCCCGATTTGTCAGCACGAATCAAAGGCATAAAAATCAGCAAAGCCATGCTTATTGCAATCGGGATTGCCCTGATTTCCGGCGTGGTATTGTTCATTGTTTACCTCATTCCGGAAATGAACCTGCCAACAAAAAATGCACCGGTATACAACTGGCAAAACCCACTGTTTGCTGACAAATCCGCAGGCAGCACCCTGGGTGTGGCATTTTATTCCCTGGCGTGGTACCTGAAACTATTGCTCTTGCCTTACCCGCTGCGGTTTTATTATGGTTATGCACTGGTTCCGGCAGCCGGCCTTAGCCATCCGGTTGTAATCATCTCAATTCTTATTCATGCCGCAATGATATGGCTGATGTTCCGGGGTATGAAGGAGCGCAGGATCTGGTCGTTTGCCATCGCGTTTTACCTGATAGGGATTCTTCCCTTTGCCAACCTGTTTTTTCCCCTGACAGGCATCATTGCCGAACGACTGTTGTTTATTCCATCACTGGGATTTTCATTGCTTGTAGCATGGCTTATTTTCCGAATTGTTAAAGAAAATCCATATGCAAAGACCATCACCAAAAAGACAGGAATTTTGCTTTTGAGCCTCTTGCTTGTGTTCCCTTTTTCCATCATCACCATCAAGCGCAATGCCGACTGGGAAAACCGGAAAACTCTTTACCAGGCAGACATCGGCAAGCTTGAAAACTCGGCCAAAGCCAACAACCTGGTGGCAAATTATCTGATAGGTGAAGTGTATGCAGGCATGAAAGCCGGTGTGCCACTTCAGCGCATGGATAAAAAGATTCACCAGTCCATTGATTACTACCAGCAAGCCATAGCGGTTGACAGCACTTATGCCAACCCGCTGCACAATCTTGGCTATATTTACCTGATTATTGGCAGGGAATATGAGCGTGCTGAAGGTTATTTTACCCGTTGCCTGCAGATTGACAGCACCGTGACCGAGGCCTGGCTGAACCGCGGTGTTGCTCGCTATCATCAGGAAAAGTACAAGCAGGCAAAACGAGACTTACAGCATTGCATCCAATCCGGACTGGAAAAAGATATGGACAAGGCGTTTTATTACCTTGGCATGATTGCTGAGACCCGGGGCGACACGGCAAAGGCCATTGCCATGTACGATTCAGTACTGAATTATTCGCCGGGACAGCCACGAAGTCTTGAAAAGCTTCAAAGCATATATGCCGCGTCAAATGCTTACGAAAAAGCTTTGGAATATAATGCCAGGCTGCGTAAAACAGCCTCACCAAAAAACGATCAGGTGTGGGTTGACAAAGGCAATTACCATTTGATGCTGGGCGATACGGTACAGGCGATTCAGGCATGGGAGAAAGCGTTTGCTATTTTCCCGGGCAACTACACTATAGGCATGACCCTGGCCAATTATTACGAAGAACATGGCAAGCCCCAAAAGGCCAGTGCCATACGCAACAAGGCGATTGAGTACAGGCGAAAGCAGGGAAATCAGCGAAGAAATCGTTGATTAAGTTTCCACCCTAGAACACCAGCATAAGCAAAAAGTACAGCAATGGCAATGTCCCCAGGCTCAGCACGGTG
>JBNJGS010000033.1:0-27663 GCA_051747965.1 Bacteroidota bacterium
CCTCTTGGACTCGAACCAAGGACCCTCTGATTAACAGTCAGATGCTCTAACCAGCTGAGCTAAGGAGGAAAATATTATGTCATTTCCGGAAATTTTTCCTCTAATCCCTCGGAAAATGTGGGTGCAAATCTAAACGCTTTTATTAATTTTACCAAATATTTTTTCAAAAAAACGCAGATTATGTTAAAAATAATTGGAATAGGAAATGCGCTGGTAGACATCATGACCAGCCTTGACAAAGATGATTTTCTGGATATCAATAAGTTACCAAAGGGAAGCATGCAGCTGGTAGAAGCAGATAAAAGCGAGGAGTTGCTTAAAGCGGCGGCTGCATATCAAAAGCAGCAGGTTACCGGTGGATCCACAGCCAATACCATCAGGAGCCTTGCTAAGCTTGGTGTGGAAACCGGCTTTATTGGAAAAGTCGGAAAAGATGAATTGGGGGATTTTTATGAAAAAGAACTCACCGATTATGGCGTGAAGCCCTGTATGATGCGGGCTGATATCCCCACGGGTACTGCCCTGGCACTTGTCAGTAAGGATGGCGAACGTACTTTTGCCACACATCTGGGTGCTGCCATTTCCCTTACACCTGAAGATTTGAAAGACGAGGATTTTGATTCTTATAACATACTTTACCTTGAAGGATATCTTGTACAAAATCATGACCTACTGAACAGGGCTGCTGAGATTTCAAAAAACAAAGGTATGCAGCTGGCCATTGACCTGGCGTCCTATAATATTGTGGAATCTGAGCGTGATTTTCTCATGCCTTTTGTGACAAAGCATGTGGATATCCTTTTTGCCAATGAAGAGGAAGCGGAAAGCTTTTTTCCCGGCAAAAAACCGGAAGATGCTGTGCTTGCATTTGCGGAACTGGTAGATACGGCCATCGTGAAAATCGGTCCCAAAGGTGCACTGATTAAACGCGGTGATGAAAAGGTACTGGTGAAAGGCCGTCCGGCCAAATGTATTGATACTACCGGTGCTGGGGATAATTTCGCTGCAGGCTTCCTTTATGGATTATCTCAGGGCCTGAACCTGCAAAAAGCCGGTGATATTGCAAACATCATGGGTGGAAATGTGATTGAAGTGATGGGCACCAGCATGGACGATGTTCGTTGGAGCAACATAAAAGATGAAATCAAGAAAATTATCGGCTGATTTCCGGACAACCAAACCTAAGGCGCAGGAACACAAGGATGAGGTTTCTGCGCTTTCTTTTTTTCTGAAAAAAATCTCTTAAAACAGGCCGTGCAATTCAGCATCAATCTTATTGATAACGGTTCGCAAATCAGTATCCTGATTGGTAAAATTCACATTGTCCACATCAATGATGAGCAGCTTGCCAATGTCATAGCCCTGAATCCAGGCTTCATATCTCTCATTTAACCGCTTGAGGTAATCCAGTCTGATGCTGTCCTCATATTTCCTGCCCCGCTGGCTAATCTGGTTTACAAGTGTTGGCACGGATGCCCGAAGGTAAATCAGAAGATCCGGTGGCTCCACCAGGCTGGTCATGAGTTTAAACAGGGAAAGGTAATTGTCAAAATCCCTTGTTGTCATCAGTCCCATATCGTGCAGGTTGGGAGCAAAGATGTAGGCATCCTCGTAAATTGTACGATCCTGTATGATTTTTTTTCCGCTTTTGCGGATTTCAAGAATCTGATTGAACCGGCTGTTCAGGAAATAAATCTGAAGATTGAAAGACCAGCGTTGCATCTCCTGATAAAAATCTGTCAGATAAGGATTGTGGTCAACATCCTCATAATGAGGATCCCAGTTATAGTGCTTTGAAAGCAAACGGGTCAGGGTTGTTTTGCCTGAACCTATGTTTCCTGCGACGGCAATATGCATAGTTATTTAACTTGATTCGACAGGCTAATATACTAAGCTTTTTTGATTTCTGGGCGGAATGTTGACAAGTTTTGATTAATTTTCATCGGGCACCGGTAATCTTTTGCATTACTGATTCACAGAGCCTGAGCATATACCTTTTGGTATATCCCGATGCAATTATAATGCTTAATTTCGGGTAATCCGGCAATAATCACCGGAGCTGCAAATCTGATATGTGGATTGTACCTTCCTGCACATAGTACAATGTATTCTTATTTACCGCAAAATCCTGTATTTCGAAGGCATTGTGAAAAAGGCTTAGTTCTTTCAACAGGAAATAATCAAAAGAGAAAAGAGTGTTGTTTTTCAGGTAGAGAATATTCTGATTGATGATCTTGAAATTTTTCTGATACTTTACCGGAAAGCTTGTTTCATACGCCCCCATCACATTGTACACCATAATGCCCTGTTCCTCAAAGCCCAGAAAAAGTTTGTTGTTTTTTTCATACAGCTGGTTTGGCAATCCCGAAAACCGCTCCGAAACCGAGGCAGTCAGACCGGCATTGCCGTGTTGGTCAATGTTTACTATTTGCTGACTTTGTGCATCATGCAGCCAAAACCCTCCTCTTGTTGCACTGCAAACTGCTGACACATCATAATAGCCGATCTCATCCAGCAAAACAGGATTGCCAATGGTGCTCATTTGCTTATCCAAAAACAAAACCTCATTTGCATTGGCTGAATAGACCAGAATTCTCAGGGGATTACTCACATCCACAGTAGTGATTACACCACTTGTCTGATAATCATATACCGCCTGCAATTCAAAGTCAGCATTATATTTTTCCAGGCGATTGGCTTCTATGATATAAACATTGTCCAGATGATCACAATATACTTTTTCTGCCTGCATGCCTTCAATGGGCACCGGTAAGAACCCCTGGGTGGCAAGTAAAATATATATCACCAAATGTATCATGCTATAAAGATAGGAAAAAAATTGTAGCCGGTTTCCGTCAATTCCATTGATGATAATCAAAAAAAGCTGATACCATGTTGATATCAGCTTTTTTATTTGGGTAAATATAAGTCTGCCGCTACGACAGATAAAATTAATTCATACAAGGCCTGTGCATACCTCTTTTGTCTTTCATGCGGCGGCCATCCTGCATGCCATCGCCTTGTCCGGAGCCTTTGCTGTTGTTGTGCCTGCCAGAATTATAATGACCTCTTTTGTGCATTTTACTTTCCCATACACTGACCTGCTCATCGGTGAGGATATCTTTCATGGCAATGTGCATGGCAGCTCTTTCTTTCTGCATTTGTGTGCGGAGCTTGGCCATTTCATCAATTTTTGCATTGATGGCTTTGACGTCCGGGTCATCTGCAATCATGAGTTTGTGCTTTTCTGCACGCTTAATGGCCAAATCGGCTTTGAGTTCAGTTCTCTCTGCATAAAAATCGTCATGCAATGTCTTGATCTGGGTTTCCTGGTCTTCGGTCAGGTCAGGTATGATATCGCTGCATGTTTGATTGCGATTCATTGATTGTCTTTGTGATTGTGCCTGAAAGCTTGTCATGACAAAACCCAGTAAAATTAAACTTGTGATAATTCCTTTTGTTTTCATAATATTTCTTATTTTGTTGTTTGTATCTTTGATGCGTTTCGAATGAAAAGGTTTAATTTGTTTTATTATGGATATTCCAGTTGTTATATTATTGCTTGGCATCCTGATATTTGGGTCGTTTTATTTTAATCGTTTTTTCATTAGTTTGCGGATTCCCAGTGCCCTGTTTTTTATTGTGGCGGGGATTGTAATTGGTTTTTTTGTGGAAGATGATATGGTTTGGGGAAATCTGGGAGGTACCTTTGCAGCCATTACGCTGAATGTAATCGTATATATGGTGGGCAAACGGTTCAATTTTAAGAATTTGCGCCGTGTTCCAGGAAATTCTCCGGGCTTCTCTGTATTCAATATTGTTGTTGGCCTTACGCTGGTGACACTGGTTGCGCGGTTTGTTGCCAATATGGAGTGGGTTTCCTCAATTTTCCTGGGATTTGTGGTCAGTGGTACATCCTCTGTTCTGATTGTACCGATTGTGCATGCACTTAAACTGAAAGAAAAAAGCCGTAAAATTCTGATATATGAATCACTGCTGACAGACATTATCTGTCTTGTCGGCGGATTGATTTTCCTTGGTTTTATCAGACACACCCAACTTGGCAATACACCTCTGGCAGGATTTGTTGCAAAATCCGTATTGCTGGGTGTTGTCAGTGGGCTGATAGCGGGTGCCTTGTGGATGCTTGTTTTGCGCTCACTGAAACACGTGAACAATACCATGTTTTCCAGCCTGGCTTTTATTCTGATGCTGTTTGGAGCAAGTGAGCTGGTGGGTTTTAGTGGTGGCTTTGCTGTGCTTACATTTGGTATTATGTCAGGGAATATCAATCACAAACCTTTCAAAAACTGGTTTACGGAAAAGATGACTGAGAAAGCCAGAGATTATACCATCAATGAAGAAAGCTTTTTTGAAGAATTACTCATGCTTATTCAGGCATACTTTTTTGTTTATATGGGTATGCAACTTGAATATTACAGCACTTGGGTTTTCCTGATTGCTTTAATACTGGTTGTGATATTTGCCCTGCTGAGATGGGTAAGCATCAAAACCTTTTCATCCAAAGGGCTGGATTATAAAGAAATGATCATCATGTCCGTTTTGTCACCAAAAGGAATTATCCCTGCTGTGCTGGTTACCCTTGCATATGAAATGGGTGTCATTGATGGGCTGCAGATCATGCAATACGGCTATTCCATCATCATTGTGAGTTTGATTGTGGGGGCAATTCTGATTAGTATTGCCAGAAAAGATCCATCCTATTTTAGTCGTGTGGGTAGCAGAATGTTGAATACAGGCAAACAGAGCAAGAATGATTTTCCGAATACCTCTACTGAAGATTGATATTCCCGGTGGCGGAATGCACCTGGCGTGCAGACTGTATGGCCACAGTGATGCCTGCTATGTTCTTATTGATACGGGTGCCTCAGTATCTGTCTTTGATGATGAGCTGATGGCGGAGCATATCACCGGCAAAACAGAAATTGATGATGACGGGCTTGCTTCCGGGGTAAATGCACCCATAGAAAATCAGACTTTCGGAAAGCTTTCGGGTGTCGCTGTTGAAACATTACCCCTGTATGAACAAAAAGTGGGTCTGATGGACCTTTCTCATTTGAGAGAACTGTATGCAGAATATTTTGACATCAGCATTTGCGGACTTATAGGAAGCGATTTCCTTGAAAAATATGAGGCAGAAATTTTGTATAAAGCCGGCATTTTGTGTTTACATAAATCATAAATGCCGGAATTCTTTTATGGTAACCATAATCCCTGAATTTGTAGCTTGTGGTTTTAAGTAATTATCAATATATTTGCCAGCCAATTCAAATTAGGTAAATTAAAATTTTGAACAATGCGGAATAAAGGAGCAGTTTTAACAATCATCATTCTCCTGACATTAATTGTCATTTATTATCTGTCGTTTTCCTGGAAAACATACCAGGTGGAAAAGGATGCAAAAGAATTTGCAACTGAAAAGGCAGAAAATATTTTGGGAGAATCGGCAAGTGAAGACTTGCGTGAATCAATGAAAGACTCATTGCAGTCTGCGTATCTGGATTCAATGTCTGGTGAAGTGGTTTATACCTTATTTACAGACCACACCTTCATGGAATGTAAGGCCAAACAGATTAATCTTGGACTTGATCTCAAAGGGGGAATGAATGTTACCCTGCAGATTGAAGCAAAAGATATTATCAGGGCACTGGCCAATGATCCCACCAATCCCACACTCCAGGAGGCATTAGAGAGAGCTGATGAATTGCAGGATCAGGGCAGTGAAAGCTATGCACGGGATTTCAGACGAGCCTATGAAGAAGTTGCCGAAGGTGAAAACATGGCACCCCTGTTCATTACACCGCAAAATAAAGACAAAATATCCATCTCATCAAGCAATGAAGAGGTTGTGGACTATCTGTCCGAAGAACTTCAAACATCATTTGACAATGCTTTTGAAATTCTGAGAAAACGTATCGATCATTTTGGTGTTGTACAGCCCAATATCCAGCGTGATGTGGCAGTGAAAGGCCGGTTCCATATTGAATTGCCGGGCATAAAAAATCCCGAACGTATCAGAGACCTGCTGCAGGGAACTGCCAAGCTGGAGTTCTGGGAAACCTATAATTTCAGCGAAATCTATCAGAACATGGTTCAGGCAAATAACATCATTGCACAGGTACAAGGTGTGGTTGATGAAGAGCTTGAGCAGGATACAATTGAAGATGCAGATACTGTAGATACAGATGCAGATACTGAGGAAGAAGCTGATTTGTTGAATGATGATACAATAGCTCCGGAACTGGGAGAATTTGAAGGCAATGAAGTGGATACTGCAGCACAGGCTGATGAGTGGAGAGAGCAGAATCCGCTGTTTGCTCTGCTTAACCCCAATGTTGACCAGCAGGGAGAACCGCTTGGAGGACCTGTAGTTGGCGTTGCTCACTTTAAAGATACTGCAAAAATCAACCGTTATCTCCATCTGGATAAGGTACAGGCTATCTTACCCATTGACCTTAAGTTTGCATGGACGTTTAAAGCCATTCAGGACAATGAAGGCAATGTTCAGGAAGGCATTTACCAGCTTGTGGCATTGAAATCCACCCGTGACGGAGGTGAAGTGATGAGTGGGGACGTGATTGAAACTGCAAGAAAAGAATTTGGTCAGAATCAGGCTTCTGCTGAGGTAACCATGACCATGAACAGCGAAGGCTCGAAAAAATGGGCAAAAATCACAAGAAATAATATAGAGCGGAGTATTGCCATCGTGCTTGACGGTTATGTGTATTCTTTCCCGACAGTACAAAATGAAATCAAAGGCGGCCGTTCATCAATTACAGGAAACTTTACTGTTGCCGAAGCCGATGACCTTGCCAATATTCTTAAGTCAGGTAAAATGCCGGCTCCCGCCAGGATTATTTCCGAAGAGATCGTTGGTCCTTCTCTTGGGCAGAAAGCCATCAGCTCCGGTCTGACATCATTCCTGATTGCCTTCTTTGTTATCCTGCTTTACATGGTTTTCTATTACAACCGTGCAGGATGGGTGGCAGATATTGCACTGATTGCAAACATAATATTTATCATGGGTGTGCTCGCATCCTTTGGTGCTGTACTTACATTGCCCGGTATTGCCGGTATTGTGCTTACCATCGGTATGTCGGTGGATGCCAACGTGCTGATATATGAGCGAATACGGGAGGAGCTGGCTGCCGGTAAAGGCATGAAGCTTGCCATTCAGGATGGTTACAAAAATGCATATTCTGCTATCCTTGATGCCAACATCACAACATTGCTGACAGCAATTATTCTTTTCCGCTTTGGTGTAGGTCCGATCCAGGGCTTTGCTACAACATTGATGATTGGTATCATTTCCTCTCTGTTCTCAGCCATCTTTATTACCCGACTGGTATTCTCTACCATGATGGGCAAAGACAAATTTATTAAATTTGATACCAGGCTGACGCGTAATGCATTCAAGAATCTCAACATTAAATTCCTTGAAAAGCGTAAAGCAGCTTATTTCATCTCAGGAGCCATTATTCTTATTTCAGTGATCTCACTTGGTGTGCGTGGCCTCAATCCGGGCATCGATTTTACCGGTGGTCGCACTTATGTTGTGAAATTTGACAAAGATGTGCAACCACAGGAAATTGCTGCTGATCTGGAAGGGTATTTTGACAGCAGACCGATGGTGAAAACATTTGGTGGTTCTGATCAGGTCAAAATTATTACCCAGCATCTGATTGATGAGAAGACATCTGAAGCTGATGCCATTGTCGATTCACTGCTATACAATGGTCTGAAACCTACCATAGGGGAAGATGTGAGTATGGATAAATTCCTTTCAAAATACAGACAGTCATCACAAAAAGTGGGCCCCTCTATTGCAGATGATATCCTTAGGAAATCATTCATCGCCGTAGGTATAGCCCTGCTTGTCATATTCCTGTACATTCTCATAAGATTCCGGAAATGGCAGTATTCTGTTGGTGCCATTGCTGCGGTTGTCCATGATGTGCTTTTTGTTCTGGGATTGTTTTCACTTTTCTATGCCATCATGCCTTTCAGCATGGAGATAGATCAGGCATTTATCGCTGCCATCCTTACGGTTGTGGGTTACTCTATCAACGATACCGTTGTTGTGTTTGACCGGATCCGTGAGTTTATGAAGATATATCCAAAACGGGAACGCAGCCTTAATATCAACAATGCACTTAACAGTACTATCAGCCGTACTTTCAGTACTTCAATGAGTACATTCTTTGTGCTGCTTACCATCTTTATCTTTGGTGGTGAAGTAATCAGGGGCTTTGTGTTTGCTCTCCTGGTTGGTGTTATCGTTGGTACTTATTCATCACTGTTCATCGCTACACCATTGTCATATGAAATGATGAAGCGGGATGAAAAGAAAGCGGTGAAAGGCAAAAATTCCAAAAAGTAATTGAAAAGTATATTTTGATAAATTAAGCCGTCTCTCAGGAGGCGGCTTTTTGTTTTTTGGGTGGTGATCAGGCCTGCTTATTGTGGAGATGTTTTTCGATGAGCGTGGCTTTGCTGGCACCAACGAGCTTCTCCAGTTCTGCTGCAGATTGTTTTTTGATACGCTCCACGGAACCGTATTTCCTGAGTAATTCTCCCGCTGTCTTTTCACCAATGCCTGGAATTGCAGTCAGGTCCGTTGAGATGAAATCCTTGCTGCGTTTGTTGCGGTGGAATGTAATTCCGAATCTGTGTGCTTCATCCCGGGCATGTTGTATCAGCTTAAGTGACTCGCTGTTTTTGTCAAGATATAGTGGTACCGGATCTCCCGGGAAAAATATCTCTTCCAGTCGTTTTGCGATGCCTATGATGGCAATTTTATCCGTCAGATTTAGTTCCCTGAGGCCTTCAACGGCCGCTCCTAGCTGCCCTTTGCCACCATCGATGATGATGAGTTGAGGTAAAGTCTGGTCTTCATTCATAAGGCGCCTGTAGCGACGGGTAACCACTTCAGTCATGGAAGCATAATCATCCGGTCCCTCCACGGTTTTGATGTTGTAATGCCGGTATTCTTTTTTGCAGGGTTTTCCGTTTTTAAAAACGACACAGGCAGCCACCGGGTGATGTCCCTGAATGTTGCTGTTATCAAAGCATTCAATATGTTTCGGCAAAGCAGCCAACTTCAAATCACTCTGCAATGTTTCCAGTATGCGCTGACGGTTTTTCTCCGGGTTCTTGTTGGCAATCTGCTTGTGCTTCTCCAGCAAAGAATATCTGGCATTCCGTTCAGATAAATCCAGAAGCTTTTTCTTATCTCCACGCTGAGGAACTGAGTATTTCAGTCCTTCCTGCACAAATTCAGGCCGCACAGAAACCAGAATTTCTGTGGCATTGCTCTTTACTTTTTCGCGTATATCATGAATGGCAGTAGCCAAAACATCTTCCGGGGCTTCGTCTATGCGTTTACGAACTTCCTGGGTTAATGTCTGAACAATGGCACCATTGGAAATTCTTAGGTAGTTTACAAAACTGTAATGCTTGTCTTCAGCCAATCCGAATACTTCAATTTTATCCAGCCTGGGATTAACGATGGTGGATTTGGCTTTGTAGTTATCAATCAGTTCAATTTTTTGCCTGATATCTTCCGCTTCTTCAAACTCATAACTGCCTGCATATTCCTTCATCCGCTTTTTCATGAAATCAATCACCGAATTCAAATTGCCTTTGATGATATTGCGAATGTTTTCAATATTTTTATTGTAATCTGATTCAGATTGTAATGCTTCGCAGGGAGCCAGGCAGTTTCCCAGATGATATTCCAGACAACGTCGGTATTTGCCGGCTGCAATATTTTCTTCTGACAGCTTGTATTTGCATGTGCGAAGGGGATACAATTGCCGTATCAGATCAAGCAAGGTTCGAACCATACGTACAGAAGTGTATGGCCCGAAGTATTCAGACCCGTCTTTGATCACATTCCTGGTTAAAAAAACCCGTGGAAATGGCTCATTTTTGATGACCAGCCAGGGATAGGTTTTGTCATCTTTCAGCATCACATTGTAGCGGGGCTGATGTTGTTTGATGAGGCTGTTTTCAAGCAGCAGAGCATCTGACTCCGTTTCTACAACAATATGCCGGATATTTACGATGCGGCGAACCAGCACAGCTGTCCTGTTGTTGTCGTGTTGCTTGGTGAAATAGGAAGAAACCCGTTTTTTCAGATTTTTGGCTTTCCCTACATAAAGCAATTGATTGTTTTGGTCAAAAAACTGATACACACCGGGCTTGTCTGGCAGTAGCCTTACTTGTTCACGAAGATTCTGTGCTGTATCCTTTTTCATTGGCTGCCTTTTGTTTCCGGCTGCAAGATAATGAATATGTTGCTTATCTCATATCACGAAAGCATGCTGAGGTTTTTAACTGTGCTTGCAGGTAAGGCATTGTAAGGGATGTGAAGCATCATTCATCCGAGTGGATCATGGGCACAAACCTTACTCCAATCATGGTTTCCTGTTCAATGTCACCCTCTTCTGTTTTTCTTAATTTTTGTAATACCTGCTGGGATGTGCCGACCGGAGTCACCATAATGCCACCCGGTTTTAACTGTTCCAGCAGATTGCCGGGGATTTTTTCAGGTGCAGCTGTAAGAATGATCCGGTCAAAGGGAGCATGCTCTTCCCAGCCTTTATATCCATCTCCATGTTTTACAACTACATTGTAATAGCCCAGTTCTTTCAGTACATTCCCAGCCCTTTCAGCAAGTTTTTCTACGATTTCTATGCTGTACACCGTATCAACGATTCTTGCCAGAACTGCAGCCTGATATCCGGAGCCTGTGCCAATTTCAAGCACCTTTTCATCTCCTTCAAGCTCAAGGGCACTGGTCATTAAAGCAACAATATATGGTTGTGAAATTGTCTGTTTATGCCCTATGGGTAAGGGACTGTCTGTATAAGCATGTTCACTATACTCTTCAGGTACAAATTTGTGCCTTGGTACATTTTCCATGCTTGCCAAAACTTTTTTGTCCGTAATGCCTCGTGCGATAATCTGATCTTTTATCATTGTACTGGCTTTTGATTTCCAATTTGCTTGTTCCTGATTATTGTCGGAATCTGTTGTGTTTTGACATGATGCCGGCACCATGCTCATGATAAGCACTGAAAAAACCAAACAGATATTTCTGCAAACATATTTCATCATAGCGCATGTTGTATCAGGTCTACTTAACTTACAAGCAAAGGACAAAAATTGTTTATGTATTTTCCAAGAGGCTTAAAAATCCAGAATAATACCGGCATTTACACCCAGCGCACGGGTTGACGTATCAAATTCGGAAAAGATGAAATGGTACTTAAAGTTGGCATTCAGGCGCAGACTTTCCGACAAGTCATAATCAAATCCGGCAACGGGAGCAAAGCCGGTGAAAACCTTCGAAAAGGCATAGTCACCGCTGGCACCCATCCGGTACATTCCGGCATCTATACCTACATAAGGACTGAAATCATGCTTGATAAGAACATATTCCGCCAGCAAAGTGACGGGCATTGTGAATTCATGATAATTGCCCAGCAATGGATGGCTATGGCTGCGGAAATAATAGCCAAGATTGGCCCCCATACGAAAATTGTCATTTAAAGAATATTTCCCTGACAATTGCAGACCCAATTGTGTCGTCTGGTTTTCGGTTTGGGTAAACTGCATCATACCACCCTCTATCAGGGCAGATACCTGTGCTTCACTCGTGCCTGCCAGTATTATGCTAAACAGAAGTGTAAGAAATGACAATTTTACAGTTTTCATTATGCTTCATTTTTTGTATGCATGCTAAGCTAATCATAAATTCGTATCTGACAAAATTCTTACATGCAACATCTAAGCACCGGTTTCACCAGATTCCATGAAATATCCTGACAGTAATTTCTGTACTTGGTGTGGCAGAAATACTGGATTTCTCCCGCAGACAATGGGGACTTGTGGCTGTCTTTCTTATTCCGTTCTCAGTATTTGTTATTTTGTATTTGCGCAAAAGGCTGAAGGATTATCACCTGAAGAAAATGGACGGCAAGTAAATCACAGTGTTAATTATTGTTTAAAATCGCGATACAGAAGCAACGTTTGCCGTTTCCGGGGCGTCATATTTATAAAGGCAAACGAATGCGCAAACTATGGTACATAACACTTCTGATTTTTATACTCACTGGTTTTTCCTGTGAAGAGGAGGAGAGTATCCCGCGCAGCATCAACAATTCCACCCCTTATGCACTTACACTAAAAATCAAATTCAGCCATTCACCGGCTCCTGATACCATCATTATCCCTTCAGGGAGAATGCTTGAGCTGGATGAGATTCCCGCCCGACAAGCGGATGCATCACATCCTTTCTCCGGTATCGACTCAATGCGATTCCTGCCCTCTGGAAACATGTTTGTTACAGCTGATCCGATGATTGAAAAAAACTGGGCACTTGTGTCAAATGATCATTCTTTCTCCGGTTTATACAATGAAAATCGTCTGGTATTTGAAGTGCAGGCAAGTGAAATCTGGACAATCAGAAAAAAGTAATGCAATTTGTTATGTGATAGACGCACAAAACACTGAGATACCCTCAATATTTTGCGCTTTTGCAAATCATGTAAATTAGGCACTTTCAACATATTTTATTAATTTTAGCATTCAAATAAAAAAAGGAAATACTATGTTTAAAAAAGAGGTGTATATAGAGCGACGCAAAAAGCTCAAAAAACTGGTGCAGAGTGGAATAATTGTTATTCCCGGCAATAACGAATCTCCAATGAATTATCCTTCAAATGGTTACCACTTCAGACAGGACAGTAACTTTTTGTATTTTTTCGGTCAGGATATCCCCGGTATGGTGGGTGTTATCGATGCAGATTCAGGTGATGAATACTTGTTTGCCGATGATGTGGATATTGACGATATTGTGTGGATGGGGCCCCAACCCAGTATCAAAGCCCTTGCGGTAGAAGTAGGTGTGGAAAAAACTGATGAGTTCAGTGCACTTGCAGATTTCCTGAAAGTAGCCCGGGACAAAAAGCGAAAAATTCATTTTACTCCGCTTTACCGGCACGATCACATGATCTATTTCCACAATGTGCTTGGCCTTCCCTTCAATGCAATGAATACCCATGCCTCCACAGAATTGATTAAAGCTTGTGTTGAGCTAAGAAGTATTAAAGACCAGTACGAAATTGCAGAAATTGATAAAGCCTGTGACATTGGCTATATGATGCACACCAATGCCATGAAAATGGCTAAACCCGGCATTGTGGAACGTGAGGTTTCCGGACGTATGGAAGGTATTTCCCTTTCCCATGGCGGGGTCCCTTCCTTTCCCATTATCCTTACCGTAAACGGCCAAACCCTGCATAACCACTATCATGGTAACGTCATGCAGAAAGGTGATCTTATGCTGGCTGATGCCGGCTGTGAAACTACCATGCATTATGCTTCTGATCATACCCGGACAACTCCTGTAGGAGGAAAATTCACACAACAGCAAAGAGATATTTATCAGATTGTTCTTGATGCCAACAATTATGCGGCAAAAATCACCAGACCAGGTGTTACCTACCGGTGGGTTCATCTGAAAGCTGCTGAGGTGCTTGCCAAAGGACTTACAGAGCTTGGAATTATGAAAGGAGATTACGAAGAAGCTGTCATGAACGGTGCACATGCACTCTTCCAGCCCCACGGTCTGGGTCATATGATGGGACTTGATGTTCATGATATGGAAGGCCTGGGTGAAGATTTTGTCGGCTATGATGACAAGGTGAAACGTGCTGATCAATTTGGTCTTTCAGGACTGAGGCTTGGCCGTGAACTTAAGGAGGGATTTGTGCTTACCAATGAACCCGGCTGTTATTTCATTCCTGAACTGATTGACCTTTGGAAGCGGGATAAGAAACACACAGCATTTATTAATTATGAAAAGCTGGAATCATATCGTGATTTTGGCGGTATCCGCCTGGAAGATGACCTGCTCGTAACAAAAGACGGAAACAGGCTGCTGGGACAGAAAAGAATTCCCATCACACCCGAAGAAGTGGAAAATGTATGTAATTCATAAGGTGAATTTGAGAATAGTAATCTGAGAAACTGCTTTCCTGCGTCAGGGAAGCAGTTTCTTATTTCTTGCTTTGTATGTCCTCTACCAGTGCGATGATGATATGAATCAGTTTAATGTGCATTTCCTGAATCCTGTCGGCATATTCTTGATGAGGCACACGGATTTCCACATCTGACAAAACAGAAAGCTTGCCACCGTCCCTGCCGGTAAGTCCGATGATTTTCATGCCCCTGGATTTTGCAGTCTCTGCGGCCATCAAAATGTTTTCTGAATTGCCACTGGTACTGATGGCAAACAAAATGTCACCGCTGTTGCCGTGGGCTTCAAGATAGCGTGAAAAAACATATGCATACCCGTAATCATTGGCTGTACAGCTTATGTGCCCGGGATCTGAAATGGCTATTGCAGGAAAAGCCCGCCTGTCATTGCGATATCTGCCCGTTAATTCCTCGGCGAAATGCATGGCGTCACTCATGCTGCCACCGTTGCCACAACTGATTACCTTCTTGTTATTATCAAAGGCCATGCTTAGCATTTCTGCGGTTTTGTATACAGACAATATTGCCTTATCATCCTGGATGAATCTGTTAAGAACATCATTTGCTTCAATCAGGTGTGTTTTTATATCGGCCAGGTAATTCATATCTTCTGGTTTTACATTTTCATCAAAATTAGTAATTTTATCTCTGAAAATTCAAAGCAATATGGAAGACCTCCGAAAAAAACTGTACCGCATCATTTTTTTGACCGATACCATGGCAGGAAAAATTTTCGATGTGGTGTTGCTGGTTATTATTCTGGCCAATGTGCTTGCCGTCATGCTTGAAAGCGTGGCCGAAATTGCTGATAAATACGGACAAACACTGATAATCTTTGAATACATTGTTACCGGATTGTTTACCATTGAATATGTACTGAGGATTCTCAGCAGCAGGAAAACACAAAAATATGTCTTTAGCTTTTATGGTATTGTCGATTTTCTTGCCATTCTGCCAACCTTTCTGGGCTTAATATTTACCGGAACGCACAGCCTTGCAATTATTCGTTCACTCAGATTGCTGCGCTTGTTCAGAGTGTTCAAACTGACCCGCTACATGAGTCATGGCAACATCATTTTGAAAGCTTTGCGTGATTCCTGGGCAAAAGTTTCGGTTTTTCTTTTTGGCGTGATTATGGTGATTCTCGTTGTCGGCACTGTCATGTACCTGATTGAAGGACCTGAACATGGCTTTGACAGCATCCCCAGGGGAATTTACTGGACTATCGTAACCGTAACCACCGTGGGGTTCGGGGATATCACACCCCAAACTACGCTGGGGCAGTTCATCGCAAGTTTTACCATGATTCTGGGGTACTCCATCATTGCGGTTCCCACCGGAATTGTTACAGTGGAAATGGCAAGAAAGAAACAAAAGGGGAAAACCTGCCCGCATTGCGACAAAGAAGGACATGACAAGGATGCAGAATTCTGTAAGTACTGTGGAAAAGAACTCTAATTGCGATGAAAACGACATTATATGAATGCTTAGAATTCAATTAACAAATTATTAAGTGGTAATAAACAATGCTTTCATTACTTTTGTAAGTAAGAATAATTTTAAAACTTCTGATATTATGAAAAAACTAATCCTGGGGTTGCTTGCTGTACTGTTTGTATATGGTGTGTCAGCACAATATAATCCCACCGATGAAATTCCGTTTACCGATGATGTAACATACGGCAAACTGGACAATGGATTGACCTATTACATCAAATCCAATCCCAAACCTGAAAACAGGGCTGAATTAACCCTGGTTGTCAATGCCGGATCTGTTCTTGAAACAGATGAACAGCAGGGGCTTGCTCATTTTACAGAGCACATGGCCTTTAACGGAACCAAAAATTTCCCCAAACATGAACTGATAGATTATCTTGAATCTACAGGGATGGAATTTGGTGCAGATGTCAATGCATATACATCATTTGATGAAACAGTATATGGTATTACCATTCCAATGGACGGTGCGGAAATGCTTGATCAGGGACTGCTCGTGCTTCATGATTGGGCAAATTATGTGACAATGGAAGGAGAGGAAATAGACAAAGAGCGTGGTGTTATCCACGAAGAATGGCGCATGGGTCAGGGAGCAATGGACAGAATGTCACGTGAATACCTCCCCAAAATCTTCTATAATTCAAGATATGCAGATCGTCTCCCTATCGGCACAATGGATGTTGTTGACAATTGTGAGCACGAAACACTGCGCAATTTTTACGATACATGGTATCGTCCCGATCTTCAGTCTCTGGTAATTGTCGGTGATTTTGATGAGGCTGAAATGGAAGCCAAAGTCAAAGAAATGTTCAGCGATATCCCGGCAAAAGAAAATCCCAAAGAAAGGAAACAATACGATATTCCCAATCACGACGAAACTCTGGTTACCGTTGCTTCAGATCCGGAGGCTCCAATGGCTATGGTGCAGATGTACACAAAACACCCCATCATCAATCTGGAAACTGTTTCTGATTATAAAGATCAGATGGTATCCGGACTTATCAGTACCATGCTTAGCAATAGATTGAAGGAACTTACCCTGCTGGAAGATGCCCCCTTTGCTCAGGCTTATGCAGGTCACAGTAACTTCATTGGTACCAAATCTGTTTTTATGGGAATGGGTATCGCCAGAAACAATGATGTCATGACTGCCCTGGAAGCACTTGTTAAAGAAAACCAACGGGCAAAGGAACACGGATTTACCGAAACTGAGCTGGAACGCGCCAAGTCATCCATGCTGAAACGAATGGAAAAAGCGTATAATGAACGTGATAAAAGAAAATCGTCAGCCTTTGTTGAAGAATATAAGCGTCACTATCTTTTCCCCCACGATCCGGTTCCCGGAATAGAATATGAATACGAACTCTATCAGAAATATATTCCTGAAATTTCCCTGCAGGAAGTAAACAAAAAAACTGATGAACTGGTAATTAGCGAAAATACTGTTATTGTAGCTTTGATGCCTGAAAAAGAAGGTGTTGATATTCCCTCAAAGGATGAGGTGCTTGCCAAATACGTAGCAGCCTCTGCACAGAAAACCGAGCCTTATGTGGACAATGTCTCCGATGAACCATTGCTCGCTGATTTGCCCGAACCGGGAGAAATTGTGAAAGAAAAGAACAACAAAAAGCTGGATTATACTACCCTTGAATTTGACAATGGTGTTCGTGTGGTAATCAAACACACAGATTTTAAATCTGATGAGATACTTTTCAAAGCCGAGAGTAAAGGCGGAACTTCCATCTATCCTCTTGATGATTACGTCTCTGCAAGCATAGCTGCTAATGTATCTGATGAGAGCGGTCTGGGCAATTACGGACGCACCGCTTTGGATAAATACCTGGCCGATAAAGATGTCAGCCTTAGTCCTTATATTGGTGAAACAACAGAAGGCCTTAATGGTAAGAGTAATAAAAGTGACCTGGAAGAGATGCTGAAAATGATTCATCTGACTTTCACCAATCCCAGGACAACTGAAAATGCATACAATTCTTACCTGAACAAAAGAAAAGCCAGCCTGGAAAACAAAAGCCTGGATCCACAGTCAGTATGGCAGGACAGTGTGAAAGTAATCATGTCGGATTATCATCCAAGAAAAAGACCCATGACTGCTGAATTGCTGGATGAATCAAGCTTTAGTAAAGTCAGGTATATCATGAACTCCAGATTTGGTGATCCGGGAAATTTCACATTCTATTTTGTTGGTAACATCAAGCCGGAAGAAGTGAAAGATATGTTTGAAAAATACCTTGGCAGTCTGCCCAAAGTTGGACGCGAGGAAACCTATGAAAACCATGAGATTGATCCGCCTTCAGGAATCGTTGACAAAACGGTTTATAAAGGACAGGATGAAAAAACAATGGTGATGATCAATTTTCACGGTGACATGGAATACACAGTTGATAACCGCCTTGAGCTGAATTCAATCGGAAAGGTACTCTCAACAAAACTGCTGGAGGAAATCCGTGAAGAAAAATCCGGTGTTTACACCATCGGAGCCTATCCAAGTGCCAGCAAAACACCTGAAGAAGAATATAGAATTACTGTTTTCTTCTCCTGTGATCCTGATCGTGTTGAGGAACTTACTGACGGTGTTTTTGAGGAAATTAAAAAACTTCAGGAAAACGGCCCGACAGAGGTTGATCTCAACAAAGTGATTGAAAAACAGAAAAGAGCCTGGGAAGACAACCTGCAGGAAAATCGTTTCTGGTTGAATAAACTTCAGGAAGTTGAAGAAGGAAGCATGAAAGCTAAGGATATGGACAAGTATCCAAAATACATTGAGAAACTTGACAACAAAACCCTGAAGGCTGCAGCCAATACCTACCTCAATACTGACCAGTATATCCGGGTGGTATTGAAACCCGAATCTGATAAAAGTGAATAATCATTCACAGCATAAAAAAAAGCGTCTTCAGCTCTGAAGACGCTTTTTTTTTACGCAGCGGAGGATATTACCTTGACTTCATCAGGCGTGAAGTTTCTTTTTGTCCATTGATTTCTACAGTGTAGATATATGTTCCGGCAGTAAGATTTGTTCCGGAAAAAAGAAAAGAATTTTTTCCGCTTGTAGCCTCCATATTTTCCTGGTACAACAGTTTGCCAAGCAAATTGTATACACTTAAGCTGGCCTTGCCTGCCTTATTACTTTCAAAGGAAATGCGTGTGCCTTGTGTATAAGGGTTGGGATAAGCCGAAACTTCCTTCATTCTTTCACCAAAAGCATCAGTGCTTACCGGGGCGTTGACAAGAATATTGATTGATGTGTCATCGGTAACCTGGGTGCCGATTTGAAACATCGCATCCACTGCTGTGATATAAAGTGTAAGCTGAAAATCTCCCTGTTCTTCAGGTTCTCCGTATAGATTGACACAGTAATGACTCTCGGGGTCTGTTACTACAAACTCATCTTCGTTTTTGAACCATTCCACCCCGGGTGGCAGGTTCCCAATGCTGTCTATGATAATGGAGTGCAGTTCGATTTGAGATCCGGCAACTTCCGCAGAGGCAGGAGGAATAACGGTTACCATTGCATCATAATACTCAAATTGAAAGGCAGGTGGTAAGGAATCCGGTTCAATTTGTCCCGGATTGGCAGTATCAACTACTGTAAAGTCAGGTGTGCATTCCTGGGCAGTGATTTGGATGGCAAACAGGCTTGTAATTCCGGCCAGTACCAGTAAAAGTGTGATTTTTTTCATAATGATGTAAGTTGGTTTGATGAGTAAACATACAAAAAATAATTCTTATAAACACAAAATCAGGCATGTAATTAAATCCGGGCGTAGGATGCACGAGATACAAAGGCCGTTAAAAATCTGAAAAATCAAAGGTTGATAAGTCCAGATTCCCTCCTGAAATAATCAGTCCGGTCTGCTTGTTCCTGAAAATATCCATATGACTCAAAACCACAGCAAGAGGTACCGCTCCACTGGGTTCAACAACAATTTTCAGACGTTCGTATATGAGTTTCATGGCCCGGATGATGTTTTCCTCCGGACAGGTAAGGATATCATTGACATGTTCGGAGATTATCCGGAAGGTGCGTTGGCTGAGTGATGTGAGCAGGCCATCTGCAAGAGTATCCGGATTGACAGAGGGTATCAGCCTTCCTGAGTGAAATGAGCGTTGAGCATCATCTGCATTGACAGGTTCTGCACCCAGGATTTTTATTTCCGGCTGTAAATGTTTTGCTGTGATTGATGTTCCACTCATCAAGCCACCGCCTCCTACCGGCGCCATGATAATATCAAGACCGGGATGTCCGGTGAGTAATTCCAGGGCTGCGGTTCCCTGTCCGGCAATTACCTTTGGATTGTCATATGGATGGATGAAGACGGCTCCGGTTTTTTTCTGTACTTCGGCAAGTCGTTCTTCCCTGGCCTCAAGCGTTGGCTTGCAAAAAAATATTTCAGCTCCATAAGCTCTCACGGCATTGACTTTTATTTTTGGGGCTGTCTCAGGCATGACAATATAGGCTTTTGCCCCGGCTTCAAGTGCAGCCAAGCTCAGTGCCTGTGCATGGTTTCCCGATGAATGGGTGCAAACACCCTTGCTGAGCTCTTCCCGGCTCAACTGAGAAACTGCATTGGTGGCACCCCGGAATTTAAAGGCACCGGCTTTCTGAAAATTCTCACACTTAAAAAACAAACGGCTTCCGGTAATGTCATTGATGCCTGAAGAGCTTAAGACCGGTGTTTCATGGGCTTTGCCGGCAATGTTTGCCCGGGCGGCCAATATGTCGTTATAGTCAGGAATTATCATGGGTTTATAATTGTGGCAGAATGGCCGATTCGTAGTGGGTGAGGGTAGGAGCGCCCTTTTCATCCAGCAATACCGTAATCACATCAAATCTGGCTTCCTCTTCCTTGTTTTTTTGTTCGATATAGGCATTGGCTGCCTTGATTAAAAAATTCTTCTTTTTGTTTGTTATTGCTTTGGTGGGATTCTCAAGGCACGTATCCTGCCTGGCTTTTACCTCTACAAAAACAAGCAAGCCTGCATGTTCACAAATAATGTCCAGCTCCTTTTTGCCAAAGTACCAGTTTCTTTCAATTATGTTGTAATCCATAGAAACCAAATAATCGGCAGCCATTTGTTCGCCCATTTCACCAAATTCCCTCGAAGTCATAACATGTGTTTTTTGTATCTCTTGTTTTCCTTGTAAAAGTAATCAAGACATACAAGAACAGCAATTTTTATTTGGAAATATTCTGCCACTTAATGACAAATGTTAAAATTTTGTGAAATATGCAGAATCCGGCTTTTATGAATTAAACCATTGTGTGACGAAGGTGTCTTATTGATGCCGGACTTGATGATAACCGGTTAAAAGTTTGTTAAATGTATTAAATCCCTTTGAAACAAGTGAAAAACTGTAAATATTTGTATAAAAATGCTGTCATGAGAAAAGTATTGTTGTTGAGCGTGATTTTTAGTCTGTTTGTTGGTACTGGTGCCTCTGCTCAGGGGCAGGGCAGGAAATCAGGACAGGGCCCGGACGGCCAGCCTAAAGGCGGAGCAATAAAGGTAAAAGTAATTGATGAATCCACTTCTGCTCCGGTTGAATATGCCAATGTTGTGGCTTTTTCTGCTGAAGATTCCACACTGGTAACCGGCGGGATAACTGATGCTAAGGGTGTGGCCATGATCAGGCCCATGCCTTTTGGAAAGTATTATGTTGAAATAGACTTTATCGGATATCTTAAACAAACCAAAGAAAATATTGAAATAAGTAAATCAAAGCGATTTGCAGATCTGGGTACAGTGAAACTACCACAGGCAGCAGAATTGCTGGATGATGTTGAGGTCGCTGCTGACAGAAAGCATGTTGATTATAAAATTGACAAAAAGGTGGTAAATGTCAGTCAGGACATCACATCTGCCGGGGGTAATGCCGTCGATGCACTGGAAAATGTTCCTTCCATACAAACAGATATAGAAGGGAATGTGCAACTCAGAGGTAGTTCAAGTTTTACTGTCCTGATTGATGGTAAACCCACCCCTCTTGAAGGCAGTGAAGCACTGCAGCAAATACCCGCCAGTTCAATTGAAAATATCGAGATCATCACCAACCCTTCTGCCAAATTTGATCCCGATGGAACAGCCGGTATCATAAACATTATCATGAAAGAAGATGAAAAGGAAGGGGTCAATGGAAATTTCAACCTGTCTTATGGCTCTTTTAATGCTTTTGACGGTGATTTTTTGGTAAATGCCAGAACGGGTAAATTTAACTTTTTTGTCAGCGGAAGTTACAACGAAAGAAAACGCCGCTCAGAATCCGAGTATCTCCGTGCAACATTTGCCGACTCTGTCTTTGTGAATGATGTGGATGGGAATAACAAAATGAACCACGGAGGTTACAATGCCCGGGCAGGCATGGATTATTACCTGACCGATAATGATGTCATTACGGTTTCGGGAGAATACGGCCGCCGGCGTTTTGAGCGTACAGGTGTGTCTGAATATGATCAGTATTATACCAGTGAGACAGAAGTGCCATTTGATGACCCTGAAGCTGAACATGTGTATTATATCAACGAAAGCGGATTTGGTGTGCAAAGTGATTATTTGAGCACAGATATCAATTATCAGCATAAATTTAATGATTCCGGACATGACCTGCAGACATATCTTTATTACAGCAGTGTGATTTCTGATGAAAGCTCCGGTTTTAACCAGGAATTTACCAATTCTGATTTCCAGACACTGCCCAATCTTGATCCGGTAAAGGAACGTGCTCTTGAAAATGGCCGGAATAGCCGCATGCGTGCAAAACTGGATTATACCCTGCCATTTTCTGAACATGGAAAGTTTGAAGCAGGATATCAGTTCAGAAATCGTGTCGGCCTTACAGAATATGAATATCAGATATGGGAGCAAGGTGATTATGCCAATGACAGCTCACAGTTTAATGATATAGACTTTAACAGGCAGTTGCAGTCCGCATATTCAACCTACACCAACAGACTGGCCAAATTTGATTTCATGCTGGGAGTTCGTGCTGAATATACCGACCGCTTGTTTACCAGTAATGTATATGATGAGGAATGGAAGTTCAATAAGCTTGATATTTTCCCCAGTGTGCATGTGTCGAGAAAGATACCCTGGGACGTGCAGTTACAGGCCAGCTATACCCGTAGAGTTCGCAGGCCGCGTCCATGGTTTCTCGATCCTTTCAGATCCAAAATGGATGAATACAATTACCGTCAGGGGAATCCCGAACTCAGCCCCGCTTATATTGACTCCTACGAGCTGAATGCACAAAAGCGCATAGGCAAACATTTCATCGCACTGGAAACATTTTATCGCAAAACACATGAAAAATTTGAACGCATCACCAGAACAGACCCGGACAATTCAAATATCCTGATCAGCAGTTTTGAAAATGTTGGCTCCGATGAATCCTACGGTATGGAGCTCATGAGCAACTTCAATTTCTTTGACTGGTGGAACTTCAATCTCACCGCAGATGTATATCAGTATAGCCTGGATGCTATGGTGGATGATGTCTCGTCTCAAAAAAGCACCATCACCTACAGTGGACGTATGAACAATACCTTCAAGATCAAGAAAACAAATACCCGTTTTCAGCTTTTTAGTATGTACAGAAGCCCTTCTGTAACTGCACAGGGTGAACGGGGTTCGTTTTTCATGGTCAATGCCGCAGTGAAACAAAGTTTTCTTGACAGATCACTCAATGTGACTTTCAGCGTGAATGATGTGCTGGGTACCATGGGACATGAAAGAGAAAGCTATACCGATAATTTTTATATGGCATCCAGTTTTGATATGATATCACCACTGTTTAAGATATCTGTTTCCTATATTCTGAACGATTATGAGCGTCGGAATGATGAACATGAATCCGTAGAGATTGAAAGCGGAGAGGGAATGTAGGCCGTTTGTCCACCTTCCTTCCAGAGCACAAAATCATCGACAAATCCCCGTACATCAGATGCTGCGGGGTGCGGGGTTAAAGCTGTGTTAACTTCCCGGATTGGTTTGACATTGTTGTGAACAATTGTGATGTTTGCTGTAAGCGGAGAAAATCAGATAATTGATTGCAGAAACATGAAACTTGTGGATTTTTCGTAAATTGGTAGCCTTTACGGAGTACCCTCCGGAAAAGTTGAAAGCTATGAAGAACATTCGAATTATACTGATTGTCTTATTTCTGCTGCCATTCTCCACGATGGCACAGGAGGAGGCCTGGTCCCTGGAAAGATGTATACAATATGCCATCGACAATAACCTTAGTATTAAACAGCAGGAACTCAATACCGATTACCAGAAGAATCAGGTCTTTAGCTCAAAGATGGGCGTGCTTCCATCGGTTAATTCCGGTGCTTACCAAAACTTCACTTTCGGACGTTCCGTGGATATGTACACCAATGAGTTTTCTGAAGATAATACCAGCTCATTCAATATGGATATTTCTGCACGCATGGATTTGTTTAACGGATTTAGAAAATATCATGAGATACAAAAATCACAGCTCAACCTTGAAGCCGGTCTTCAGGAACTGGAACGTGCCAAAAATGATATTTCAGTAGCCATTGCCAATGCTTTTTTTAATGTTTTATTCAGTGAAGAGCTTGTTGATATTAATATGGCACAAGTTTCCACCACAGAAGCGCAGGTGGAAAATACGCGAAGGCTTGTAGAGGCAGGTTCACTTGCGCGGGGCAATCTGCTGGAAGTCAAATCCCAGCTTGCCAATGAAGAATTGCAGTTGGTGTCTGCTGAAAACACCCTGGAAATGGCTTATCTGAATTTAAAACAGCTTCTGGAGCTGGATACCGTAAATAATTTCAAAATTCTTAGTCCTCAACTGGAAGCCCTGGAAGAGACACAACTCCTTCCTGAAGCATACCAGGTTTATCTGGAAGCTGAAATGAATATGCCGGAAATTGAAAGTGCGGAACTGAATATGGCAATTGCCCGCAAAGATATTTCCATTGCCCGCAGCGGAAGGTACCCAAGTCTGAGCGTCTCTGCTTCATACGGTTCTGGCTATAGCGATGCACGGCAGGAGATAGACGATATTGTTCCGGCAGATCCCATACCAATTGGTTATGCCATCAATCAGGATAATGGTGGTGATATTTTTGATGTGTATCAGTACAATTTTGATTATACATACAAAACCAAACCCTTTTCAGATCAGATTCGTGATAATGCCAGTACATCACTCAGCCTGGGCCTCAGTATCCCTGTTTTTAACGGATGGCAGGTGAATACCTCCGTATCAAACGCCAAAATAAATTATGAAAGTGCCAGGTATAATCTTGAAAGTACACGCAAGCAGTTGCTGAAGGAAATCCAACAGGCTCATGCAGATGCACGGGCTGCCATGAAAAAATATTTTGCCACCCAAAAAGCACTGGAAGCCATGCAGGAATCTTTTCGCTATACAGAGAAAAAATTCAATGTAGGACTTGTAACATCGCTGGAATACAATACGGCAAAATCTCAACTCAACAATACGGAATCTGAATTGCTTCAGGCCAAATATGAATTTGTATTTAAACAAAAAATACTTGATTTTTACAGGGGAATACCCATATCTATAAGCCAATAATCATGGGAAAATCTAAGAAAATGTCAAATAAGAAACTGGTACGCATTATTTTTGTGACTGCAGTGCTACTTATTATACTCGCCATTGCGGGTAGTAAAGCCGGCTGGTTCGGACAGGATATGGGCCATAAGGTTGCATGTACGGAAGTTGAAAAGCGCAGCATCATAGAAACTGTGACAGCCAATGGTAAAGTCCAGCCGGAAACGGAGGTTAAAATCAGTCCTGACGTATCAGGGGAAATTATTGATTTAAGAGTCAAAGAAGGAGACAAAGTGAAAAAAGGTGACTTTCTCCTTAAAATCAAGCCTGATATTTATGAATCCAATCTTGATCGGGCAGAGGCGGCTTTGAATTCGGCAAAAGCCAACCTGGCCAATGCACGGGCAAGACTCGAGCAAACACGTGCCCAGTTTAATCAGACAAGTCTGAATTTTAAGCGACAGAAATCCTTGTATGAAGACGGAACCATTTCCGAATCAGAGTATGAAAATGCCCTTGCTTCTTTTCAAATGGGGAAGGCAGATGTTAACGCTGCTGAAGAAAATGTCAATGCCGCTGAGTTTTCTGTGCTGAGTTCCAGGGCATCCGTAAAGGAAGCCGCTGAAAATCTTAGCAAAACAAGTGTGTATGCTCCCATGACAGGTACCATATCAAAGCTGGATGTAGAAGAGGGTGAGCGCGTTGTGGGTACAGAAATGATGGCCGGAACAGAAATGCTGCGTATTGCAAATCTGGATTTGATGGAAGTTACCGTTGAAGTAAATGAGAATGATATTATTAAGGTAGAGTTGAGGGATACTGCAGATATTGAGGTAGATGCCTACCTGCAAAAAACATTTTACGGAATTGTTACTGAAATTGCAAATTCCGCCACTACATCAGGTATGGCTGCTGATCAGGTCACCAACTTTGAAGTGAAAATCAGAATACTTGCTTCTTCCTATGAGAATATACTGGACAAAGGGGAACAAAGTCCGTTCCGCCCCGGCATGTCAGCTACTGTTGATATCAGGACAGAAACAGCACACAATGTTCTGGCTGCCCCGATTCAGTCTGTCAGTGTGCGTGTGGATTCTTCGAAAGTTGATAACTTTGGCGCAGGGAAGGATGATACAGAAGCCACCGATAAACCCATGAAAGAAGTAGCATTTGTGTATGAAGACGGAAAAGTAAAGCAGACAGATGTCTCCACCGGCATACAGGATACTGAGTTTATCGAAATTCAAGCCGGTCTCACTTCTGGCCAGGAAGTGGTGAGTGCTCCCTACAGCCTGATATCACGTGTGCTCAGGGATGGTATGATGGTGGAAAAAGTAAGCATCAGCGAATTGTATAACAGCGAAAATAATAAATAATAATGCCAGTAATTTTACATATCGAAACTTCAGGGAAAACCTGCTCAGTAGCATTGTCTGAAGAAGAAAATATACTGATGGAAAAAACCATCAGAGAAGACCGAAGCCATGCAAAAAGCCTGACAATAATGATTCAGGAGATGATGAAAACCGCAGAGATCTCATTTTCCCGGCTTGATGCTGTGGCAGTGAGTGCCGGCCCGGGCTCCTATACGGGTTTGCGGATCGGGGTGTCGGTGGCCAAAGCCATTTGTTTTGCTTCTGATATCCCGCTAATAGCCGTGCCAACCCTTGAAATACTCCTTAAGCACTTGTTTCATCATGCGGATGAGTCCGGTATACCGATAGACAAAGCAGATTACTTTGTTCCCATGATAGATGCCCGCAGAATGGAAGTATATCAGGTAATATATGACAGGAATGGAAATGTTGTTGAAAATGTGGCTGCAAGAATCATAGATGAAAATGCATACAGTCACTTGCTGGACGAACACAATCTTGTGTTCTTTGGTGATGGTGCCGGTAAATGCCAGGACATCATACGCCATCAGAATGCCTTGTTTGTTTCAGACATTGAACCTGAGGCTAAATTTATGACTGAAATTGCTTTGAAAAAGTATCGCAGTAAAGCATTTGAAGATACTGCTTATTATGAACCTTTTTATTTGAAAGCTTTTCAGGCTACCGTACCAAAGAACAAAATGTTTTGATATTTCAAGTGTACATTTTTGCTCATTTGGATTTACAGTGTTGAGATTTATTTTGAATGATAAACTGTATGATACATTTCGATTATCAGATTATTTCATCAGGAAAAATAAAAAGCGGCATGGCTGGGAACCATGCCGCTTTAGGTTAAGAACCGTAAACCAAACAGTTGCAGGGAGAGAGAGAGCACCCCTGCTGGTTTCGGGATAGAAATCTGATGATTAGATGATGATTATTGTGTAATGCTGTATCAATGAGATGTATGTCTTGCTCCGGAAGCTTTGCTCTTTGGTTGTTTTTGTTCTCAATTGCATCGGTAACAGAACCCGGAGTAGAACATAAAAATATCTGTTTACTCTCAGGTTCTGTTATCCCAACAACACTGCAACACAAATCCTTTGCTTTACAGCCAAAATATCCCCTATACTGCTGTAATAAGCCGGAATCCTC
>JBNJGS010000034.1:0-27579 GCA_051747965.1 Bacteroidota bacterium
ATCGAGATGTGATTGAACGAAGCCAAAATCACCGGATTTTTATTTCACCACCGTAAAACCTTTACTTACACCGTCAATTTTGAGGATGTAGTTGCCGGGAGATAGTTGGCTAACATCCACAGTGTGGCGGGTACGGCCCGGTGGTATGCTGTCCTGGAGGAGGGCTTTGCCTTGTTGATTGTAAACAACCAATGGCAGCTCTTTATCCTGGGCGGGGAGTTTGAAATGCAGATTGGACATCACCGGATTGGGATACATGTATATGTCCTCTTTGCTGAGCTTTTGCGATACCCCGGTAATGTCCAAAATCACAATTTGTTTTTCTGCCGATTTAACACAGCCCTCTTGCGTGACCTCTACGCTGGCGCTGTAAGTGCCGGGCAAATCATAGGTATTGGACACGGTATCACCAGCAGAAAAGGCAGCGCCTCCATCATAAGCCCACTGCCAGCTCTCAGCGTAGGCATTGTTGTTGATAAAGCTGATATCAAGTTCTGGCTCTGCTGAGGTGAGGTAAAAGGTATCCTCATGCACTGCTGTTTGCACACGTGGCCGCAACCAGTGGCAATCGTTAACCGGTGGCTCATGGTAGCGGGCTACTCCATGGGCAGGCAGGTAGCCTCCTACTGTGTCGAAATAGCCACCAACATAGAGCTCATCTTTGTACTCATATAGAGCATAAACTGCATTTTGAACACCTCCAGCCGGTTCTGACCAAGATGTACCATTCCAGCTTGCTATATTGCGAGTTACAACTCCATCTGCAGAATCAAAACTACCAGCAATGTACAAATCTCTCTGGTACATACACATACCCTGCTTGTAAACAGATCCTCCCTCAAGCGTTCCAATTTTATGATATTCTTCACCATCATACCGGTATACATAAATACCAGCCAGAAAAAAATCATTATTGATTGTATCATGCAGCAAATTGGTAATTATGGGCGCAAATATCTCTCCATCCTTATCATACACATGATCCCAATATTCTCCGTTGTATTGTGCAAAGCTGTGTACAAGATCTCCGGAATCCAGGTAAAACGCACTGTAGATACCCGAGTACAGAATATCATCGTAAACACCAAGTGCAAAGCAAGTCGTATTGTATGGCATGCAAGAGTAGATTTGTTCATCGTAATATTTTATCAGATCCAGATATCCTTGATTATCATCAAACCAAAAGGCTCCACCGATATACAGACTATCTCTGTACTCAATCATATGTGTGATATCGCTTTGAAAGTCAAAACTCCCCTGATAAACACGCTCCCAGGTGCTACCATTCCACACTGCAAGTTTTTCTACATCGTCTTCTTCATGCGTATCATCAAAATTGCCACCAAGGTAAAGATCACCATCGTAAACGTAAAGAACTTTGCCCATACTACCATCTTCAATACCCGGTAGAGAATAATAATTGATGCTGTCCCAGCCAACTACAACATTACTATTGGTAAGTGGCATAATCTCACCAAAATTACCAGTTAATACCAAAGTATCATGATATTGGATAAAATCAAGGACATTCAAATTTTGAAGTGTACCTGGTAAGGTATCCCAGGATTGGGCATTCAGCGATTGCACCGGGCTTATTACTAAGGCCAATGCAATCGCAAATATGAATTTGTCAATTTTTTGCTTCATAATCAGTTTTGTTTAACAAACTTACGGCTTTTTTTGCTTCCATTTTCAAATACAACAAAAACCTGATAGGCACCTGGTACCAGGTTTTGAGTATTGATGTAGCATATGCCACCCTCAAGCTCTCTGATTTCACTTTGTAACATGCGACCTGTGATGTCGAGTATGCGTATTTCAATTTCCGAAGCATCCTTGCAATGCACCGGCAGGTAATCGCTCATTTATTGTCACAACTTTTTTGTCTGAGCGCTTTTTTATTAGTTTTGAAAAAAAGACATTATGAAAACAATCAGTTTTATTCGTCACGCTAAGTCAGATCGCAAACAAAATGTAGAGGATTTTGAACGGCCACTGAACAAAAGAGGACAATCCGATGCCCCGTTAATGGGACAAGCCATTAAAAAGGATTTCATTCTGCCCGATCTCATCATATCCAGCCCGGCAAAACGGGCAAAAACCACAAGCCTGCTGATAGCCGGAGAAATCGGGTATCCGGAAAAGGAGATTGTTTTTCTTGAAGATTTGTATTTTGCTGATACCGAAACGTATTTCAGAATCATCCATGAGATGGAAGACAATTTCGATCATATCTACGTGGTATCTCACAACCCCGGCACAACATACATTGTCAACCGGATTTCAAATACGAGGCTGGACCACATGCCCACCTGCGGCATTGCACAAATCGAATTTGATGTCAACTTATGGGCGGAGATAGAAGATAAATCCGGTAAGTTGCTGCGTTTTGATGTTCCGAAGAATCACAAATAGGCTTACTCATTTTGCATTTTCCGGGCAATATCCAAATTGGATTTAGCCTGCTCATCATTGGGGTTAATCTCCAGGGAGCGTTCCAGATACTCAATGGCTTCTTCGTGTTTGCCTTCCAGTCCATAGGAAATACCAATAAATTTCATGGCCTGTGCGTCACGCGGCTTCACGTCCAGTAATCGCTCAAAATACCGCCGTGCTTTTACCGGCCGGTTTTTCGTGCCCCAGGCAAAGCCGGATAAGCGCAACATTTCGGGGTCATTGGGTGCCAGATTTTCTGCTTTTTCCAGCATCATAATGGCGGAATCGGGTTTATACCGCTTGTTCAGGTATAAATCGCCCATGGCTTTCCATGCTTCAGGATGATTGGGGTTAATATCTGTCACCTGTTTCCAGATTTTTATCTCATAAACAGGCTTGTCCACATTTTGGGTAAGCACTCCGTAAATATTTCCCCATGCATCCGTGTTTTCAGGAGCGATTTCAAGTACCCTGATGTAATAATCCATCATGCCCTCCACATCTCCGAACACAATGTACCGGATGTTCGCCATCCTTACCATTGGCTCAATATACGAAGGGTGAATCTCCATGGCCTTTTTGAAATGGGGAATGGCCTCGCGCATCATGGAATCACGGACTTCCGGATTCTTTTTCTCCTCTGCACGTGCATACAGTTCGCTGGCGTAAGACGAATTTCCCTTGGCGGAATTTTCCGAGATTTTCACATCGTGTTTAAACAGGGTATAGCTGTTTTCCCACACGGCATTGCGACTGATGACCTTCACGGAATACAGCGCCATTATCACCAGCAAAGCACCTGTAAATACTTGTTTGCCGTTTTTCAGGTTAAGCAGTTTCAGCAGGGCAAAGGCCAATATCACAGAAAAGGCGAGTGAGGGGAAAAACATAAAACGTTCACTCATAAATGCCCCGATGTTGATTACCAGGTTGGAGGTGATGGACAGGGTAGCGATGTAAAACCAGATGGCCCATGCATAAAGCCGGCGCTTTTTCAGTCCGGCAATGGCCAGAATTCCCAGGGCAAGGTATATCACAAGTGAAAGTAACACCTGCCAGTTGTCCCAGGTCATCAACTCAATATGATATGGATAGTAATCCCAGGTAAGCGGATGGGGAATAATCAGCAGTTTCAGATAAAGTCCCAGGGTATAAAAGATGGTGGCGTATTTTTCACCGGCATCAGCTTCAAGGAAGGGATTGTTCATCAATTGCTGCGAGGCCTCTCCCATCAGCTGGCCGAGGACTGACACCCGGATGATCAGATACAGAGCAGATGCGGCCACGGCAGGCAGGAGTGACAGCCATATTTCACGCTTTTTTGCCAGCCGGAAAAACCACAAACTGAAGGGAATAACAAACAAAAATGTAAAGGCCACCTCTTTGGACATCAGACCCAGGAAGAAGGCCAAAAATATCCACAAAAGATGGATTGGTTTTCTTGTTTCTGCATAGCGGATGGCAAACCAAATGGCAGCAAAAGCCCCCATAAAGGCAAAAATCTCGTCGCGCCCCTTAATATTGGCGACAATTTCGGTGTGAATCGGGTGGGCAGCATACAGCAAGGTGGCTACAAACGCCAGGCTCAGCAGAGGATGCTTTTTTTCAACCGGCGGAAAAAACCGCAGCAGGATTTTATACAGCAGTAAAATGGAAAGCATGTAAAACAGCACATTAAAAAAATGCATCACATGCGGGTTCCCGCCAAACAGAGATTGTCCGATGGCAAAACTCACCATACTCAGGGGCCGGTAGCGTCCGCCCTGCACGATGGAAGCATCATCACCGAACATGCCGGCCATCATATCACTGGACAGGATTTTCCCGATTCCGCTTATACCTTGCTGGGTATAGGTATTGTTTTGAATGACCATTTTATCATCCAGCGCAAATTCGTGCGGGATGGTATTGACGTACAATCCAAAGGAGACGAGAATTAAAATCAGCCAGGGCAAATGTTTTTGTTTCATGGTGCATTTTTTTTGCTGCTATGAAAGTACGAAATTTACTGGAAAATGGAAAACATGCGTATCAATGATTTGGATAATGTGGGCGCCCAAGCGGTGTACGGCTATTACACGCCCCTGTGCAGGCTAACAGCTCGCACTTGCAGACAGGATCCTGACGGCTATGCTGCTGCGGCGGCTGTAATAGCCTGCACAGGGTCGGGGTAACCGCCTCCCACCTGGCGCGGAAAGACGCAAACCTGTCAGGACCTTGTGCATCAATAGAGTACATTTTTATTCTACGGCATACCTCCGAATCATACCGGCCTGACAGGTTGCAAGGTCACGATAACCTATGGCTGGATAGTTTTCAATGAGTAGATTCTCAGCATCCTTGTATTCATCAAGAATATTAAGGATCACATCACCTCTGGTGCTAATATTCATTTTTTTTGCAAATTCATTCAATATTTTTTCTGGAAATATGTCCAAAATTGTTCTCGGTTTTAGATTATAATCAGTTAGACGGGATATGAGCTGTTGCTAACATGCTGAGCAAATTTCGGGAATATGTCTGAGACGCACGGCCGTGCGTCTCAACCATTTCACCGCTAAACTCATCCTCTGACTCCAGGACGGGGAGTTGTGGCAAATTGCAGGATAACAGGTATGCTGTTTGCCACAATACGCAATTTGAAATACGATAATGGCCACAATTACATAAAGGCTATTTTCTTTATGTCACTTAATATCAAATCAGTAGTTTCAGCACCTGCACCATATGGCAAGGCACATTCAACACCTTCACTGAGATTAGGATTTTTCAGTAGTCTGCGGTTTTCCTGTATCAAATATTTCTTCACTTTCTCATTTGCCCTGGAAATATCAGTTAACAGATCAGAATAATTATCCATAACATAAATAATATCCTCAAAATCATGGCTTTGCCTCAAGTCCACGCCTCCCCTGTTTTTATGTGCCTCAAACTTAGCAGCCAAATAATATACCGGCATAAAAACAAAAATTCTGTTACCGTCCGGGAGCAATTTTTCGATTTTGTTTTCAATTCCATCACTGTACCATTGGTTAGTAAAACCTATTACAGTCGGATCAGACGGCATTATATCAACTTTTATTTTTTTATATATCCATCTGCAAATAGGAGAACCCACGGATGTATCATTAGAAAAACCCTTACTTCTTAAATCCTGTTCAAACATATCAAACGTTGATCTTGTACCCAATTCAATGACACAATCAACGTCCAGAGATGCACGGATATCAGATGCCGCAGGATTGTTGGCATACAATTCGGTCACAGCCCCCCCTACGAAAACAACTTTTTCTTTTAAGCTGCCAAGTCCTTCTGCTACGATTTGCAGCATCTTCATATTTGTACTATTATTCATGGTTCAAACGGATTTCAAGTTGCTCTCTTGCAAATTTGTTTTCGCGCGCACGACCAACCCTTAACGCATCAATAATTGTCAATAATTCATAAAAATATACATCTTCCCGGGCAATTTGGGGCACAGTTTTGTATAGAGGTTCAATAGCCTGCCCTCTATGTGTCCCCTTATAATATGGCCAGACATAGACCTCATCTGTCATCGCGATCAAATCACTAAGGGGTTTCGCGGAATGTGCTGTTGGAATACCTTTTACAATGGCACCAGGTACGGACGGAAAAACATATTTCAAACCATAGAGCAGAAACTCTTTAAGCGACAACAAGTTCACATCCTTTTTTTTAGAATCTATTAAGCCTGCAATCAAACACCTGTTTAGAGCTTCAGAGATTTCAGAAGGGCTGATTTGCAAAGAATGAGCTAACAGAGAATTGTTCCATTCTTTGTTTTTTAATGCAACTATTTTCAATAAAACCACGATGTCCTGAGGCCGCATTCCGCTGTGTTTTCTCATAATCCAATTATTTTACTTGCACATATTTGCAATTCGCGAATCGCGAATCGCGTATTGCAAATATACAAAAATTCTTAATGTGTGGGTTAAAATTTAAACACAATAAAACAAGGTGATGAATTTTTAATAAGCTTTCCGGCATGCTCATAAGCTTACCTAAACTTTTTAACAACTGTCAGTTTCTTATAAAAACTATTTTGAAATCGCCTTAATGATTCGATCTTCCCGGATAAGCACATCTTTTAGCAGCAACTGATGAGGAAATGCCTCTAATTTTGAATCCCTGAATCCTTCCAATATGTTAACCATAGATTCTGCGGTAATGAGTGACAGGTTGATTTCAAACTCAAGGTCACACTCATTGATAAAATCATCACTAAACTCGGGAGCAATAAGTAGAGATTTCATAACATTCAGGTTATTCTTCTTTGCCAGATTAACATACGATTTAATTTGCTTTGAAACGGAACTGAATTTGTCGTAGCGTTTTTCTTTTACCGTCTTGCATTCCACAATGATAACGTTTCCCTTACCGAGATTTAAGAGAATATCAATTTTATTTTTTGATGTATTCAATTCTTTTCGTAAGTCTTCGTCAACATTAAATCCCAGGTTTTCAAATATCGTTTTGGTGATATCTTCAAATTTAACCCCCAATTCACTCTCTTTAACATTGATGCCATTTTCATTCAGCGTTGCAAGGTCACGATAACCAATGGCTGGATAATTTTCAATGAGTAGATTTTCAGCATCCTTGTATTCATCAAGAATATTAAGGATCACATCACCTCTCCTGTTTTGTGCACCACATTGATGTTTCCAAAATTTGCCTCTGATAATCAAAAAGTTATCCTTTAAATTATTTTGACTTGGGTGACCTAATGCACAAAACAGGAGTACATTTTTATTCTACGGCATACCTCCGAATCATGCCGGCCTGACAGGTTGCGGGCTTGGGGCGGCACCGCACCCTCCGACTAAAGATCGGAGGATGAGTAAGGGTCGGGCCTGGAACTTTTTCAGCAGAACCTAAATACCTGACCCGTCAGCGACGGGTCAAATGTGAATAGCCCCGGGTGAGGATGTTTTATCCGAAACCCGGGGTAAGCTTAATAAGGTATCCTTTTTTGGCATGATTTTTTGCAGCAGAGCAATGCAAAAATGCATGCCAAAAACCATATATCCGCTACGGTACCCCGGGTAGCAACCCGGGGCTATTCACATTTGATCCGTCAATGACGGATCATTTTGCCTGCAATTCATCACCCGAATCAAACCCGGTGAATGAGTAAGCCCGCTTCTGATCTGCAGGGTCAGTTTGATAATACTGTTTACATGCTGAATAAGATTTGTGCAGCAACCGATGGATATAACCCTGCAGGTCGCACCCATATGCCTCTAACCCCTGTCAAGGCTGAAAAAAGGTGGCTGGCCAATCTCCTCCTCCGGCTACAGCTCGGGGGAGGAGTAAGGGCAAAGACAAGGACGCTCTCCTACCTGACATTGAACACGCTCAACAGCGGTCAGACCATTGAATATATTTTCACTACCTTTGTTGAAACCGTGGGTATGATTGCATTTGATACCTGCTGAAATTACCTGAAAAAGCAGTTCCGCATCACGAATATCAAAAAAACCGGGTATTTGCGTTAAACGTTTTGCCTGTTTGCGTGTTTGCTAAATAAAGAAAAATCAGCATGGAAAAATGGATAAAAAAGAATATCCCCGACATGTCGGGTAAGCTGGTGGTGATTACCGGTGCCAACAGTGGTTTAGGCTATGAATCAGCCAAAATTCTGGCTCAGCATGACGCCCGTGTTATCATGGCAGGTCGGAACGAAAGTAAACTTTCAGAAGCAAGGGAACGTATTCTAAGCCATGCTTCCGGGGCAGATATTGAAACAAAAATACTCGATCTTGCTGATTTATCCTCTGTACAGGATTTCTCCGAATACATGCGGCTGCATTTCAACCGTATCGATGTTCTGGTAAATAATGCCGGGGTTATGGCCACCCCTTATGGACAGACCAAAGACGGTTTTGAGCTGCAGTTTGGAACGAATCACCTGGGGCACTTCGCCCTGACAGCCAGATTGTTCCCTCTTTTAAGAAACACTTCCGGCAGCCGTGTCGTTACCATATCGAGTCTGGCTGCCCGCAGCGGTGCAATCCATTTTGACGATCTGATGATGGAAAAAAACTTCAATCGTATGAAAGCATACAGGCAAAGTAAGCTGGCCAATCTTATGTTTGCCATGGAGCTGAATGATCGTTTGGCAGAAACAGAGTTCAGAACAGTATCCATAGCTGCCCACCCCGGTATGGCTGAAACCAACTTATTTTACAGTACCAAACCAAATTGGTTTCTCCGGATGCTGGGTAAAATCATCATGCCTGCCATTACCCAATCGGCGGGCAAAGGTGCTCTTCCCCAGCTATATGCAGCCGCATCTCATGATGCGAAACCCGCTGAATATTATGGTCCTGACGGAAAAAAGGAATGGAAGGGATATCCCGCGAAGGCCTACATAACAGAAGCTGCTAAAGAAAAAGAAACGAGACAAAAACTCTGGGAAAAGTCAGAAGAGCTGACCGGAGTACAATTTAACCTAAACCAAGAATCATGAAAACATTCTGGGATAAGCGATATGGCTCCGATGAATATGTTTATGGCACGGAAGCCAATGATTTTTTTGCCGAAGAAATCAACAAACTCAAACCCGGCTATCTGATGGAAGCCGGGGCGGGTGAAGGTAGAAATGCAGTTTATGCCGCCCGACTGGGCTGGGATGTTGTGGCCATAGATCAAAGCCAGGCCGGTATGGAAAAGACCATAGCTCTGGCGGAGAAAGCCGGAACAGAACTGCAATTTCATCTTTTGGATCTGGAGCATCTGGACTTACAGGAAAATGCTTACGATGCTATTGGCATGATTTTCCTGCATTTGACACCGGAGGCGAGAAAAATCTTTCACCAAAAGCTATACACTTTCCTAAAACCCGGCGGGACACTGATCATGGAGGCATTCAGCAAAGACCAGCTAAAATATGGTACCGGTGGTCCTACCAGCCCGGATAAGCTTTACACAAAAGCCATGCTGAAAGAGGATTTTCAAGATTTCAGCAAGCTAAGGATAAAGCAAAAGGTACGCCATCTGAAAGAAGGCGGCCACCATGATGGTAAAGCCTCTGTATTGCAGGTGGTGGCTGTAAAATAAATGATATACTCTGACGGCCATATCTGACAATTTTTCTATTCCGGTTTGATTTACCACAAAAAAATGACAGCAGTTCCATCCGGAAAAAGTGTATGAGACATTCTGTTTGCAGGAAGATCATGTATCTTTACGCGAAATTTATTAGTTTTGTTACATGATGAAAAAAATACTGGTTACCGGCGGTGCCGGATTTATTGGTTCACATTTGTGTGAGCGTCTTCTGAGCGAAGGCAATGAAGTCATCTGCCTGGACAATTACTTTACAGGCTCCAAGCAAAACATCATCCATCTGCTGGACAATCCGTATTTTGAGCTGGTACGTCATGATATCACCATGCCGTATTTTATTGAAGTGGATGAAATCTACAATCTGGCCTGTCCTGCCTCTCCCATTCATTACCAGTTTAATCCCATCAAGACGGTAAAAACCTCCGTGATGGGTTCCATTCACATGCTGGGGCTGGCCAAGCGCATCAAAGCCAAGGTTTTGCAGGCATCAACAAGTGAGGTATATGGTGATCCGCAGGTACATCCACAGACAGAGGATTACTGGGGTCATGTAAACCCAATCGGTTCACGTTCATGTTATGATGAAGGCAAACGATGCGCCGAAACATTGTTCATGGATTATCACAAACAAAACAATGTACGGATAAAGATAGTACGGATATTCAACACATACGGACCACGTATGGATCCGGCAGACGGCCGTGTTGTATCAAACTTCATCGTGCAGGCACTCAAAGGAGAAGACATAACCATTTTTGGCGACGGATCACAAACCCGCAGTTTTCAGTATGTCAATGATTTGGTGGAAGGTCTGATTCGTATGATGAACAGCCGGGAGAATTTTCACGGCCCGGTAAACATTGGCAATCCGAATGAATTCACCATGCTGGAACTGGCCGAGACGATTATTCGATTGACAGGCTCAAAATCCAAAATCAGCTTTCATCCTCTGCCGGAAGACGATCCCGTTCAAAGGCAACCGGATATCAGCCTGGCCAAAAAAGAACTACAAGGCTGGGAGCCAAAAATACAACTTGAAACAGGACTGAAACGAACCATTGATTATTTTAAAAAAATGCTTGAATTATGAAAGGAATTATACTGGCAGGTGGTGCAGGAACCCGTCTGCATCCCATTACACGCAGCATATCAAAACAGATTATTCCGGTTTACGATAAGCCCATGATTTATTATCCTTTATCGGTGCTCATGCTGGCAGACATACGCGAGATTCTGATCATCTCCACCCCACACGATCTGCCGCTGTACGAAAATCTTTTTGGTGACGGCAGACAATTGGGCCTGAAAATTGAATATGCCGAGCAGCCTTCTCCCGACGGGCTGGCACAGGCTTTTCTGATTGGTGAGGAGTTCATTGGCAATGATGAAGTCTGCCTTGTGCTTGGGGATAACATTTTCTATGGTCATGGATTGGGTGGAAAATTGCAGGAATCTGCCGACCTGAAAGAGGGCGCCATAGTTTTTGGATATTACGTAACTGATCCGCAGCGTTACGGGGTGGCCGAATTTGACAAAAGCGGTAAAGTAATTTCTCTCGAGGAAAAGCCGGAAAAACCAAAATCGAACTACGCTGTTACCGGCCTGT
Organism: Bacteroidota bacterium; assembly: GCA_051747965.1. GTDB lineage: Bacteria > Bacteroidota > Bacteroidia > Bacteroidales > ML635J-15 > JAQIBY01. The sequence continues at coordinate 11,138 of JBNJGS010000034.1, forward strand.
ATTTTTACGATAATACCGTGGTGGAAAAAGCGAAAAGTCTTAAACCATCAGCCCGCGGGGAACTGGAAATCACCGACCTGAACAAGCTTTACCTTGAGGAAGACAAGCTCAGCGTGGAGTTATTGAGCCGTGGTGTGGCGTGGCTGGATACCGGCACACCGGATTCCCTGCTGCAGGCATCCAATTTTATTGCCACACTGGAAAACCGGCAGGGTCTGAAAGCCTCCTGCATAGAAGAAATAGCCTTTAAACGTGGCTTTATTGATAAGGAACAGCTTATTAAACTGGCTGAGCCACTGATGAAAAATAATTACGGGAAATACCTGATGCGCATTGCAAACGAAGAAAGTTATGGAATTCATTAAAACTGAGATACCGGATTTATTGATTTTACAACCAAAAGTTTTTGGTGATGAGCGGGGTTATTTTTTTGAAAGCTGGCGCGATCAATGGTTTGAAGAGACCGGCATTGACACCAGATTCGTACAGGACAATGAATCATCATCCCACTATGGTGTTATCCGCGGGTTGCATTTTCAACGGCCACCACACGCACAGGCAAAACTTGTGCGGGTAATCCGTGGGCGTGTGCTTGATGTAGCAGTGGATTTACGCAAGGGATCTCCTACGTTTGGTAAACACGTGGCGGTTGAACTCACCGAAGATAATCACTGGCAGTTTTTTATTCCGCATGGATTTGCTCATGGATTTGCTGTTTTATCAGATCAGGCAGTTTTTGCCTATAAGTGTGATGATTACTATCACCCCGAATGTGAAGATGGCGTGGCCTGGGATGATCCCGACCTGGCCATCGACTGGAAAATCAAACCGGAAGATGCCATCGTATCTGAAAAAGACAAAAAGAATGTACGCTTCCAAAAAGTAAATTGCATTTCTCTTTAAAACGCAAACAACGCTCAACAATAAACGCCAAACCCTCCCGGATTTGGCGTTATTATTATATTCAGCGCTTATCTGATTCAGTCCAGTTTATGGATGGTCAAACCTGAGCGGAGTTTTGGTTCAAACCAGGTTGTTTTTGGAGGCATGATGTTGCCGGTATCAGCAATATCAATCAATTGTTGCATACTTACCGGGTAAAGTGCAAAAGCAACTTTCATTTCACCGGAATCAACCCGTTTTTTCAGTTCGCCAAGTCCCCGGATACCACCGACAAAGTCGATGCGTTTAGAAGTACGCAGGTCTTTAATGTCAAGCAATTTTTCCAGCACTTCATTGGAAAGAATTGTCACATCAAGCACACCGATGGGATCATTGTCATCGTATGTATTTTCTTTGGCTGTAAGTTTATACCATTTGCCATCAAGGTACATGCTGAATTCGTGTAATCTGGCAGGTTTATAAATATCGCTGCCCATTTCTTCCACCTCAAAGCTTTCCTTGAGTTTGCTTATAAGCTCCTCCCCGGACAAGCCGTTCAGGTCTTTCACCACACGGTTGTAATCAATGATATTCAGTTGATCATCGGGGAAATGTACAGCCATAAAATAGTTGTACTCTTCCTTACCGGTATGGTTTGGATTTTTGGCTGCAAACTCGTCACCGATGCGGGCGGCGGCGGCGGTACGATGGTGGCCGTCAGCCACGTAAGTAGAAGGTACTTTTTCAGCAAAGAGACGTTCAAGTTCTTTATTATCTTCATCCTTGTACACCGGCCAGAGTGTATGTCCGAAACCGTCCTCTTCGGCTACAAAATCGTATTCCGGTTTTTCGTTTTTGGAGATGCGTTCAACAATAGCATCGATTTCCGGCACTGCCTTGTAGGAAAAGAAAACCGGCTCGATATTGGCACGTGTGTAGCGTGTTAACACCATGCGATCTTCTTCTTTTTCAGGGCGGGTAAGCTCGTGCTTTTTGATGACGCCTTTTTTATAATCCTGACATGCAGCACAGGCAACGATGCCATATTGTGTACGGCCGTCCATGGTTTGAGCATAGATATAGTAACGGGGTTCTTCATCCTGCTGCAACCAGCCTTTATTCTGGAATTTTTTGAAATTCTCCACTGCTTTTTCGTACACGGTTTCAGAGTGGATATCGGTACCCTCCGGGCAGTCGATTTCCGCACGCGTAATATGCAGTAGTGAATGTTCTTTTCCTTCAGCCATTTCGGCTGCTTCTTCTGAATTCATCACATCATAGGGGAGGCTTGAAAGCTCTGCGGCTATTTCTTTTGGCGGGCGCAGTCCCCTGAACGGTTTTATTATTGCCATTACAATTTGTTTTTTAAGGTTATTATTTATTTACCTGGAAGGTTTTGTCCTTGTCATCCCACATTGCTTTGATTTGTTTTATCGCTGCAATACCTGCATTGACATTGGCTTCTTTTGTCTGGGCACCCATTTTCTTGGGGGTAAAGAAGTAACGGCCATCGTATTTTTCAGCAATTTCATCTTTGCAATCAGGAGCAATATCGGAAATATAAGCAAAGTCATCCCGCTCAGCAAACACCTGCAGAAGCTCATCTTCATTGATAACTTCCTTACGTGCGGTATTCACGAGCACACCGTTCTCAGGCATGGATGCAAGAAGTTTTTTTCCAATGGAACCTTTTGTTTTATCATTGGAAGGAATATGCAATGAGATATATTGTGATTCCTGATACAATTCTTCTACCGTATCCAGAACTCTCACACCGTCTTTTTCAATTTCTGCTTTTTCCACAAAGGGGTCAAAGGCCATCACTTCCATACCAAATCCTTTGGCGATGCGTGCTACATGCTGACCGACATTTCCGTAGGCGTGGATTCCCAGGGTTTTATCCTTAAGTTCAGTTCCCGGTTTTCCGTTAAATCCTCCACGGGCAAGGTAAACCATCATACCGAGTGCCAATTCTGCAACTGCGTTTGAATTTTGTCCGGGTGTATTCATTACCACAACATCATTTTTGGTAGCGGCATCCAGGTCCACATTATCGTAACCTGCACCTGCACGGACAACCACTTCAAGGTTTTTGGCGGCATCAATCACTTCAGCGGTCACTTTATCGGAGCGGATAATCAGTGCATTGACATCAGCAACGGCCGCAAGTAAAGGCTGTTTTCCATCATATTTTTCGAGAACAGTCAGGTCGTAACCTGCTGCTTTGCAAATATCTTTTATCCCGGTTACAGCATCGGGAGCAAAAGGTTTTTCGGTTGCTACAAGTACTTTTTTCATAAGTAATGAGTTTAAAATTTGACAAAAACAGCCCGGCATATGTAACCGGGCTGTATGGGAAACTTATGCATTTTCTTTTTCGAAATCCTTCATGGCTTTCACCAGAGCGTTGACATCATCAATGCTTGATGCATTGTATGTAGAAGCCCTGAATCCGCCAACAGAGCGGTGGCCTTTGATTCCGATAATATCTCGCTCAGCGGTATATTTCAGGAAATCATTTTTCAGGCCTTCATATTTTTCTTCAAACACAAAGCAAATGTTCATGCGAGAGCGATCTTCTTTGGCAGCAGTGCCTTTAAACATTTTGCTTTCATCAATTGCATTGTAAAGAAGGTCTGCCCGTTCCTGAGCAAGTTTATCCATGGCTTCAACGCCACCGAGTTCTTTCACCCATTTGAGTGTTTCTCGGATGGCAAACACGTTGATACAAGGAGGTGTATTGAACATAGAATCTTTATCTACATGCGTTTTATATTTCAGCATGGTTGGGATTGGCCGGTCAATAACTTTATCAAGGATGGATTTACGGATGATAACGAAGGTAGCACCGGCCGGGCCGATATTTTTCTGGGCACCACCATATACCATGGCATATTTTGAGAAGTCCACCGGACGGCTCATGAAATCAGATGACATATCTGCAAATAAAGGCACTGGAGAATCAATATCTTCAAACAATTCTGTACCCTTGATGGTGTTGTTGGTTGTGATATGCGCATAATCTGCATCGGCAGGAATGTCATATCCTTTGGGAATGTAAGTAAATCCTTTGTCTTCGGAAGACACCTCCGTGACATCGCCCCAGAGGGCAGCCTCTTTGATTGCCTTGCTTGACCAGGTTCCTGTATTGAGGTAGAAAGCCTTGCCACTAAGGAAATTGTATGGTATCATGGCAAATTGCATTGAAGCACCACCGCCCAGGAAAAGAACCTCAAAATCATCGGGGATATTCATCACCTCATGCATGAGTGATTTTGTCTCATCCATAACAGCCATGAATTCAGGGCTGCGGTGTGAAACTTCTAAAATAGACTGGCCGTTGTCGTCGAGTTCAAGAACGGCTTTGGCTGTATTTTCAAGCGTTCTGTCGGATAATTTGCAGGGACCTGCATTAAAAATATGTTTTCTCATAATTTATTAATTTTTAATTATTTAGATCTTAATTATGCTTAACAAAAATAAGAATATTTGCCATTCAGACAAGGTAGTAAAAAATGATGTAAAACATATGATCACAATTCAATTAAAATGCTTTCATTTGCAAAATTTTTAATCGAACCATAGTATTATGATGAATTCATTTGATTTTGAAACATGGATACTGATTCCTGCCTTTATTTTTGTGGCAAGAATTCTTGATGTAAGCATTGGAACATTGCGCCTGATACTTATGGGGCGAGGCTACAAAAAAATAGCCCCGATCCTTGGTTTTATTGAAATACTGATATGGGTGATCGCCATCAGTAAAATCATGGAGAACCTGAACAACTGGATGAATTACATATTTTACGCTGCCGGATTCAGTGCGGGTACCTATATAGGTATGTATATCGAGGAAAAGCTGGCCATTGGCAAAGTCGGTGTAAGGATCATTACCCGTCGGGGAGCTGAAAAACTGATAAAATCTATTGGAGCAAATGGATTTGGCGTCACCTATATTGAAGCCAGAGGCAACAAGGAAGATGTACATGTTATATTTACAACATGCAAACGTAAAAGATTGAATGAGCTGCTTGCCCTGGTACACGATTACAATCCAAATGCATTTTATACAATTGAGGACATCCGCTGGGCCAGAGATGAATATCAGCTGGAAACCACAAATTTCACACCACGGCGTCATCTTTTCCGTTTACGAAAGGGGAAGTAATCCGCATTTTTATTCGGTCCGAATGCTGTCTGTTTGAGGGATCTGCTCCTCAGCCTCATCATTATTTCCGGGAAATACCCCTCTGATATAACGTCTCATAAGACTTCTCAGGGTTGAAAATGATTCGGTATAAAACAGGCCTACTCCCTGGGTGTACGGGCCATAATCGTACTGCATTTGTGACTGCGTATTTGCCCGGGTAAAACCCTTCACACGCAGGTTACCAGACTTATTCACTTTCACCTGCACTTCCACATCACCAATGATATCACTGGTTGTATTTTCATGTTCACCAACCCCAACATTTCCATTGATTATCACCCTGTCATTCAGCAACTGTGTAGAGAGAGCAACTTCCAGCTCCTGGCTGGTTATTTCATCTCCCGGACTATAATTCACACCAATATCGAAATCATCGGAAATCTGCGACAACCAGTTACTTAGCTGATTTGACAGCATTTCAAAGGAAGTTACTCCGGCAATGTTGGCCCCGCGGGCATCAGCACCTGCCATTTGCATATCATCCGGTGTATAAAAACGGTTTAGTACCAGCAGAGTAAGTACTTGCTTATTGATTTCATCTGCGGTCAGACTTTCAATCCGGGTTTTTGCTTTTTCATCTGCATTTGGCACCTGAATATCAAATCTGATGTCCGGATTATTGAGGTTGCCGGTCATTTCCATCATGCAAAGCACATCGGTTCGCTTTTTATAGATGTCACTGGTATCTATACCGACCATGATATCATACAGTGGGGCTTTCAGTTTATACGCTGCTTCCAGATCAAGTTTTCCTTCCAGTGGGTCACCATCCCATGATATCATACCACCTTCCTGGAGTACAAACCTTTTATTGATCACATTTTGCAGGGTAAACAGGTAATCACCACCTTGCACCTCAAGTTCGCCTTTCATTGAAAAGTCAGTATCCGGTGATACTTCTATGCTAAGGTTACCATCACAATTTGCACGAATCATATCCCCGACCTGTGGATCAAAAACGAGTCTTGCTTCTGCTTCCGGTGTCACATCTATATTCATCAGAAATGTAACATCGAATGCTGATTCCGGCACAAGGTTTTCCAGGTTTTCCTGACTTACGGAATCCTGGATAAAAGTTATCCAGGGAGAATCATCTGCTTCGTATGAGTTGGTCATGGGAAGGACAAACACAGTGTTTTTTTCGGTGGTAGCTTCGGATATATCAATGGTAATATCTTCCGTTCCCCCGCTGATGTTGGCCTGTGCAGTTGCAAAAGCAGAACCATAGTAAGTTTCATTATCAATCACACTGGTATTCATGATGTGGTAATTTTCCAGTCCGATATCAAAATCATACTTAATGTCCTTAAACATATTGTGGGTGAGTTTGCCTCTGATGACACCCGGGTTTCCGTATTCATCAGCGATAAGGAAGTTTTTCAGCACGAGGGAATCCGAATAAACGAAGATTGAATCACTCAGATTGAATCTGGCCATCAGCATATCATAAGTCAGCCCTGCCCTGTCAAAATCAAGGGCTCCCTGAATATCAGGTTGAGAAAGTTTTCCACTGATATTTACACTTCCGTCCAGTTTTCCGCGGATATTCAGCAATCCGGCATCAATAAGGTAGGGTTCCAGCACGGCTAGGCCAAAATTGTTCACATTGAGGGTCAGGTTGATAAGATCTTCGCCGGGATTGAGGTTACCGCGAAAATCAAGATAGCGGCTGTTACCGTCGAGTTTGATGGATCTGGTAAGATAATCCCAGCTGCTGTTGACCTGCAGACGTCCAAATTCTTCATTATTGATATAAAGGTCATTAAGATCAAGGAATGCCCGGAACACCATTTCATCATAAACATCTGCAACCCGCCCATTGCTGTTGAGTTCTCCCCTGAGCTGATAACCCATTGTTTTCAGGAAAGGATTGAAAACAGAAATATCGAAGTCTTCAATGTAATATCTCATGTCTTTGTCGGGATTCCGGGACAATTCCCCCATCAGCCGGATTCTTTGCTCTTCATTATAAAATTCGAATTTATCCACACTCAACTCGGTGCTGTCTTTTATAATGTTGGATTTGGCAAGTTTCCAGTTTTGATTTTTAAGCACAAAATCCGAAGGATAAATACTTGCAGTTATTCCGATGTTATCGCCCAGAGAATTAAACAGTCTCATACTGGCATTAAGTTCTCCCGCATAACGGACACTGTCCTGATTATCCCAATTCAGAACAATTTGTGTTGAATCATTGACGGTGAGAGTATTCAGGGCAAAGTTTTCCAGGAAAGCATTTTCCCGGCTGATAATTTCATCAAATCCGACATCAATTCCAAGTGACTTCTCTCCAGCGAGCATCTGAAGTGTTAAGTTTCTGAGAATTATGGTATCATATTTTATTTCTGAGGCCGAACAATCTAAAGTGTACTGGTTTTTGTTGGCATCAAGGACTCCGTTGAGGTATACATTTTTGTCAATCTTCAATTGTGGTAAAAAGAATCCGGTTATTTCCGACAAATTGTGGAATTCTGCCTCAAACTTCAGCCGGCCAGGCTTTTTTGCAATCCAGTCTTTGCGTTCATCTGCCAGGACCGGCAGGTAGTTGTACACCAGGCCTGATAGCTCCGTTACCATTCCTGGAACATCATAGCTTCCGGTTGATGCAAAGTTGAAATAATCACTTTTTATATCGATAAACTGTTCATCCAGCAATTCCCCGGTGTTGATATCAATTTTGTCAATTCTGGCTGAATCGCCATTCCGTTTGAGATACAGGTTGGCAAACTGCAGGTTACCACTGGCGGTATTGATACCATCCCCTGCAAAATTGGCAAGCATAAGGAATCCTACTTGTGATTCTGTAGTATCCAGATTCAGCTCATAGGGATTTGCAGAGAAATCGGCACGGAAATTCATATCCGGCACACCATCTTCCATTTCATATCCACCAAGAAATTCAAATTTCAGGTTGGGGTCATCTATCATCATTTCTCCGTTAAATGAGGTATTGGTTAACCGGCCGGCAATTTCAATATTCTGATACGGATATTCATATACTTCTGCTTTGTTGATTTTGCTGCTTAAGCTTAAATCATAATGTCCCAGTGTATCAATGGTTCCTCTGAGATTGGCTCCCATATCAAGCACACCCAACAAGTCTTCCCTGTCAAGCAAAGAACCTACCTGCATATTCATTACCCGGACATCGCCTTTGAGGCTGACATCTCCGGTTCCACCATAGGATTTCACTGCCAGGTCAGTAGAAATATTTCCTGCGCTTGTTTGAAATAAGCCATCGGCCACCAGGTCATTAAACATACCTGTCAGTGTTCCCTCAAAATCAATGGTTCCAATTTCCCTGATGATTTCGGGCAATCTAATGGGGCTTTGTTCATCAAAGGGAGGCAGATAAAATGTCTGTACATCATGCACAGATGAAGACAATTGTTTAATTTCAGCAAAGATGAAGCTGTTTTCCATATCCGGGAGGCCATTTACGCTGACATCACCATACAGGCGTGTATCGTTTCCATAGGCAAAGTCAAAATCCCGGAGTTTAATATCGGAGGGAGTTCCCTGCAATCTGGCACTAAGACGGACTTTCTGGTCCAGGCCTTTCAGTTCGGGGGAGAAGTAAACTGCATCCTCAACAGACAATATACTGGAGTCAATATGGACATCCAGGCTGATATCATTCCAGAAATCAGTCAGGCTGTCGTTTAGCATAGCAGCCTCAAGCATTGGGGCATGCAATAGCGAATGATTTGTTTTCAAAAACAGATTCTTTATCTGATACAGGCTATCCGAGATAAAAATCACTCCGGACATTTTCTGAAGGCCCAGCCCTGATTTCTCCTGTAGTGCCAAACGATTCAATTCCATTTCTATGGTATCCCCATGCATCTGAAAATCACCAATTGAAATATCAAAACCATTGACAAGCAGGTCTGATGAATTGAAATAACCAGGTGTAGTTTCCCAGGGAGCATTCTGATATTTCAGGCTTGCAGACTGCAGTGTGAACTCGTCAAGAAAAATATCCAATCCATCCACCGAATCCGGTTTTTCCTTATCCGAACTGAATTTATCAATAAGGTAATCAAAGTTAAATTGTCCGGCAGTATCCTGATACACATGAATTACAGGATTAACAAGGGCTACTTTTTTCAGGTAGAGTCGTTTTTTCCGGATTTTAAGGGCTGAGATTCTTGCCTCAATCTGCTTGGTGTAGAGCAGTGTATCCCGGGATTCATCCCTGAGAATCACATCATCCAGAATCAACTTGTTGGGCAGCCTGACATCTACTTTTCCTATGCTGATATCGACATCATATTTTTTGGAAAGAAATGCAACGGTGTTTTTGGTCAGCCATGACTGACTACTACCAGATTGAAATATCACTGCATTTACAATTAGGAAACGAAGCAATACAATCACAATGATAATAACAAACCGATATAAATTTCTTTTCCACACAATGATTACTTTGTTACAAAAATAATAAAGCCTGAAGATTATGGTTTATAAAAGGTACAAAAAACGTGCAATTAATTAAATTTGTAAAAATATTGTGTATGACAAGATATATACTAGGCATAGAGACATCCTGCGATGATACATCGGCAGCCGTTTTGCGGGATAATTACGTTCTCAGTAATGTCACAGCGGGTCAGAAAGTACATGAGGCATATGGAGGCGTAGTTCCCGAGCTGGCAAGCCGGGCCCATGAGCAGACCATCATACCTGTGATTGATCAGGCTTTACAGCGGGCAGGCATAAAAATGCATCAACTTTCAGCCATAGCCTATACGCGGGGCCCGGGACTTTTGGGTTCGCTTTTGGTGGGTAGTAGTTTCGCCAAGGGCTTAAGTCTTGCCACTGATATTCCGATGGTGGAAGTCAATCATTTACACGGACATATTTTTGCCCATTTTTTGAAAAATGAAACCAACCAGCATGAGCCGGAACCTGCCTTCCCTTTTCTCAATTTACTGATATCAGGGGGTCACACACAAATCGTACTCGTAAAAGATTACCTGGATTTTGAAATACTGGGGGGCACAATAGACGACGCTGCGGGCGAAGCATTTGACAAGTGTGCCAAAGTGATGGGTCTGGGTTATCCCGGAGGACCGGTCATCGATAAATTGGGTAAAACGGGAGACCCGCACAAATATTCATTTTCCAGGCCACGCATTGCCGGTCTGGATTTTAGTTTCAGTGGTTTGAAAACGTCGTTTTTGTATTTTCTGCGGGATGAAATTAAAAAGGATGAAGGGTTTGTTGAGCGGGAAAAACATCATTTGGCTGCATCATTACAGCATGTCATTGTTGAAATTTTGATTGAAAAACTGGTGAAGGCTGCAAAAATGACAGGTATTTCAAACATTGCCGCCTCCGGTGGTGTATCTGCCAACTCTTATTTAAAGAAAAAACTTGAGTTAAAGGCCGCCGAAAAAGACTGGAATCTACACATTCCTCAATTATCTTACACAACAGATAATGCAGCTATGATAGCCATAATAGGATATTATAAACACAAAAAAGGGCAGTTCGCAGGCCATGAGCTTACCCCCAAAGCCAGGATGAAAATTGAACAAACATAATTTTTTTCATTCGGCCGGGATTTTTTATTAATTTTGGTCTGATAATTGTAAAATAGACATAAGAACAAAATTCACAAATAAGTTTTGATTTCATAAAAACTCATAGAATCATGAAAAAATTATTTAACATCAGCCTCTCGGTGATTTTGGTTTCATTCTTTGCACTGAACACCAATGCTCAGACCAAAGGTGCCAGTGTATCCTGGGATAAAACAACCCATAATTTCGGCACATTTAAAGAGGAAGCAGGAAAACAGACAGCAAAATTTGTTTTCAAGAACACCGGCAGTGAAAATCTCATTATAACCAATGTTCGCTCATCGTGTGGATGCACTGCCCCGGACTGGAGCAAAGAACCTATCAAACCGGGTGAAAGCGGCTATGTTAATGCCACCTACAACCCCAAAAATCGTCCGGGAAAATTCAATAAATCCATAACCGTTACCACAAACGGCGAACCGCGCACAACCATATTACGCATCACAGGGAACGTTACACCACGTGAAAAAACCATTGAAGACCACTATCCCAAAGTTTACGGAGACCTGCGGCTTAAAACCTCACATGTTGCTTTTGTAAAAATCAAAAACACGGAAATACAAACAGAAAGTGTTGATGTGGTTAATATGGCAGACAAGCCGGTAACACTTGACTTTGCCAATGTGCCATCCCATATTGAAATAAAAGCTGAACCACAAACCCTGCAGGGCAAAAAAGCCGGAGAAGAGCATGGAGAAAAAGGCAAAATAACAATTACATATAATGCGAAAGCCAAAAACGATTACGGTTTCGTCATAGACAGAATTTATTTGACGCTTAACGGTGAAAAAAATTACCGCAACCGTCTGTCTGTAAGTGCAACCATAGAGGAAGATTTCTCACATCTTTCAGAATCGGAATTGGCGAAAGCTCCAGTTGCAGAATTCGAAAAAACCGATTTTGATTTCGGAACAATCGTGCAGGATGAATCGATTACCACAAAATACAAATTCACAAACACAGGAAAATCTGATCTCATCATCCGGAAAATTAAAGCCAGTTGCGGTTGTACAGCCACCAGTCCGGAGAAGGATGTGATCAAACCGGGTGAAAGCAGCTTCATCAAAGTTACCTTCAACTCCAGAGGCAAACGCGGAAAACAACGCAAAACAATTACTGTAATCACCAATGATCCAAAAAACACAACTACCCGTCTGAAAATCTCAGGGACAGTTAAAACAGACTAATAATAATGATGATAATCACACAAGAAGCCATTCCATTGCGGGATGGCTTTTTGTTTTTGATGTAAACAAGATTTCCAAAACAGATTGAAAATTTCGTATCTTGCATAAAACTAATTTGTATCAGCATGCAATTTAATCTCAAGTTACTACTCATCATATGCCTGATTCTGCATCTGCCTGCAGAAGCATTTTCACAGGACAAAGCTTATCCCGGCGACTTGGTTATTAAACTCAGACCAGGAATAAACACAACTTCATTTGTCACAAAATTACATGGCATGAAAAACATTTCCGGTAAAGCTGCACCTGTCTTTCCCCACGCCCAACAGAAAGATTTCACAAGAACAAATGATACAGCCAAGCTGATTGATTTGAGTCGATACATCACATTCACTCCTGATGCCGGTATCAGTCCCGGGAATGCCGCGGCGGTTATTCAGAAAATGGATGCTGTGGTATATGCAGAGCCCAAACATCCTCAATCATTACTGTACATCCCGGATGATCCGTTAAATGAATCGCAGCAATACTATCTTGATAAAATACAGGCTTATGAAGCATGGGATATACAACGGGGAGATAGCAGCATCATCATAGGTGTAACAGATACAGGATTAGATATGGATCATGAAGATCTTGCCCCCAATATTGCATACAACCACAATGATCCTATAGATGGCGTGGACAATGATAACGACGGATATACAGACAATTACCGGGGCTGGGATCTGGGAGATGACGACAATTCACCGCAACATGTACTTAATGAACATGGAAGCCTTGTTTCCGGGATTGCAGCGGCCAAAACAGACAACGGGCTGGGTATTTCCGGTCCCGGATTTAACTGCAGAATTCTGCCGGTAAAGATTAGTGAGACAATCAACGATTCGGTAATTTTACTGACAAAAGGCTATGAGGGAATTGTATATGCCGCCCAACACGGTGCCTCTGTCATAAACTGTGCCTGGGGAAACCATTATTACAGTGAATTTGAGCAGGACATGATCAATTATGCAGTGTATAATCATGATGCTCTGGTTATTGCAGCTTGCGGCAACAACAATGACATGCGCAATTTTTATCCGGCCAGCTATGATAATGTTTTGTCTGTGGCAGCCACAACCGAAGCGGATGAAAAATGGACACCGGAAAACACCGGAACCAACGGAGGTTCAAGCTACGGATACCATGTTGATTTATCGGCCCCTGGCACCATGATGCACACATGCCAGGATGGCGGAGGTTACCGTATGGTTTACGCCGGCACTTCCTTTGCCAATCCGGTGGTCAGCGGTATCGCAGGGCTGGTGCGATCAGAATATCCCTGGATGTCGGCACTACAGGTATTGGAAAGACTGAAAAACACAACGGATGTAATTGACACCATTGCCGCCAATTCCGATTTTGCAGGCCTGCTTGGAACCGGCCGTTTAAATGCACACAGGGCTTTGACTGATCCGTTTGGTCCGGGTATTGTTTTCCGGGATATTGAGTTAACGGATGACAGGGAAAACAATTATGAAAACAGCATGCTGGTGGAAATACGCGGTGAATTTTTCAATTACTTGAGCCGTGCTGATAACCTGCAAGTGAATATCAGCTGTGATAATCCTGACATCACTCTTATAACTGAAAACATCAATCCGGGTGCATTGGACAGTTTGCAGGGATTTTCTGTCGATGAAAATCCAATTTTATTTGAAATCAATGAGGGAGCCCCTGCCAACGAAAAAGTTATCCTTCAGCTGGATATGTCTGACGGCAGCTGGGAACGCACCCAATACATTGAATGTTTGGTAAATCCGGCATGGAAAGATCTTCGGAATGAAGACATACGTATATCAATTTCCGGTCAGGGGATACTGGGTTTTACTGACATATACAGAACATATGGCCGGGGAATGAAATATGAAAATCATGAAGATATATTTTACGATGCAGGTATGCTTATGGGAAATTCCTCAGAGAAGATTATTGATTGCATCCGTGATGAGAATGATTTTGGACCGGGCATAACACCTTTTTATACTGATATTCCGGGAACAAATGAAGCTGTATCCGGATCATATTTTGCTACTGATCAGGCAAATGCAGTCAACCTTGAGATCATCCAACGAGCCATGGCACCTTCGAATCATGCTCATTATATTATTGTATCATACGACATTATCAATCATAATCTTGCTTCCCTTGACAATTGGTACAGCGGTTTATTTTTTGACTGGGATTTGATCATTGCAAATGAAAACCATACCGGATACGACAGCACAAGGAATTTTGCCTGGGCCGGGCATACCGGTGAGCTCAAGTTATATACAGGCCTCAAGCTGCTTTCTTCTCAGCCCATGCATCATTATGCCATAGATCAAACCCAGCCGGAGACCGGAATCATTGACATGAGTAATGGTTATTCCGATGAAGAAAAATGGTACTCCCTGAGTAACACCACGCATGAAGCCGGCACAGAAGAAAGTGGCAGGGATGTGGCACAGGTGATTGGCGCCGGGCCTTATGATATTCCTCCTGAAGATACAGTACGTGTTTGTTTTGCAATTATGGCAGGGAACAATATGCCCGATTTATATGAAGCAGCAGACAGTGCAGCCGCTTTTTATCAAACATCATTGCATGAAGCAAATGTGGATGTATTGGTCGCAGAGTCACCATCGGTATTTCCCAATCCGTCCACCCCTGCCGCAGGTATTGTTGTGGTATTACCGGAACATCCAGAATCAGGGAAGCTCAGTATATATTCACTGACCGGGAACAAGCTCTGGCAAAGACCACTGAATGCCAAACAAAGTAAAATAAATCCCGGTCTTGATCCGGGTCATTACCTGCTGGTCATAGAATCAGAGAACAATATTCACAGGCAAAAGCTGATTATTTCAGATGTGGATTAAGTTTATCAAAAGATTTGATGAGTAATTCCGGCTTTTTAAGGCTTTTGATAATCCAGTCAAGTTTCAGTGCTTCATATTGATCTGCATTGAGTTGCCAGTTTATATCTGATTGGTGCAGTTTCCAGACCAGATGATGCAAAATGACAGCAGCTGAAACGGATATATTGAAACTTTCGGTAAAGCCGTGCATGGGGATACGCAGATATTCGTCAGCCTCCTCCATGATTTCTTCTGACAAGCCGGGTTTTTCGGAACCAAAAACCAGGGCGAATTTTCCTTTTTCAATATCAAAAGACTCCAGGTTAACATCGTCGGTATGAGGTGTGGTGGCAACAATTCTGTATCCTTTTTTTCTGAGTTTACTGATACAGGCTTTGCTATTGTTGCCGGTCTGATTATGATATGTCAGGTTAAGCCACTTGTCTGAACCCATGGAAACATCCGGGTTGATATTATAAGTATTCAGGTTTTCAATAATGTGTACATCCTGAATACCGAAGCAGTCGCAGGTACGTAGCACAGCACTGGCATTTTGGGACTGATATATATCTTCCAGCACGATTGTAATGTGCTTTGTTCTTTTTGCCAGCACCTCCTCAATACGCTCAATCCTGCGCTCATACATAAATTGTATTAAATACTGACTCAGTTTTTTTCCGTAATTATCCATGTTTTTTTTCATAAAAAAAAAAGGAGCACTGCGAATGCTCCTTTCCATGTCATCATCAAAAGAACTATTTTACAGAGTCTTTCAATTCGCTACCAGCTGAGAATTTCACAACTTTTTTAGCCGGAATATTGATTACCTGGTTTGGTTTCTGTGGATTTCTACCTTTACGGGCAGCTCTTTCAGAAACTGAAAAAGAACCAAATCCAATCAATGCAACGCGATCACCTTTTTTCAGTGCATCAGTTGTAGTTTCGAGAAATGCATCCAGTGCTTTTCTTGCGTCAGCTTTTGTGAGATCAGCTTTGTTAGCAATAGCATCAATTAATTCTGCTTTGTTCATAATATTAGGTTTTAGGGTTAAAAAATAATTTACGTTATCTTCTATTTGCAAATATAGTTTAATAAACAAGATATACAAGTTGTGAGATAAAATTTTACGACTTTGTTGATAAGTTATCATTATTTGTTAATAACCACGCGGGCTACAGCAATGGATTCTGAAGATATCTGCACAATTTTACCTTTTTCTTATAATGCTTACTGAAATAAATATTTTTTTATAACTTTTTGATTGTTTTTATATGCTTCAAAATACTTTTATATGCACTAATGCCATATTTCAAACTCTACTAATTTTGCATTAGCCCATCCACAGGCAGAACAAGAACGTGATTTTTTTATTGTTAGCTATAGCGCTGTATAACTAAAACAAAGAAATCGAAGTTTCATCAGTAACCGCCTATTCAATTGATAACTAATTCACAACATACATTTTTTGATCAAAAAACTGTATACACAAAAATCATTCTCCCAAAATCATGGCAATCTTTCAGCAATATATTTTGGAAATACATCAAAGCTTAATATATTTGCAGTCCGTTTGAGCAAAAGCTCTGACATGTCAATTGGAGAGATGGCAGAGTGGTCGAATGCGGTGGTCTTGAAAACCATTGAGCCCTCGCGGGCTCCGGGGGTTCGAATCCCTCTCTCTCCGCAAGC
>JBNJGS010000035.1:0-27322 GCA_051747965.1 Bacteroidota bacterium
GATGCCGCATTACTGCCAATGTCAATACAGAGATAATCTGAAAACGGATTGGGATGGAAGCGGAGTGATTTCTGTGTTTTCTGTTGTATATCAGTGTATTCACAATGTGAGTAATCGGGGTTGTTGTAGATAAGCTCCCCGTTTTGATACGCACAGAGCAAAATGTGCGTCAGGCCAACCATTCCTGTCAGATTCATGTGAATTGTCCACAATCCGGAGTGTGGCCCCAGACCTTCTGTCCACCAGGTTCCCCATGTAGTTCCGCCTGGAGATATTTCCCAGCTCATTTTTTCTTCTCCCTGAATCATCATGCTGCTGGTATTTGTGATTTCAGCATCAGATAAAAATTCAAGCATGGTTTCATCCCATGTTCCGTTTACCACAGGATGCAGAAATACAGAATCATCTCCAAGGTGAAGTTTGAAATCAAAAACCAGCACTTCCCGGTTGATTGTATCCCTGTAGTACAAGAGGCTGTCACTGTCAATCCGGACAAAGGAGCAGGCCTGCCAGGTGTTAACTCCTTCATGTGGTGATAAGCGGTACAATTTATGGTAAGCTGTGTCATTAATCAATGTATCGCCCTGCATTTTCATGCGAAACGAAAAATCCGGTTCTGTAGGGTTATCGCTAAAGCTTCCAATGCTCCATTCGGTGCCTTCCTCGGCCAATAAATGGTTGAGGCTGTCGTTTTTGACATTCTGAGCAGGTGATACCTGAATCAGAAATAAACAAATCAGAATAAAAATGCTGCTTTTCATGGGTCTTGCTTTGATTGTACTAAGCTACAAAAAAAAGCCATTCCGCATTTGCAGAATGGCTTAATTTTACCATAGCAAGGTATGTTTACGCTTCTTCAAGCAAAATCTTAAGTATGCGGATGGCCGCTTCGGAAACGGATGTTCCCGGGCCAAAAATGGCTGCCACGCCTTGTTCGTAAAGTTCATCGTAATCCTGATGGGGGATAACACCACCTACGATTACCATGATATCTTCACGGCCAAGCTTTTTCAGCTCTTCCATTACGGCAGGAACAAGTGTTTTGTGACCTGCAGCCAGAGAGCTTACGCCCAGGACGTGTACGTCATTTTCCACAGCCTGCCGTGCAGCTTCAGCCGGGGTCTGGAACAGCGGGCCGATGTCAACATCAAAACCAATGTCGGCATAACCGGTTGATACAACTTTGGCACCACGGTCGTGACCGTCCTGCCCCATTTTTGCCACCATAATGCGTGGCTGACGACCTTCTTTCTCTGCAAACTCATTGCAAAGTTTTTTGGCTTTTTCAAAGCTTTTGTCGTCTTTGCTTTCTGAGGAATATACTCCGTTGATGGATCTGATCACAGCCTGATACCTCCCGACAATTTTTTCGCATGCGTAGGAAATTTCACCCAGGGTTGCCCTTTTTTGGGCTGCATCCACAGCCAGTTCAAGCAGGTTGCCTTTGCCGCTTTCCGCAGCTTTGGTAATGGCTTTCAGAGCGGCCTGTACTTCGGCTTCATTTCGTTCGTCACGCAGTTGTTTTAATCGTTTTATCTGAGATTCGCGTACAGCGGTATTGTCAACATCCAGAATATCGATGGGATCTTCTTTCTCACGACGATACTTGTTGATGCCAACAATGGTCTGTCTTCCGGAGTCGATTCTGGCCTGAGCTCGTGCTGCAGCTTCTTCAATGCGCATTTTGGGGATGCCTGTTTCAATGGCTTTGGTCATGCCGCCCAGGCTTTCAATTTCTTCAATATGTTCCCATGCGCGATCGGCAATTTCCTTTGTCAGGCTTTCTACATAATAAGAGCCGCCCCATGGATCTACCTCCCGGGTGATTTCTGTTTCTTCCTGCAGGTAAATTTGCGTGTTACGTGCAATGCGTGCAGAAAAGTCTGTGGGCAGAGCAATGGCCTCATCCAGTGCGTTGGTATGCAGAGATTGCGTATGTCCCAAAGCAGCACCCATGGCTTCAATACAGGTTCTGGCAACGTTGTTGAAGGGATCCTGTTCCGTCAGAGACCAGCCTGAGGTCTGTGAGTGTGTACGCAATGCCATGGATTTGGGATTTTTGGGATTGAACTGTTTTAC
Source organism: Bacteroidota bacterium (assembly GCA_051747965.1). Classification (GTDB taxonomy): domain Bacteria; phylum Bacteroidota; class Bacteroidia; order Bacteroidales; family ML635J-15; genus JAQIBY01. The sequence continues at coordinate 2,080 of JBNJGS010000035.1, forward strand.
AATCCTGGCCCAAAGCATACGGGCAGCGCGCATTTTTGCAATTTCCATGAAATGGTTCATCCCGATGGCCCAGAAAAAGGAGAGGCGGGGTGCAAATGCATCCACATCCAGTCCGGCATCAATTCCCGTACGGATGTAATCCAGTCCGTCGGCCAGGGTGTAGGCAAGCTCAATATCGTTGGTGGCACCGGCTTCCTGCATGTGGTATCCTGAAATGGAAATGGAATTGAATTTTGGCATTTTCTGAGATGTAAACTCGAAAATGTCAGAGATAATGCGCATGGAGAATTCCGGTGGGTAAATATAGGTGTTCCGCACCATGAATTCTTTCAGAATGTCGTTTTGGATGGTTCCGGCCATTTCTTCCGGCTTGGCACCCTGTTCCAGGCCGGCCACGATGTAAAAGGCCATAATTGGCAGTACAGCACCGTTCATGGTCATGGATACGGACATTTTGTTCAGCGGAATCTGATCAAAAAGAATTTTCATATCCTCCACTGAGTCGATGGCAACACCGGCTTTCCCAACATCACCCACCACGCGCTCATGATCGGAGTCGTAGCCACGATGGGTTGCCAGGTCAAAGGCTACGGAAAGGCCTTTTTGTCCGGCTGCCAGGTTACGACGATAAAATGCATTGGATTCTTCAGCGGTGGAAAAGCCTGCATACTGACGTACAGTCCAGGGGCGCATGGCATACATGGCTGAATACGGACCGCGCAGATAGGGTGAGATTCCTGCTGCGTAGTTCAGGTGTCTGGCATCGCTGATGTCATTTTTTGTGTAAACCGGTTTGACCTCAATTTTCTCCGGGGTCAGCCAGTCTTTACTTATCTTGTGCGCTGCTTCCCAGTCTTTATCGCTGGTAGTTTGCGGGCGGCTTTTGATATCTATGGATTTGAAATCTGGTTTCATAATTGCTGGCGTTTTAAATTCCTAATTCGGTCTGAATTTCACTCAGGGTAGCAAGAATATCGGATTTGACATGAACAAAGCGGTCTATACCGCCCTCCTTCAGGCTGTCTTTGCATTCGGGATTTCCGGCAACAACCAACATGGTTTTTCCATTATCCAGTTTTGCCAGTTCTTTGCCAAATTCTTCATATTCTTTGTCTGATGAGCAGAGGACAATGATGCTTGCACCTGCTTTTTTGGCAGCTTTATAGCCATCTTCCACGCTGTCGAAACCAATGTTGTTGATGATGTCAAAACCTGCAACCGCGAAAAAGTTGGCTGCAAATTGTGAGCGGGCACTGCGCATGGCAGGATTACCAACGGTCAGCATAAAGACTTTGGGTGTGGTTTTGCTGTTATCGGTTTTCAGGCGCATGGCTTCAAACTCTTCAGCTATGCGGAAAATACGTAGGGGGCGTCCATTGCCTGTATCTTTTTTCTGCGATTTAAACAGATGATTGATGTTAATGTCTTCATCCATTTGTTCGTCGGCATTGGGATACTGGGTTGTTCCCACAAGGACTTCCTTGCGTAAGGCCATTTTTTTCTTGCGTGCAGCAATGGTTTGGTCAATTTTTGACTGTATAAGATTGTCCTTAAAGGCCTGCCTGAATCCACCGGCTTCTTCAATTTCCAGGAAGATTTTCCAGGCTTCTTCAGCAATTTTCTCTGTTAGTGTTTCAACATAATAGGAGCCTGCTGCGGGATCCTGCACTTTGTCAAAATGGGATTCTTCTTTCAGTATGAGTTGAATGTTTCGAGCCATGCGTTCTGAGAACTCAGTAGGCTCCTCATAGGCAAGATTGGATGGGAGAACATTGATGCTTTCAGCACCTCCAAGCGCTGCTGACATGGCTTCTGTAGTTGCACGCAGCATGTTTACGTATGGATCGTATACGGTCATGTTCCAGGTGGCAGTTTCCACATGTGCATGCATTTTTGCTGATTCTTTTTTCTCAGGTTTGTAAGCTTCAACAATTTTTGCCCACAGGGTGCGTGCGGCCCTCAATTTGGCGATTTCCATAAAATAGTTGGAACCGGCAGCAAAATTAAACTGCATGCGTGGTGCAACTTCATCTATTGACATGCCTGCTTCTGTCAAACTGTCGAGGTACTGAACACCCATAGCCAGGCCAAAAGCCAGCTCCTGAGTGAGGTTAGATCCTGCATTCTGGAAATGTTTTGCGTTCACACTTACCGGTCTGTATGCCGGAAGACGGTCTTTTACATCTTTAAGGAGCTTCTCAGTGCAATCGCAATTGCTTTTACCGCAGGGCATAAAGCCGTTCAACACCAGGAAACCCAGGCTGTCAAAATCTTCGGCACCCTGAATTTTGGTTTTATCAAGACCTTTTTTCTCCACGTAATCGGCAAGCAGTCTGGAGTACAAACCGGTACTGTCCGGTGAGTTGAAATACACCGGGAGTGCTTCCAGCACAATGCCGTCAAGGAGCTGTTCAAGCTCTTCGGGAGTGATAGCCCGCTTCATGTTGAAGCCAATTGCTGTTACGCCTTTATTGAGAATGTTGAGGGCTTTTTTGTTGGCCGCTTTCACATCATCAACATCAATATCCTGACGTACAAGCCAGTCGTTTTTGACTTCTGTACCGCGGGTGTAAGGGAATTCCCCGGGATGTGTGTTCAGGTATTCTTTGTTTTGCAAATCTTCAAGCCTGTAAAAGGGCATGACATTAAAGCCCTCCAGCGTGCGCCAGACAAGCTTGCGTTCAAAATCTGCACCTTTGAGGTCTTTTTTGACCTTCTCCATCCAGTCTTCCGTACTGGTTTCCGGAAAGTCTGCAAAGAGGTTTACTTTTTCAGCCATAATAAATCAAATCGTTGTTTTTCAAGTGCGAAAATACATGTTTTTTGGCAATCAACGCAAGATTATTGTCACACTCTGCCGGATATGTTAATAAACATCCGGATTTCGAAGGTGTTTTTTTGATATGCTGGATTGTAAAGACAAGTTTTCAATAGTAGCAGGGCCTCAGAGAATCCATTCTATCGCCATGCTTATCAGGAGTCCGAAAAGTACTGCATAGGTAAGCATTTCCGTCTGGAATTTTGCGATTGCGGATTTCCTGATGTATTTTTTTTTGAAATATACCCAGCCTTCAATATTGTCAATGAAAGGAGATGCGGCTGCCAGATGGGTGAAAACAAACATCAGCCCTGCAAAAAACAAAGAGGAAATATGGAACGGAAAATCTGAAATGGCCGGAAGCAGGGGAAATAAAATCACAGACATCAGCAGCCCACGGATTATCTGGGCGGGCAGAAAGTACCGTGAAACATGTTTGCTTTCCTGTTTATCTGCCATGTCCCGCAAAAAGTCACAAAGTCTTGCCTTACTCTCGTAGATATCTTTGCTAATGCCAAGTGCTATAACACCAGCAATTGTATATGCCAGTATATGCGATAAGATAAAGAAAAATGAAAATCCAAGGTACTCCATCATGAGTTGATTTTAAGATTTTCCGGCAAAAATAAGAAAATTGATTTGATGATAAATTGTTTCCGGCAAAACAAGTCAATCTTTAGGGTGGGTGCTAATGCATCAAAACAATAACAGCAGAAACCAGTGGCTTCTGCTGTTATTTATAGTGTATCTGTGGATGGAGATTTAATTGAATACAGTGACTTTGCCGCTGTAGGTGTGTTCCTTACCAAACTTATCTCTCAGTGTGATTATCCAGGTATAGACACCTTGTGGTACATAATCTCCCATGTTTTGGTCTGATCTGCCTTCCCAGTGTTCGTTAATGTTTGTGGTTGTAAACAAAGGTTCACCCCATCGGTCGAAAATGGTCATTTCGTAGGTATCATAATCAATTCCTACACCTTTTGGATAGAATTCATTGTTTCCGGGTGAATGCAGGTTGATTGCCGTTGGTACGTAGAACCTGTGTTCTTCAATAATACGGACTTCCTGTGTTATGGTATCAGTGCAGCCGATATTGTTGAAGGCTATGAGTGTAACAGGAATATCTCCGGGTTCTTCAAATATGTAATCCGGATTCTGTACCGTACTCATGCCTTCATCACCAAAGTGCCATTCCCATGCGCTTGCTCCGATTGATTCATCATTGAAATGCACTGAGGAAGAAAACGCTCCGGCAGTCCATGGCTGCGCGATAAAATCGGCGACCGGAGCCATTTTCACCCTGATGCTTTCAGAGACAGTGCCTGTGCATCCCTGGCTTGTGGTAACTGTAAGTGAGACATCGTAATAACCTGCTTCTTCATAAAGGTGAACAGCTTGTTGCGATGTGGATGAATTTTCATCACCGGAGTTTTCATCATCGAAATTCCAGAGGTAGGTGTAGGTATTATTGCTGGTGTTGTTAATAAATGATATTTCCAGCGGGGCACAACCTTTTGTGGGATCCCTGACAATATCAATTTCAGGTTGAGGTGAAACAGTGAGGGTGATTTCTGCTGTATCTGCAGGTGTACCGCAGCCATCTGTTAACACAACTTCAAAATGAGTACTGGTTTCTGGTGAGAATGCCAGTTGTGGGTTGTCGGTCACCATTCCATTGCCCCAGTCATAGGTATAATTTCCGTCACCGCCTGTTGCTGCAGCAGACAGAACAGCTGTTTGGCCCTGACATATTGCCCCGTCCGTGGCAACATTGAGGTCCAGTGGTGGTCTGACTGTAATTTCCACATCTGCAGCCTGCGAGGAACAACCTGAATCATCCACTACGGTAACAATATAATTGCTTGTTACCTCAGGTTCTACATTGTGTGTACTGCCAGATCCCAGCTCCTCCCAAATATATGTATAAGGCGCTGTTCCTCCTGAAGCAGTTGTTGTGATCTGTGCTGATTGTCCTATACAGATGGTATCCTCTCCGGAAGGGATGGCTACCACTTCTTCGGGGCTGGTGATCGGGAGAGTTGCATATACTTCACAGTCATTGACATCTGATATTGTGACAGTGTATAGGTTGGCTGCCAGTGTGTTGCATGATGACTCGTCGCTTACATCAGGATTCCAGTTATAATCATATGGAGGTGTACCTCCGGAAATTATAACTTCACCGTATCCATCGTTATATCCATAGCAACTGGCCGGCTCAACTGTGGTATTGTCAAGTTGTGGAGCGGGGGTTTCATCCACATCTACATCAAAATCTGCTGTACATCCGTATGCATCTTCTACCAGGCAAGTGTAGGTACCTTGTGTCAGGTTGCCCACAGAATCTGTTCCACTGATATTCCCCGGTGTCCAGAAATAGTTATATCCGGGCGTTCCGCCTGATATGCCAGAAACCCAGGCAGAACCGTTGTTTTCGTTGCAGGTAACATTTACCGTGCTGAATGAAGCATCTATTTCATCAGGCTGGGGTACAAAATATGATTCTGTCACAAAACAGGAATGGTCGCTGGCGTTATACACCACGATGTTGTAATCTGCCGAAGACAGTCCACTTGCCGTTGGGTTATTTCCTGTAGTACCAAACCATTCGTAATCGTAATTGCCTGATCCGCCGCTGACTGTGACAGCAATGGAACCATCACTTCCACCATGGCAGGTCACCGGTGTGATGCTTTCACTGAGTGTCATGGCTGATGGTTCTGAAATGCTAACAACTTCAGTTGATGTGCAGCCATTGTCATCGGTAACCGTCAGTTCGTAATCACCGGGGCACAATCCTGAAACATTTTGTCCGGAATGTCCGCCTGTCCAGTTATAGGTCATGGGGGGAGTTCCTCCCAGGTACATTGCTTGTGCTGTACCGTTGCAAAATCCATTGCAGCTCACATCCGTATAATCATCCACCCTGGCCTGTAGTACCGAAGGCTCTGTTATGGTAATGGTTTCGCTGGTTGAACATCCGTTATCATCTGTGATTTGTACAGCATACTGGCCTGCAACAAGGTTATCAGCAATGGGGCTGCTTTGACCTGCCGGATCATCCCATGAAATTGTGTTTGAGCTTGTCCCCGAAGTGAAAAATACTTCCGCCTGTCCTGTAGCATTGCCATGGCAATCGACATTTGTGATATTGATGCTGTCAATCACTGGTGCTGAAAGATCATTCAGATCAATGGTGTGCATGGCAGAGCAAGCGTGGTCGTCTGTAACAGAGACAGTATAGTTACCACTGGGAATGCCTGACAATACAGCAGAAGTTTCTGAAGGATAATTTTCCCAGGAATAGCTGTATGGTGATGTGCCGCCGACAACACCGACAGTGATACTGCCGTTGCTGTTGCCGCAATGTGGCATAACAGTATCCTGTACCACAATATCCAGCATTGAAGGACCGCCTATACTTGCGCTGTTGTTTTGTTCACATCCATTGGCGTCAGTGACTGTCAACAGATAGAGGCCCGGGCAAAGATTATCATTGATCTGCGATGAAGATGAATTGGACCAGTTGTAGGTATATCCTGCTGTCCCTCCTGAAACACTGGCAATGATTTCTCCGTCACAGAAGCCGTTACAACTTTCATCGGTTTCATTGAGTACGACATTTATCGGATCAGGCTGGTCAATAATCAGGCATGTGTCAGTGGTGCAGCCATTATCATCCCAGACAGTAACACAATGTGTGCCCGCAGCCAGGTTATTTACGGAGTTTGTGCCTGATGCATTGCTCCAGATGTAATTGTACGGGGGTGTACCACCGGCTACAGTTACAGAAGCTTCTCCGTCTGCCAGACCATGACAGCTGGCATCTGTAATGGAAGCACTGCTGATTATTAATTCAGCCGGATCGGGAACATTTGCTACACTGTTGCCTGTACAACCATTGTCATCAGTGACAGTTACGCCGTATCCACCAGGGCAGAGATTGACTGCAGTCTGTGATGTCTGGTTGTTCGGATCGCTCCATTCAAAGGTGTAGGGTGCTGTGCCACCTGTTGCATTTGCCGTTGCTTCTCCGTCACAGGAACCACTGCAGTTGGTGGTAGTTGAAGAGGTTGTGACATTGATGAACGGAGGTTCTGTTAGTGTGTAATTTCTTGTGATCATACACCCGTTGGCATCTGTGATTACTACGGTGTAAGTGCCGTCACAAAGGCCTGTGAGGTCTTCGTCTGCAGGCAATGTTCCGGGTCCTGTCCATGTAAACGAGTATGGTGGTGTGCCGTCAAATGGTGTGAGGTGTATTTCTCCGTTGCATGCGTTGTGACATGTCGGATCGACGGTTGCAGCGCTTACATCCAGCTGGCTGGGCTCATTGATGGTAGCACTGGTGATTGCCATACAGCCTGTTGTCATATCTGTAACTTCCACATTATAGGTTCCCGTACACAGGTTGGTGGCCGTTTGGTTTGTCTGGACAGGGCTTGTACTCCACTGATAATCAAACGGGCCGATGCCTCCGACAACATCGGCTGTTGCCTGACCATTACAGCCGGAATTGCAGGAAGCATCCGTTGTGGAACTAATGGTGACAGTGGGGCCGGACAGATCATTTACGGCAAAAACCTCAATGCTTTCACAGCCTTTATTATCTGTGATGGTTACTTCGTATGTTCCTGACGGGATACCAAGCAGATCCTCAGTGTGCGGACCATAAGCCCAGTCGAAACTATAGGGTGATGAGCCGCCTGTTACAGTCAATTCTATTGCTCCGTTTGACTGCCCGCAATCAGACTCTGTGATATCTGCTGTAACATCTATTTCTGAGTTTTGATCGATTGTGATGTTGTCTTCACTGGTACAGCCGTTGTCATCCTCTACAGTGACAGTGTAATCTCCTGCACATAAGCCGATAGCCATCTGGGAATTCTGGAAATCGCTCCACAGGTAGGTGTATGGTGCGGTACCACCGGATGGGTTTGCCATAGCGCTTCCGTTGCAGTCACCATAACAGTTGATGATAGGGGCCACCGTATTTACACTGAGTGCTGAAGGTTCATGAATGGTGGCGTTGGCAGTGTAATCACAACCGTACATGTCAGTTACCGTGACAGTATGTGTTCCGGGGCCAAGATTTGTCGCTGTGGCCGAGTTTTGTACCGGACTTGTTCCCCATGTGATGGAGAAAGGTGGTGTGCCACCACCAATGGAAACTGTAGCTGTACCGTCTTCATCACCAAAACAGGTGATATCTGTCGTATTGGAAATAGAAACGGTGGCTCCGGGTTCATCACTTATGGTAATTGTGGCCGTTTCTTCACAACCGTTATCATCAGTAACGCTAACTGTGTATGGTGATCCTGCTGAGGATAAGCCTGTATTGTTGGCACTGGTGGGCTGGGACCCTCCGGACCAAAGATAATCGTAATCTCCGGAAACTGTTCCACCTGAGGCAATCACACTGGCTGTTCCGTCTGCCTGACCACAATGAGTATCTGTACTGCTTGTTAACAGGTTGATTTGAGATGGTTCATCTATGGTAACAGGAGCAGTAGCAGTACATGCATTGTCGTCTGTTACTGTAAGGGTGTAATTGCCCGGGCATAATCCTGAATTGTCGGGTTGATCAGGTGAATTGCCATTGGCTGCTCCCCAATCGTAGCTGATGCTGCCCGTTCCGCCTGTGCCCAGTCCCGTTGCTGAACCGTCACAGAGTCCGTTACAGCTTACATCTTCTGAATCAGTGATGCTTGCTGATAATACCGGGGCTGTATTGATGGTAAAATTTGTTACTGCACTACAACCCCAGGTGTCGGTAACAGTCACGGTATACGAATCCGGCGAGAGGTTATTCAGACTGTGACTGGTTGAGGAGGTGGTCTGGTTAATGCCATGAGACCAGTTGTAAGTAAAATCAGGATCACCACTGAGAACGTTGATTGTGGCAGAGCCGTCTGAGGAATATGAGCAGAGTGTAGCATTGTGTGATTCATTGATTGCTACCCCGCCGACATCCGTGATGCTCCCGGTAAATTCAGCAGTACAACTGTTATCATCAGTAAGGGTTACGTGATATGTTCCTGCCGGCAGGTTGCTGGCGGTTGCTGTGAACTGGGCAGGAACACAATCCCATTCATATGAGTAATCGGAGGCTATTGTACCACCGGAGCCTGCAACAGTTATGCTGCCGTCTGATTGTCCGCAATGGGCGTCGGTGGAGTTTACAGTTCCGGTGATCGCGGATGGTTCTGTAATGCTTACGGTTTCGGTAACACTACATGCTCCTTCGGTCACAGTAACTGTATGGGTTCCGGCACAGAGTCCGCCTGTGGTTGCATTGTTGGGTGTTGATCCGCTGCTCCACTGATATGAAAAAGGACCGGTTCCTCCACTTACATTGGCTGTGGCAGAACCATCGCATGCGCCTTCGCACTGAGCATTCTGATTGACAGATGTTGACAGACTGAAAGGAGCCCCTGTATCATTGATGATGATGCTGTTGGATGCTGTACATCCATTGCCGTCGGTGACAATTACTGAGTAGCTGCCTGCCGGGATGTTGTTGATGGTTCCGGTGACTTCGCCGTTTGACCAGTTGTAGGAATAGGGTGTTGTTCCACCGCTTACAGATACACTGGCAGATCCGTTGGAAAGCCCGCAACTGGCATCGGTACCACTCATGGTGAGGGTCATGCCTGCTGGATCTGTGATGGAAAAGGGCTCAACAGTAGAGCATGCAGGATTGCTTCCGTCAGATACTGTCACATCGTAGGAGCCGGCACATAAACCGCCTGTAGTTTGGTTGTTGGGTGTTGTTCCGTCAGACCAGGCGTAGGTGAATGTGGAGGGGCCGCTTGCATTGACAGTGGCCGTTCCATCACAATCTCCGGGACAATCCGGATCTGTTGTAACAACATTGGCCACAGGAATGCTTCCCTGATTGTTGATGGTAAATGATTCAGTGTTGGAACAACCATTGGCGTCCTGTACCGTAATGGTGTAGTTGCCGGCACAGAGACCTGTTTCCGTATCAGATGTCCCGCCGGAAGACCAGGCGTAGCTGCTGAGGCCGGTTGTGGCAATGGCTTCACCATCGCATAAGCCGCAGTTTTCATCTGTGGTGCTCACATTCGGATCTGGTATGTCATATACGGTGATATTCGTATTGTAGGAATCAATACAGGACCCGGCGCTGACTGTCAGGGATACATTGTGTGTACCCGCACTGCCAAAAGTAATGCCGCCCGGGTTTTCTGATGTTGAGGATGAAGGAGTACCGCCGGAAAACGACCAGTTGTATGTTTCACCGGTAACTGATGTGCCGGTATGGGTAAAATCAAAAGACTGTGTGTTGATACACTGGTTGCCGTTGTATGAGAAAGTGGCATCCGGTATGGGAGGTGCGTTTAGTGTTACAGTGTTGCTGTTGGTACATCCATGATCATCGGTTACTACGATGGTGTAGGTTCCGTCACTCAGCCCGGTGAAAGTGTGTGAGCTGGTATTGTACACGGTTGATTGTCCGGTGCATGCTATGTCAAAGGGCGGATACATACCGCTGATGCCGCTGACGGTGATTTCACCGTCGTTATTGGAACAGCCCGGATTTGTTGTTGAGGTGTTGAACGAAATCTGTGATGGTTCACCTATGGTAAAGGTTTCCGTAAAGGTACACCTCCCGTATGTATCTTCTATGGTTACAGTATAAGCCCCTGGTCCGAGGCCGGAGATGCTGGTACCCGTAGCCGTAAAACCTGAAGGCCCTATCCAGGTAGTATTGTATGGTCCGGTTGATCCGGAGATGTTTGTTACTTCAGCCCAGCCATCATTGGCACCATAGCAGGATAAGTGTCCGTACAGTGTATCAGCGGTAACGCCATCGATATTAAAGTTTATTGAATTTTGTGGTGAATAGTTTGAGCAGATATCATCCACACCACCCCCTACAACGGTGAGAGTGTAATCACCATCATGTTCAAGGTAATCCATCAGGTCGAGTGTCCATACATCATCATAATACGTGTCACCATAAGTTGATCCGGCTCCTGCCTGGCAAATTTCACTCCACACATCATCAATCTGATAGTTTCCTTCAGGTCCGGTGAGGATAAAATCAGTTTCCTGTACACTTGTACACCAGAGCCGTTCGGAAAACTGCACAGTAAGGCTTGAAGCACCGCATTCGGGTTGATATACCAGGTCTTCCATCTCTGGACCTGTATTATCAACAATCTGGGCTGTTCCGCCAAAACTAATGCTGTAACCACTTTGTGTTGAGCTCCAGTTGCTCACATTGACGACATAGGTTTCACCTGCTGTCACATTGAGGGCATCGTTAAAAGGTGTACATGAGTTACCATGCTGACAGTCATTGGCACTACCTCCTGTTGGGCCTGTATCTCCTGCTGTTCCGCAGAAATTGCAGCTCACCTGCAGGGAGCCTGCACTGGTTGCGATATCAACACAATGGGCGTTTGTCAGATCATATACCGCCCAGTCATAATCATCTGCCGGGTCATTTGGAGAAATGGTAAAGGAAACTGTTCCGCTGGTTTGTACTGTAAAAGTGTACCATACATCATTTACTTCACCACCAAGCAGACAGTTGCCGGGACAGTTGTCATCAGCCATAGAGCCGCCATAAACCGGGATTTCGCCTGTATAGTGACCTTCCCCGACATAAGAGTTTGTTGTGCTGTAGGAGTTGAAACACAAGGGTATAGCACCCAGACAATCCTGTTCATTTGGAGGTGTGATGCTTTGGTAGGCCATGGTGCCCATAGAGGCTCCGGTTTCATTGCAGTAATAATCATAGATTACAACGCTGTAAGTGCCATTTGCAGGTGCTGTCCATGTTAACTCAGAGCCCAGTCCGCAGTGATCATCATTGTACTCATAGACAAGATTGCCGTTTTCATCACAAATTTCTATTTGTGTGTCATCCGTATAATTTCCGCCACCCTGACAGAATGAAAAGATGTAAGTGTTGAACTCATAGGCATCAAAAGTCCAGCGGTCGCCGGCATTTACTGATACGGTCTGAAATGTGGGCAGCATTGATAAATCTCCTGCATATGTTCCCCCACCATTGCATTGTGCTTTTGCAGTGATAGACAATACAAGAAAAACACCAACCAAAGAAATGGCATTCATTAGTTTTGAGTATGTCATAATAGGCTCCTCTTAGCTTGTATTCTATGTCAACCTTATTTTACAAATAAGATGTAAACTCTGGTATTACCTGATACTATCCAGGTATTCCTGATATTTGTCCGGATTGTTTTCAATCCATCCCCTTTTTCTTTCAGCATAATCCTGCCTGTCTGTTTCAGGATTACCTGTATCTTTATATTTCGGAAAACCTTCAATCAAAACCGGAACCGGAGGAGATTGCCCGGATTTTTGTTTTCTTTCGGGCTGTTTATTCTCCAGATGTCCATTGATTGATACGCTTGTAAATTTATAATCCACATTTTTTTCCAGCAGAATGCTTCGAACATATGCAGCATCAATGGAATGATCCATATATAGCTGGCATCTGTCAACCTGTTCTGCGGTTTTAAATATTCTTCCATCGGATATTGAAGGATCTTTCAGCAGGCGGGCAAGAATGGCATCCTGATGTGCCTGATCTTTGATTCCTTCCATGTGAAAATAGACTGTTTTATCGGGCCCGAGATTTTTTACAAGGGTAAAACTAAGCTCGTCCTTGTCACTGATTGCAGCATCCTGAGAAAATCCTGCAGTGCTGAACATTGCGATAATCAAAAAGAGGCAATAATACTTTATCATAGGTCCTGGTTTTTTATTTCCTGAACAAAGTAACCTGGCCTTTTTTGTGTTTGACGTTTCCATACTTATCTTTGGTGGTAATTTTCCAAAGATATACTCCTGCCTCTGCCGGTTCATTTGTCCGGATGTCTCTACCTGTCCACGGTCTGTTAATATCATCAGTTTCAAACACAAGCTGACCATTTTTGTCAAAAATCAACATTCTGTATTCCATCGTATGGAGATTTTCCCCCACTGGTCCAAAACTGGCATTAACGCCATTGCTGGAAAGGTTTATAGCATTGGGTACAAAATAATTGTGTTCAATTTCAACATCCACTGTTCTGGAAGTTTCCAATTCACAACCGAAATTGTCTTTTAATTGTAGATCAATCCGGTATTGTCCGTCTTTCCTGAACTCATATTCAACACTTGCTGTGTTAAATGTCTCGCCGTTTATTTCCCAATGGTAAAAAATATCCCCATTTTCTACAGTGTTAAAGGTAAATAAATTTTCATCTTTATCAAAATAAATTTCAGCCTCATTAAACCCCTGGCACATAATGGATTGGCAGACGACTCTTTTTGGTGGCAAGTCATTTTCTTTATGAATGAGATGTAAAACGGGCTGGTATTCTCCGGGTTCATTGTAAGTATGAACAGGATTGATTTCACTGGAGGTTGTACCATCGCCAAAATGCCATGTAAACTTATATTCTTCGGGATTGGCATTGCTTTCAAAGCCTACTTTCAGTGGCAGGCAGCCCTCTGTTTTGCTCATGTATATGACATGCTTAACTTCGCTTTCCTTTTCGGTATTCTGAGTTTTCTGGCTTTCTGTCTCGCTTTCTTTTTGCTGATCTTCAGTGTTCAGGTCTGTCTCATTTTTTGTATCATCATTTCTGTCTGATTTGCTTGTGTTTTCATCAGCAGGTTTGTTTGTCTCTTGTTTGTCGGTTTTTGCAGTCTGCAGATTATCAGATTCATCAGTATTGTTTTGCTCAGAAATATCCGTGGGGATATTCTGTGCAGGATCATTTTGATTATCAGGCTGGGCAAATGTATTCTCCTTTTTGTTTTCCTCAGGGATATTGTCTTTTTCTTTGCTTGTTTCTTTGGTAATCAGCGGTTTGTTGTCTTCATGTTCTCTCTCAGGCAGACTTACTATAGCGATGGCAGCAACAATAATGATACCGCCTGCTATGAGTAAGGCATTCAGCCAAGAAGTGCCGCCTGATGACGGCAGTTTTTTCTCAATCCCCTGCCAGTCGCTGTTGTATTCAACAGGTTCGTAAGCTTCCAGTTTTTGCTTCAGCTCTTTTTCAAACTTTGTTTTACCTGTCATATCGTTCATTCTCTTCATGATAAAATTCTCTTAATTTTTCTTTGGCTTTTGCAAAATTGGATTTGGATGTTCCTGCTGAAATGCCGAGTTTGTCAGCTATTTCAGCATGAGACAGGTCTTCAACCACGTAGAGGTTAAAAACGGTCTGATAAGCGGGTGATAGCTTTTGTATCAGTCTCACAATTGTTTCTGCCTGCAGTTTGAGGAGGCTCTTGTATTCATCATCTTCAGCCTTTTCGTCTTTCATCTGTTTCAGATCTGACTCCTCTTCGTAAGACATCTTCATTTTTTTATTTTTGCGCAGATAGTCAATTGTGTTATTGATAATCAGCTTTTTGATCCAACCTTCCAAAGAACCTTTATGCTTGTAGGATTTAATTTTGTCAAATACTTTAATGAACCCTTCCTGAACCATATCTTTGGCTTCGCTGGAATCGCGGCTGTAACGCATACAAACGCCCAGCATTTTGCCGTAAAATGCTTCGTAAAGCATGCGTTGGCTTTGGCGATCCCCCTTCTTACAGCCTCTGATCAGCTCTCTTACCTGTTCATTATTTTTTAAATCCATATCAAAGCCTTCATCTGTATGACGATAAAAAGATTGTAAGGTTGCCAGAAACAGGATATTTTTTTATTTATATATGCGTTGCATGTCCAGTGTCCTTTGGTATTCCCTGGCATACTGCCTGTGCTGGGCGTATGTTTTGGAGAAATCATGGTAACCGGAATTGTCAGGTTTGGCACAGAAAAAATAATATCCATGATCTTCATAATTCAATACAGCATCTATACTGGATATTTCAGGAAGGCCAATGGGGCCCGGTGGTAATCCTGGATTTAGGTATGTATTGTATGGAGAGTCAATTTTTTTATGCTTGTTTAAAACCCGCCGGAGTGAAAAATCACCGATGGCAAATACCAGGGTGGGATCTGCCTGCAGGGGCATGCCCTTTTGTAAGCGGTTGATATATACCCCGGCAATGCGCGGTTTTTCATTGTTTTTTATGCTTTCTTTCTCAACAATGGAGGCAAGCGTGCTTACCTGAACCGGATTCAAACCTGCTTTTTCAGCTTTTTCCATTCTGGTCTGTGTCCAAAAACGGTGATACTCTTTCTTCATGCGGTCAGTAAATTCATTTACATCTGTATCCCAAAAAAAATTGTAAGTGTTTGGAATAAACATGGCAGGAAAGCTGAATTCATCAAAGCCATAACTTTCTGCCACGCTGTCGTTGTGAAAAAAACGGCTGAAATCAGCAGAATCCGGCTCCAGTTTTTCAGAAACTTTTCCTGCTAGCTGATTGAGGTTGCGAAGGTTTGTAAAGCTTATATCTATTGGAGTTTGTTTTCCTGACCGCAAAAGGTTGATAATTTCATTGTTACTCATTCCTTTTTCAATTTTATATCGGCCGGATTTTACCACAGCAGGGTAGCCTTTTTTCTCAGCCACCCAATCAAATGCATCTGTATCTTTCAGCAGGGGTGCAATGCTGTCTTTTACCATCTGATAACTGCTGCTGCCCGGAATATACACAAAGGCATGTTCTGTATTTTCAGGCAGTTGGGTGTTGTCGCCGTAAATAAACTGATAGTATTTATGAGCAAAATATCCGGCTGTTGCCAGTATCGCCAGTACTATCAGACTAATTATTATCCATTTTGTTTTCATGTTTCCGGTATTTTTGTCAAGATATTTTTTGGATAGTATAAAAGTAATAAAAATCCTCTGCTAAACATAAATAAACTGAGGGCAGCCCACATGCCATGGTTTCCCCACCATAATGTAAACAGATGCATGGCAGGAATAAAAATCAGGATGGTGGATAAAATCATGGCATTTCGCAGGGAGGCACCTTCAGTTGCTCCGATGTAAATGCCGTCCCAGACAAAAGCGGCAAAACTGATAAGCGGCAGGAGAATCACCCATGCCTTGTAGTTCCGGGCCAGCTCTATTACTGCGGACTGGCTGGTCAGCAGGCTGATGATACCGCCATTGAATATGGCATACAACAATGTAATGAAAAGACTGATTCCTGTTGCCCAGATAAAAAGTTGTCGGATAGCAAGTGTGAGATTTTTTTGACTCTTGGCTCCGATATATTTCCCGGTAAGTGCTTCGGCAGCAAACGCAAAGCCGTCAATGAAATAGGAAAATATCCACAAGAACTGAAGCAGAATTGAGTTGACTGCCAGAATTTCATCTCCCAGAGAGGCACTTTTGGCATTGAAATAATAAAAGCTGCCGGTCAGGAGAACCGAGCGTATCAGAATGTCCTTGTTGACGTTCATAAACAGTGCAAGTGCTTTCCGGTTTAGGATTTTTATCAGGCTCCAGTATTTTTTTATCCGGGCAGATTGTCTGCTTAGTAAGATCAGGGCCAGAACAAATCCTGTGTATTGTCCGATCACTGTGCCAAGGGCGACACCTTTGGCTTTCATGTCAAAAACAATAATAAAAAGCAGGCTGAATCCAATATTGACCAGGTTGACTGTGATGGTAATCCACATGGGAGTTTTGGCATCCTGCATGCCGATATACCAACCGGTGATTGCATATAATCCAAGGGTTGCCGGTGCTGCCCAGATGCGGGTTCTGAAGTATTCTCCGGCAATATTTTTAACTGCATCCGATCCTTCCAGAAAGTTGAAAGCCAGATAGGAAACAGGATGCTGAAGCAGAATCAGTATAAGACCAAAAGTCAGTGCCATACCCAGAGCTCTGCCCAATATCAGAAAACTCTCACTCATATCACGGGCACCCAGATTCTGGGCTGTAAAGCCACTGGTGCCCATGCGCAAAAACAGCAGGCCGGCGTATATAAAGGTAAATATTGTTGATCCCAAAGCAATTGCGCCAATGTATGCCGGATCATGCTGATGACCCATCAGTGCGATATCAACAATGCCTACCAGCGGTACGGACAGATTGCTGATAATGTTCGGTATGGCAAGTTTCAGGATGCGTTTGTTCACAGATCCGAGAGATTTATCTCCCCGGGATTGCGAACAATATACACTTCGTAATCGCCCAGATACTTAAACCAGTATTTTTTGTACAGGGCTTTTGCGATTCGGTTGGATTTGTGAACTTCCAGTTTGATTTGCATGTCCTCTTCCTGAGCAAAGGCCATGCATTTTTCCATCAGCATGTGGCTGTACCCCTTGTTCTGAAATTTCGGGGAAACGCCAAGATGGTGCAGATACAGTCTTCGCTGATCAGAGGTTACCCAGGCTGTCCCGATGATGCCGTGATCATCATCCTCCAGGACAAATAGTTTACCACCAAAATCAATGGTGGTTTCGATGATTTCAAGATTGTCTCCGCGCTGTTCTCCACCCAGGTCTGTTTCTTCCCAGATGCGCATAACATCCTGATAATCTTCTTCTTTAAATTCACGAACAAATTGTGCCATTGTTTACAATAATTATTATTCTGTTTCGATTAAGTCAACATATAACTGGCCGGTTTCGAATCTTTTTACCACAACCCGGCTGTCTTGCTCAATATATCCATTGGCAGCCCTGGCGTCATACCATTTATTGTTTATTTCCACCTTTCCGGATGGTCTCAGGTCTGAAACGGCAATGCCTGTTTCGCCGATGACATCACCATAGGTGTGATCTACGCTCAGATAGCCGTCATTTACCTGCTGTGTGGTATCCAGTGCCAGCTGACCGAACATTCGGGTTTTGTTGCCAAAAATTCTTCCGGATGTCCATATGGACATAAAGAATGACAGCACCGAGGCTGCAATGACTATTGCCAATGCTTTTACGAGTGGCGCCAGATTCACCGGACCTCCTTCCATTGGCTGAATTTCATACTGGCCGACCATCGATAGGGCCAAACCTGTGATAAGGGCGGCAATTCCCAGAACGCCCGGTACGCCAAAACCGGGGACAACAAAAATTTCCACCCCGATGAGTATTACTCCCACAATAAAAAGAATGATTTCCCAGTGATTGGCCAGGCCTTCGATGTAGGAGGGAGCAAAATACAAAAGTGCCGCTGCCAGTGCCACAATGAAAGGAAATCCTATGCCCGGGGATTGCAGTTCAAAATACAATCCTCCGATGATGAGCATCACAAGCACTCCCTGGAAACCCGGACTGGTAAGGAAGCCCATGATCTTATCCATGGCGCTTGGCTCAAAAGTTTTTGTTTCATAATCAGATTGCCACTCATTTTTGAGCAAACTGCTGAGATTATCATAAATTCCTTCACAGTATCCGTTGTCTGCGGCTTCTGAAGCAGTGAATGTGAGTATTTTGGTGGAATCAATCAAGCCCGGAATATACACATCCGGATCCACCATGGCTTCTGCAATTTTTGGATTTCTACGCCATACATAACTGGTGTCAGTGCCACTGACCAGGGTGTCTTTGCCCTGAGCTTCTGCTGTGGCCCGCATGGTTGATCGCATGTAGGACTGGTATTTGTCGGGCATTTCTTTTCCGTCCTGGCTGACCACTGTAGCTGCACCCATACTGGCACCATCTTTCATGAATATCTTGTCGCAGGCAATGGAAATCAAAGCACCTGCGGAAGCCGCGTTATTGTCAATATAAACCCATACCGGAATGTTTGATTTTAACACAGCCGACCGGATAGAATCTGCAGCCACTACCAGACCGCCATAGGTGTTCATGTGTATGATGAAAAGATCTGCCTGTAAACTGTCAGCTTCAAGAAATGCCTGTTGGGTGTTCCGCCATGCTGTCATGCTGATTTGTTCAAATATCTCAAGCTTATATACCAAGGATTTTCCGGCAGTAGCTGTATCAGTGACAGTACTCGGGGTTTGCATGGTACTGTCTTGCGCCGCAAGGCTTAACAATTGAAATGACAGGAGTATGCTTAGTAATGCTTTCATATCGTTTATCTTGGACTCAGGATAAAATGCCAGCTTTTTTCAGATTCCATGTCTTCGCCGGCCGGCAGCTTGATTTCTTTTTTTACCGGTTCCATGCCTTCTGCATTGATTTCAAAACGGTAGGTATGACCGGCTTTCAGGGTGATGAAATACTTGCCATCCTCATCAGAAGTGAGCCTGGTTACCGTTTCCCCGGAGTCTGCATCACTGATTGTTATCTCTGTGCTGATGGGATTCTGGTCTTTGTCTATGATACTGCCTTTTACTATGGTGAGCCTTGGGCCGGCAAATTCCAGATCCATTTCATCAAAATATTCACTCATGTCCACTTTATAAATGTCAACCTGTCCAAGTCCGCCTTCACGGTTGCTGGAAATATAGGCAGTTTTGCTGTCAGCGGACAATGTGAAATGGAATTCATCATATGGCGTGTTGACAGGGTATCCCAGATTTACCGGTTCCGACCATCTGCCGTTTTCTTTTTTACTCATCAGAATATCATAACCACCCATGGAGTGCTTTCCATTTGATGCGTAAAATAATGTGTTGCCGTCAGGATGAATAAATACAGAGATTTCATCATCCACCGTATTGATGTTATTACCCAGATTCCGGGGGATGCTCCAGCCTTTGCCAATCTTATGAGCCACCCAGATATCGGCATTGCCATAGTTGTTTTTTTCGCGTTCGCTGACAAAGTAAATGGTATTTTTGTCAGCAGTAACAGAAGCTGAAGTTTCGAAATAGCTTGAATTGATGGCCGTTTCTCCTTTAAGCAGGATATTGAAGGAATTTTTTATTTTATCAAAGAAACCCTCAGGCTTGTTCTCATTCAGGGGTTTGGGTTTTCCCCAGCTACCATCGGATTGTTTTTCCGAATAATATATATCACCGCTTTGGGTTTCTCCCTGTATGTTTTTGTACAGATAAATGATTTCTCCATCGGGAGAAATACTGGTGTTGGCGTCATAGTCGTCGGTGTTTATCTGTCCCGGAATCGGCTTTGCCTCCGACCAGCTTCCGTCTTCCTGTTTTTTGGAAATATAAACATCATCATAATAGTTGCCTGTATTGGGATCGCGTAAATCGTCTGCCTTATCAGGACGGCGGGATGTGAAAACCAACACAGATTTATCTGCCGTGATGGATGGTACAGCATCTACGTATTTTGAATTGATGGCTTCTCCCATGTTTTTGATTTCAACATCTGCTTTTTTATCCATCAGTTCTTTGGCATTTTTGGCATGCGCCAGATAAGTTGTTGCCGGATCTTTTTTTGCATCCCGTCCGGACAGATTGTTGATGTATATTTCAAAATGATTGATTGCATCAGTAAAATGAAAACATTTTTGGTGGGACCGGCCCAGGTAGTAATGCAGTTTTTTTAGTTTTTCTGCCTCCTCAGTATCTACACATTTTTCCAGATAGGGGATGGCTTCCTGGTAGTTTTTCAGTTGAAAATGTGTTTCTCCTGTTCTGTAATTCAGCATAATATCATCAGGAGCGATTTCATGAAGTTCCTGATATTTTCTCAATGCCCCCTGGTAATCATTATTTTGGTATTTCAGCCTTGCCTGAGCCATCTGTACACCAATATTTTCACTGTCTGTGGTGTCAGGGCTCATGATTATTCCGGCAGTGGCCTGTGTCATAAAGCCTGCAAATACAAGTAAAAGAATGATGCTGTGTTTCATAAAAATATCCTGTTTTTGAGAAAACTAAAATAAGAAAGATTTTTAAGTCTTTTATAAGGGTGGCAATTTTTTTATTTTTTTCAGATAGAGTGTCAGTGATTTACGTTTTGAATCGGTCATGGAATAGTCTATGCTGTTTTTCAGA
Organism: Bacteroidota bacterium; assembly: GCA_051747965.1. GTDB lineage: Bacteria > Bacteroidota > Bacteroidia > Bacteroidales > ML635J-15 > JAQIBY01. Next base: position 22,688 of record JBNJGS010000035.1, read on the forward strand.
TAATCAAGTGCGGGCAGATGGCGGTATTTATTGCCCATAGCTTCCACAGCCTTGTCGGGATGCTTTATTCCGTATTCGAGTGCATCATTGAAGGCCTGTAAGAATTCGTCTGACAATTTTTTGCGGCTTACCCAGGCGGCAAAAATAAATTCTTCTCCGGTAAATTTGCGCCAGATATTGGCCAGATCATACCGGCAGGTAAAGTCATCAGCGAGTTCAAGTGCCTTATCTCCTATGATGAGGCCACCGGTTTTTCCGGATATTTGCTTTTCATATCCCGGACTTGCTTTTTTCCATTCGGGTGAAGTGTGCCAGTACTCTTCTGCAAGAATGCGGATGAGTCCGGCAGATGTGCGTGAACGGTAATCGAGGTAGATACTTTCCATCTTATGTACAGGTACTTGCCCAAAAAGATAAACAGAATCAACCTTGTCCCTGGCGCCAATACAATAGCGGCTGATAATGTGATAATCCGGGATGTCTTTTAGTGCAGCGACTGGGATCAGGCCCACATCAACTTCTCCGGAAATCAGTTTTTGTGCACATACCGATGGTATATCATACTCAATCCGGGCATGTTTGCTGATTTCCTCAGACTGATTCAGACCATAACGGAATGGCAGGGTGTTGAGGAAACTTACAGCGGAAACTCTAATTATTTGCTCCATCTCTTCTTTGACAAATCCTGATATTTATATCATATGTATGCGAACGCAATATGCGTTTTTTTTCTACCTTTGGCAAATAAAAATTGTCTGATATGAGAATTTCCGAATTGGATGCAATCAGTCCTGTTGACGGGCGCTATCAAAGCAAAACCAGGGTACTGCAGGAATATTTTTCAGAAAAAGCATTGATCTATTACCGGCTCAATACGGAGGTGCAGTATTTTAAAGCCCTTTGCCAGCTTCCTTTGCCACAACTGGAAGGGGTTCGCGAGGAGCAGTTGATACAACTGGATGAAAAGCTTGATGCCTTTTCCGCAGAAGATGCTGAAGCAGTAAAGTCAATCGAAAAAACCACAAACCACGATGTGAAAGCAGTAGAATATCATGTTAAATCATGGTTTGATCAGACAGGGCTTTCCGATTATAAAGAGTTTGTGCATTTCGGACTTACTTCGCAGGATATTAACAATACAGCCATCCCCTTGTCCATTAAAAAAGCTTATGAAGAACAGTATCTCCCGCATTTACGGGCGGTGATTGAAAAACTGGACGAAAAGGCGGAAGACTGGTCTGATGTTGCTATGCTGGCACGCACACATGGTCAGCCGGCCAGCCCAACGCGTCTTGGTAAGGAGCTTGATGTTTTTGCCCAGAGACTCAGGGAGCAGGTCAATCTGATGAAATCCATTCCTTTTGCAGCCAAATTTGGCGGCGCAACCGGAAATTTCAATGCCCATTATGTGGCTTTCCCACGCATTGACTGGCATCAGTTTGGTAAGGATTTTGTTGAAAATTACCTGGATATGAAGCGCTCCTTCCCAACCACACAAATCGAACATTATGATCATATGGCTGCATTTTTCGATGGTATGAAGCGTATCAATACAATCCTGACAGATTTTTGCCGCGATATATGGTCATACATATCCATGGATTATTTCAAACAACAAATTAAAGCCGGTGAAGTCGGATCATCAGCCATGCCGCATAAAGTCAACCCCATTGATTTTGAAAATGCTGAAGGCAACCTGGGGATGAGCTCTGCCATCGCCGGGCATCTGAGTATGAAATTGCCGGTAAGTCGTTTGCAGCGGGATCTGACCGATTCTACCGTGACACGAAACGTTGGCCTGCCATTTGCCTATAGCCTGATTGCCTTCCAGGCCATCATCAGGGGCATGGATAAACTTCTGCTCAATCAGGAAAAAATCAACGATGATCTGGAGCAAAACTGGGCGGTTGTGGCGGAAGCAATACAGAATATTATGCGCAGGGAAGCTTATCCAAAACCATATGAAGCCCTGAAAAATCTTACAAGAACCAATGAAAAAATAACAAAGGAGGGGATTCATGCGTTTATTGAGACGCTGGATGTGCCGGAAGAAGTAAAAAAGGAAATGAAAGAAGTAACACCCTTTAATTATCTGGGTTGCTGATGAGAGATTTTGGCAGAATACTCAAATATGTATGGCCTTACAAGTATAAGGCCCTGATGAATATTATTCTGAATATTTTCAGTACACTTTTTGCCTTATTTTCATTTGGAATGGTGATACCTTTCCTGAGCGTATTGTTCAACCAGCAGGATCTTGTAACTGAAATGAAACCCTGGGCTATGAATTCTGAAGTGATTCTTCATAATTTTCAATACTGGCTCAGTCAGATTATCATTGAGCATGGAAGCCTGAGGGCTTTGGTTGTGCTCGGCGGAATGGTGAGCATTGCAACACTTCTGAAAACATCCACCTGGTATTTTGCCAATTACTTTATGGTACCTGTCCGCAATGGTGTGGTACGGGATATCCGCAATAATTTGTACCGTAAGATTACCGAATTACATCTTGGTTATTTTAGTGAAGAAAAAAAAGGCAATGTCATTGCACGTATGACCAATGATGTGCAGGAAATTGAAATTTCCATAGTGAGTTCACTTACCATGCTGTTCAGGGATCCGATCAAGATTATCGCCTTCATGGCAACACTCTTTGTTTTCAATGTGAAACTTACCCTTTTTGTTCTGATTGTACTCCCGGTAGCGGGTCTGTTGATTGGCCGTATCGGGAAATCCCTGAGGAAACGTTCGCAGGAGGGACAGCGGAGAATGGGCAGCCTGATGTCACTGATAGAAGAAAGCCTCTCAGGTTTGCAGATCATCAAGGCTTTTAATGCTGAGCGGCAGCAGGAGGGAAGATTTCATGATGTAAACAACGGATATACCCATATATTGAATAAAATTAACCGGAGAAGAGCATTGGCTTCACCCATGACTGAATTTCTTGCTACCGTAACCATAGTGTTTGTGATGTGGTATGGTGGGCGGATTGTTCTGGTTACAGGTGAAATGGAATCCAGTGTGCTGATTGGCTATCTGCTGATATTTTCACAGGTGATTACCCCGGCCAAAGGACTCAGCACTGCGGCCTACAATGTTCAGAAAGGCCTGGCTTCGGTGGACAGAATCAATGAGATTCTTAAAGCAAAAAATATTATCAGAAATCCGGAAAACCCTGTAGATAAAAAGGATTTTAATGATTCCATTGAATACCGAAATGTGAGTTTTGCCTATGTCAATGTGCCGGTACTGAAAAATATTCATCTCAAAATTGAGCGGGGTCAGACAATCGCACTTGTGGGGCAGTCAGGTTCCGGTAAAACCACCCTGGCGGATTTGCTGCCACGCTTTTATGACATCAGTGAGGGTGAAATTCTCATTGACGGAATCAATATTAAGGATATCTCCATGCGGGATTTGCGTTCACTTATTGGTTATGTGAATCAGAATCCCATATTGTTTAATGATACTTTTGCCAACAATATCGCATTTGGTACCGATCATGTGAAAGAGCAAGACATCATCGCTGCTGCAAAAATTGCCAATGCTCATGATTTTATCATGGAAAATGAAATGGGATATCAGGCCAATATCGGAGACAGTGGTGGAAAACTTTCCGGAGGACAGCGGCAAAGATTAAGTATTGCGCGTGCGATTCTGAAAAATCCACCCATTATGATACTGGATGAAGCTACCTCAGCACTGGATACCGAATCAGAGAAACTGGTGCAGGAAGCCCTGGATAATCTTATGAAAAACCGGACTTCAATTGTGATTGCACATCGCCTGTCCACCGTGAAGAATGCAGATGAAATCTGTGTCCTGCGTCACGGGGAAATTGTGGAAAGAGGACGACATGATCAACTCATGCAACTGGATGGTGTCTACACCAAATTGTATAACATGCAAATGACCTGATGATATGAATACGAAAAAACGCTTGTTCCTGATTCTGGGAATACTTGTGGCGGGCCTGGCCGTTTATTTTGGATTTTTTCACGATAAAGAACTGCCCCGTCCGGAACTGAAATCACCTACACCTCTTGTTGAACCGGAGGATCACAAATATTCCTTTGATAATCCGCCTGTTTTTGAAAAAGATGTTGAACTGCGTTTCATTGATCAGAAAACTAAGCAAATTATCAGTGAGATTGATGCAGAAGTTGCTGATGAACACTTTGAGCGAGCACTGGGTTTGATGTACCGCCCTGAAATGGCTGACTCAACCGGCATGCTGTTTATTTTTGAGAATGAAACCGAACAGGCATTCTGGATGAGAAATACCATCATTTCACTTGACATCATTTATGTCAACTCTGATTATGAGATTGTCAAAATATATAAAAATACAGAGACCCTCTCTGACCGGTCCCTGCCTTCAGGCAAAGCATCGATATATGTTGTTGAGGTCAATGCCGGATACTGTGATGAACACGGCATCGAAGAGGGTGACCTGGTGGATTTCTAAAAAAACATCAGGCCGTTTATTCATCGGATAACAAAATACTCAATACATCTCGACAATTTACTCAATATAGTGAGAGAATTGTTCTTTTGGGATGGTGGTTTCCTCAGCGGATGCTTATTTTATCCTTGAGACGCAAGACCGTGCGATTCTGCTATGTGAAAAGAAGG
>JBNJGS010000036.1:0-26849 GCA_051747965.1 Bacteroidota bacterium
TCAGCAGGATCCATAGCCAGTTCGGCAGTTGGTTTTCTCCAGAAGGTAACCTCCACGGTATCTTTATTTGTACATTCATCGTTGGCTTCCTGCCAGATATATTCAATGGTTCCATATCCTGCATTATAGGTAATGCAGGTTGTCGGGTCGTTGAGGTCTTCGTAAGATGTACCGGCTTCTGATGACGACCAGCTTCCGGAAAAACCTGCACTTACAGCTTCAAGGCAGGTCGTTTTACCACAGACGTCAAAGTCTTCCCCTGCTGAAATGATTGGTTTCTCCTTAAATGTTATCCATACAGTATCCCTGTCGTTACATTGGCTTCTGTATGCATTGTTTTCGCGCCAGACAAAACCATATATGCCGGGAGAGTTGACATTAACTGTTGTTGCAGCATCTTCAGTATTATTGAAGTTTGCTGTGGAGGGATTATCCTCCAATGTGTTCCATTCTCCGTCGGGTGTGTAATTTGCAGTTGCAGACAGGCTGTAGAATGCTTCGAGCGGGTATTCCAGTCCGCAAACTGAATCATTATCACCTGCGTTTGCAGTGGGGTTTTTAAAGAATCCTACGGTTATGGTATCAAGGTCAACGCATCCTCCGCTGGACATCCGCCAGACAAAATCAGTTTCCACATGAGCAGAATCACCGTAAGCACCTTGAGATATTGAAACAGTTGGATCCGGTATATTAGCGGATGGTGACCAGCTAACCACTGCATTGGGAGCAATCCATGAACCATTGGCCCAGCCGTAGTTTGCAGTATCAGCATCGAATGTGTATTGAGAACCGCAGGTTTCGTCAAAGTCTGTTTCTCCAACACTTGCAAAAGGTTCTTCAGCAAATGTAACAGTAAGAGTCGTGCTGTTTGAACAGGTGACCCCACCCTGGCTGTTTTCTTCATCCCATACAAAATCAACGGTACGATAGTTGCCAGAATAACTGCTGATAGATACTTCTGTTACAGGTGAAGTGTCATCTGCGAAACTGGGATAAATTTGTGTGCCGTCTTCATATGCCCTCCAGATACCTTCACCGATTACATTGCTTGCTTCCAGAACACGTGTGAGTCCGCAAACAGTATCGTTGTTGTTGATGGCTGAAGGTTGAGGTTCCTCAATAAAAGTAACTGCTACATTATCACTGCCTTCACAACCGCTGTTGGTTTCTGTCCAGGTAAGGATGTGTGTGCCGTAGGTGTCGCCGGTCAGGTTGGCTGTTGCTGTGGGAGAACTTTCCGGGACAAAGTTTATGCCTGCGCTGCTGCTCCATTCTCCGTTGGATCCGGTTAAACTCAGCGACGCATTCAGATCTACCTGGTCACCACAAACGGTTGTATCATTTCCTGCAAAAGGACTAGGAGTCTGGACAAAAAATACATTGATGTCATCAGATGCTGTACAGCCATTATTATCAACATCCCATGTGAAAGTTGCGTTGCCGTAATTGCCTACCAGTGCAGTCATTTCATGATCATTAACTGTGGTGCCTTGTCCCGCGGAAAAAGGAACATCAGCTGACCATGTGCCTGTGCCTGATGTGGGTTGAGCAGCCACCAGATCAACAGACAATCCACAAATACTGATATTGCTTTCCGGGATGTTTGCTGTCGGATTTTCGTACCATACCACCGGTGTGCCTGAAGATTGACTGTAACAGGGGTCATCGGTGGGATCACTGACTACCTGTCCTGTTGTTCCTTCTTCATTTCCGGCAATGGCAGAGATATAATAAGTTTCACCATAGGTCATAGCACCACCAATGAAGCAGAAGTTCGTGGTAAATCCACGGGAGATAATAGAAGTGCCTGTGGCTGGATATTCACTGCCATCGTGCAATATATACTCAAAAACGTCATTGGCATCCAGGTTTTCATTGCCATTGTGTGCAACAAGCCCGCCGGTGCATTCACCTTCACACAAACCTACTTGTTCCAGGCTGGCCATGGTGCCGGCGTATGTACTGCAGCCACAATCGGTATATCCCTCAAGGATTATTTCGCTACAGCTATTCATGTCGGTTACAGTAAGGTTGTAGTTACCGGGTGAAGCAAACTGCTGTGAATATGTTCCTGTGTAGGTTGTAAAGCCTGAGCCATCGTTCACCTGATATTGTGTTGGATTTCCGTTTTGGTTTTCTACCTCAAAGGAAACAGTAAAGTTTTCATCAGCACCATCACAAACGTTATCAGAGAAGTTTTCCACGGTAATAATTTCATAAACCACAATGTCTATTTGATCACTGTCCGGGCAGGCACCGGTAATTTCATAATATATGGTATGTGTACCCGGGCCGGCAATTTCAGGATCGAAAACGCCGTTTTCGAGTGCACCTGCTGGTGTGCTGCCTCCTACAGAAAAGGTTCCGCCCTGATCTGCTACTTCAATGGCAACCGGAGTGTCATCGTAGCACATGGGCGCTACCGGAGTGATGGTTGCGTCGGAAGGGGTTGTGACAAACTCTTCGCTAACGGTTTGTTCACAGGTTGGGCTGCCCGAAACATTGATGGTTTCGGTTGCGGTCAGATAAAAGTTACTGGTTCCATCGGGGTAATCAGATGTTCCCGGTGTGATGGTTGGGTTGAGTTCTGTTGATGTGAAAGTTGACCCGTCGGAGGTCCAGTTATAGGATGTCAGTGAAGATGTTACGGTATATGCACCAGGGGGATTCTGCGGGGGAACAACAAAATACGATGCTGTTGCGCCACTGCATGAAGCGTCCGATATTTCTGATGAAGGGAGTCCTGATATATCGCCTGAGTCATAGGTGAAGGTAGTCGTACCGCATTCAGTTTCACCGGTAAAGCTTATCAGGGCCCTGTTGAGGGTACCGTAATCATATTCTTCACAGTCGTAAACCTGTACATTCCAGCCATCGTCGCCGGCCATATGTCCGTATATGGCATCCCATGGGCCTGCTGATGCAAATGTACCGCTGAGCGGTGTTGGCATGTCGCAGACACAAGGTGTTAAGGAAGGTGTGCCGGCATCCAGGTTGGATGAAAAGCAAAAGTTGTCAACATCGTTACCGCTTTGACAGTTCTGATTTTCATCACCGTCGTCGGAGCAGCCCAAAACAGAAAACGGAATACCTGTCCAGCTGCCATATTCTGCCGCAGGACCCCAGTCAGATACCGGTGGAAGGAGTTCCACAACTTCGTGGGTTCCGTCGTCATTGGGTGGATAAGCCGGCTCGTCAAGTTCGTGCCCGGGTGCTTTCAGATAAAAGCCCAGGTCTGAAACATAAACATGGTCTGCCCAGAAGCAAACGGTGATTTGAGTATTTTCATCAACTTCGAAATTCAGACCGGGGGGATCCACGATTTCGAATTCAGTATCCATGGCATCTACCTGTCCGTTGAGCGTGAATTCTTCACAACTAGGTTCAATGGGATCCATATCAACAAAGGTCTGGTTTACCCATACCCATGCACGGTAACAGGTAATTACACCACCGCAATCTACCTGTGCCATATATCCGCCGGAAGTAAGGCCGCTCGCAGTGGTCCCGCTTTGTTCCAATGCCTGGTAGCTTACGCCGTCAAATCTATACCAGTCAACATTGCAGCCACTGGCATTTTCTACCTCCAGTTCACCAACATCATCGGCTGATTGGTCGGCACAAAATATGTAAACATTGTCATTTTCTTCACCGCTGTTAATATAGTCTGAGCTGTAGTCTGTGGAAAACTGTTCAGAAGCAGTCGGGGCGGTAATCTGTGCAATACCTGCTTGTGAAAAAGCGAGCAAGGCAATTGCGGCAAACAGACTTTTGGGTATTTTGTAAAATTTGAACATAAGCTGAGAATTAGGATTTTAATCTATCAATAAATTCATTAATGGTGAGTTTTTCTTCACCGAGCATAATGTAATCTACCGGTATATTTTGCAATACCTGTTTGAAAACATCATGATAATTGTCTTTGGGCAATTTGATGTAACATCTGCGCTGCTTGCTTTTTTCCTCAGAGCTGCTGGCAATGCCGAATTTTATAACATCCTTGATGGCATTGATCCTTAGATGCAAGTATTTGGAGCTTTGCCCGTCAGGAAAATTGTGCAGATAAAATTTCTCAATCATCATCAAGTCATCTTTTTCAGTAAACAGATCTGATGTTTCTTCAAATTTAAGAAACAAGCCTTCAGAAATTTCTTCCTGAGCGCTGAGCGGATGTGTTAGAAAGACAGTTGCCATAGTGGCAAGAGCCAGTGTTAACAGTTTTTTCTTCATTGTCATGTCTTGTGTTTTTTAAAAAAAATACCTTACTACAATAATACAACTAATTTACGATTTACTCAAAACAAAATTACATGCTTTTCTATTAAGACAGACGCTAAGCATGAGAAAATCGTTGCCAGTAAAATTCTATATTAATTGGAAAGTGCTGTTGTGTCTGATGCATAGCTGTTTATGTAGGCTGGGCTTGTGCCTCGCATAATGGCGTTTCAGAAAGCGGATTTTTTTTTAAAAGCCCGTGAAAAGAAATAACTTTGCTCCGATGAAAGACAAAATTAAAAATGACCTCAATCCTGTTCAGCAAAAAGCGGTTTTGTCAACCGAAGGCCCGTCGCTGGTGATTGCCGGAGCAGGATCCGGAAAAACACGCGTACTTACTTACCGTATAGCTTATCTTATTCATAAGGGAGTAAAACCTTATCAGATACTGGCACTGACATTTACCAACAAGGCTGCCAGAGAAATGAAAGAGCGTATACAGGAAATGGTGGGAGAAAGCAATGCTGCAAGTATCTGGATGGGTACCTTTCATTCTATCTTTGCCAGAATACTCAGGAAAGAGGCTCCCCGGCTGGGTTTCACCCAACAGTACACAATTTTTGACCAGACAGACAGCCGCAACCTGATAAAGAAAATCATTACGGATATGAAGCTTGATGTTAAGCAGTATCCGCCAAAAGAAGTTCAAAACAGAATCTCTTCAGCAAAAAACAACCTGATGACTTTTCAGGCATACAAAAAAAATACTGCCTTGATTGCAGAAGACCGTAAAAGTCAGCGAGGTGAATTTGTCAATATCTATGAACGATATGCCAAAAGTTGCAAGAAAAACAATGTCATGGATTTTGATGATTTGCTCTTGTTTACCAATATATTGTTTAAAAAACATCCGGATGTTCTGGCTGCTTACCAGGATAAATTCAGGTATATACTTGTGGATGAGTATCAGGATACAAATTACGCACAGTATCTGATTCTGAAAAATCTGGCAAGGGCCAGGAAAAACCTCTGTGTAGTCGGTGATGATTCTCAGAGTATCTACGCCTTCAGGGGAGCAAAAATTGAAAATATTTTCAATTTCAAAAAAGATTATCTGGAATATACAGAAGTAAAACTTGAGCAGAATTACCGCTCCACACAATCAATTGTAGAGGCTGCAAATTCACTGATTGCCAAAAATCAGAATAAACTGGATAAAAAAATCTTTTCAAAAAACCAGGAAGGCATATTAATTAATGTGTTTGGTGCTGCCACCGATACTGAAGAGGCTTTTTATATTACCGATGACATCAAAAAAACACAGGAAGAAACAAAGAAAAAATTTGACGAGTTTGCCATACTCTACAGAACAAATGCCCAGTCGAGACAACTCGAAGAAGCACTCAGGAAAAAAGATGTGCCTTACATGATTTATGCCGGCCTGTCATTTTATCAAAGAAAAGAAATCAAAGATATCATTGCTTATTTTCGTTTAATTGTCAATCCAAAGGATGATGAAGCTCTTAAGAGAATCATCAACTATCCTTCCCGGAAAATCGGTAAAACAAGTGTTGACCGCATTGAGCAGAAAGCCGAAGCCGTAGGGGAGAATATGTGGGATGTTATCCGGAATATTCAGCAGAGTGATATTCCATTGAATGCTCCGACAAAACAGCGAATTGCTAAGTTTGCTGCCCTGATTCAGGATTTGCAAAAGGATGCTGATGAGCTGGATGCTTTTAGCATGGGAGATAAAATCATCAAAACCACCGGGATACTGGCAGAGCTCAAAGCGGACAAATCACCGGAAGGTATCAGCAGGATAGAAAATGTTGATGAACTGCTCAGCGGGATTCAGGATTATATCGATCAGCAGAAACATGATGATCCCAATGCATTTATCAGGTTAACAGAATATCTTGAGAATGTTTCATTACTGACAACCCAGGACACAGCACCTGATGATAATGAACCCAAAGTAAACCTGATGACAATTCATGCCGCCAAAGGCCTGGAATTTGATGTGGTGTACATTGCCGGCGCAGAAGAAGATCTTTTTCCCGGAAAAATGTCAACCTTCAGCCGGCATGACCTGGAAGAAGAAAGACGCTTGTTTTATGTGGCAATGACCAGGGCACGTGAAAAACTTGTCATTACCCACGCCAACTCCCGGTATCGCTTCGGATCACTGAGCATCAATGAGCCAAGCCGGTTTATCAAGGATATTGATCCCAGATTTCTGACACTGGAAGGCAGCCTGGAGGATACAGGAAGCGATCCCTTTGATACCATGTTTGATGATGAACCCGGCCTTTCACAAGCCAGAGCCTCCTATCCGCCGAAAGTCAAATCAACAAAATACCCTTCCCGCGAAAAAAAGAAAGCAAAGCCCGGGCAAACACAAAATGTCGGTCTGACTGTAAATCCCAAAAAATTTAAGAAGCTTAAACCAGAGGACTCAGCTGCGAGCTCTGCTACTAATTCTTCAAAGCTTATTGAAGGCCAAAGGGTATCCCATGAAAGATTTGGCCGCGGCATTGTAAGATCAATAGAGGGTGCAGGTGCAGACCAGAAAGCAATCGTGGATTTCGATAAGCATGGTGAAAAGAAATTGCTGCTTAAATTTGCCCGGCTTAAAATCCTATCCTAAAACGAAATACAGAAACTAAACTTTGCCGGAAAAAATAAAAGCATTACCTTTGTAAAAACGAAAAATACATGGATTATAATACACAACGCCCATCATTAGTACTGCCTGAATATGGCAGACACATACACAAAATGGTAGATTACCTCAAAACAATACATGATCGTGATCTCAGAAATACAATGGCCCATTCATTGATTGATATTATGGGCAATATGAACCCGCATCTGAGGGATGTCCCCGATTTCAAGCACAAATTGTGGGATCATCTTGCCATCATGTCAGATTTTGACCTGGATATTGACTGGCCGTATCCCCTTCCAGACAGAAAAGAACTGGATTCACCTCCGGAGCAAATTCCATATTCTGATCCCAATTTCAGGTTCAAACATTACGGCAAAAACCTTCAGGAAATGCTGGCTAAGGTCAATGAATTTGATGAAGAAACACGGGAGATGCTCATTGAGCAACTTGCCAACCACATGAAACAGTCTTATGTCAACTATAAAAAGGAAAGTGTCAATGATGACGCAATCTTCGATGATATAAGAAAAATCTCCAAAGGAGGTGTGGACATTCCTGAGGAAATTAAACTCACAGATGTAAAACAACCCAAACCCAAGAGCAATAAGCCATACAACAAAAGCAAAAACAAAAGCAACTTCAAGAAAAAGCGCAATTACAAAAAAAATCATAGAAATTAATGGGTACTTTTCTTGTAGAAGGAGGAGCAAGGCTATCTGGTGAAATCACACCACAGGGAGCAAAAAACGAAGCATTACAGGTTGTTTGTGCGTGCCTGCTTTCAGAAGAGGAGGTGGTCATCAGCAATCTGCCCGATATCCGGGATGTGAATCTGCTGATAGATATTCTGGAGTTTATCGGTGTAAAGATCAGAAAGATCGACGATAAAACCCGTGGGTTCAATGCTGCCAGGATTGATCTGAACAAACTGGAGACCGAAGAATTTGCCAACCGAAGCAGACTGCTGCGTGGTTCAATTATGCTGGTTGGCCCCTTGCTGGCTCGTTTTCATAAAGCATTTATCCCCATGCCAGGAGGCGATAAGATCGGACGTCGCCGTTTGGATACACATTTCCTGGGATTCCGTAAACTTGGCGCAGAGCTGGAATACGATTTTAAGAACAATTATTATTATCTCGAAGCCGACAAGCTTCGGGGTATGTACATGCATCTTGATGAAGCATCTGTTACCGGCACGGCCAATATCATCATGGCTGCCGTAATGGCAGAAGGAAAAACAAGCATATATAATGCTGCCTGTGAGCCGTATATTCAACAACTGTGTAAATTGCTGAATGCCATGGGAGCAAAAATTTCCGGGGTTGGATCGAACCTTTTGCACATCCAGGGTGTTGAATCCCTTGGCGGTGCTACACATCGTGTCCTGCCTGATATGATTGAAATCGGAAGTTTTATTGGCCTGGCAGCCATGACCGGCTCCGATATCACCATAAAAAATGTGTCCTATGATGACCTGGGAATAATTCCTGATACCTTCGGCAGGCTGGGAATTGCTTTGGAAAGAATCAATGACGATATTCATATCCCGGCACAGGATCATTATGAAATAGAAACCTTCATCGATGGTTCTATTATGACAATTGCTGATGCTGTATGGCCCGGACTCACACCCGACCTGTTGAGCGTTTTCCTGGTGGTGGCCACTCAGGCAAAAGGCAGCGTGCTCATCCATCAAAAGATGTTTGAAAGCCGGTTGTTCTTTGTGGATAAACTGATTTATATGGGAGCGCAGATTATCCTTTGTGATCCTCACAGAGCAACCGTGATCGGCCTCAACAATCAGGTTAAACTCCGGGGAACCGTAATGAGTTCACCTGATATCAGAGCTGGTGTGGCATTGCTTATTGCAGCCCTGTCAGCTGATGGAAGATCAGAAATTCACAATATTGAGCAGATCGACAGGGGCTACGAGAAAATTGATGACAGACTCAAAGCCCTGGGAGCCAATATTACACGAGTTGACTAAATATTTTGTACTATGGAAAAAATTAAAATTTTATTTATTGCAGCAATGCTGCTCTCTGTTACTACTTTGCCTGCGCAATCAGAAAAAGCCGAAACGGGTTATGATATTGGCGATATTGCCCCCGAAATACAGTTGCCCTCACCTGACGGCGACACAATTGCCCTTAGCAGTTTAAGAGGAAAAGCGGTACTTATTGATTTCTGGGCAGGATGGTGTGGCCCCTGCCGGCGTGAAAATCCGGTGGTGGTGAAAACATACAATGAATTTAAAGATAAAGACTTTACCATTGGAGATGGCTTTACTGTTTACGGTGTTTCACTGGATAAATCCAGAGATACCTGGCTTCAGGCCATTGAAAAAGATGAGCTTAGCTGGCCACAGGTTTCAGACCTCAAGTACTGGCAGTCTCCATACGTGAGACTCTATGGCGTCAGAGGTATCCCGGCAAATTTCCTGGTGGATGAAAATGGTGTCATCCTGGCCAAAAACCTGAGGGGAGAAAAACTCAGTAAAACACTGGAAAAATTTGTCGTCAAGGACCCGTTGACTGAGATGGAGCGTCTGAAAAAGGAATTAGAAAAACATCTGGACAGATTGAAAGAGTCAGATAAATACAAAGACTTCGACCGGGAAGCTGACAAAATTTCCAAACGGCTCAGCCAGATCGAGGAGGAAATAGAAGATATCAAAGAATCAACAGAGAAATAATTTTTGACAGAATTGCATTTATGCCTGCCATCTTGTCTTTGTTCGGGATTTGGCAGGCATTTTGTTTACCTTTGGCAAACTTTTAATACGTGATCAAAATGGCAAAAAAAGATAAACACAGCGACAAATCCGAAAAGGAAGAAATAAGAAAAGATAAGCCTGAGCAACAGGAAGATGTGGAGGCTGCTGAGATGTCTTCACAAGCAGAGGAAAAAGAAGAAGAGGAGAAGAAAAAAAGCAAAAACAAAAAGCAAAATAAACAGGAGGCTGAACTGGATAAAAAGGATCAAATCATCGAAGAGCTTAATGAGAAGTATAAACTTATGAATGATAAATACCTCAGGCTTTCTGCAGAATTTGACAATTTCAGAAAACGAACCCTGAAAGAAAAAATGGACATGACCAAAACAGCAGGGTCTGACATTATATCCGGATTGTTGCCTGTGATTGATGATATGGAACGTGCCATGCAAATTATTGAAGAGGCAGAAGACCTGGAAGCTGTCAAAAAAGGCATGGAGCTTATTCACAATAAATTTGAAAATTTCCTGAAACAAAAGGGTGTTACCCCAATTGAGGCAGAGGGAAAAACGTTCGATACAGATGAACATGAGGCCATGACAAAGATTCCTGCTCCCAATAAAGAGCTTAAGGGAAAAGTGGTTGATGTCATACAAAAAGGTTATAAACTTAATGATGAGGTACTCAGGTACTCAAAAGTAGTTGTGGGAGAATAATATGGCAAAACGTGATTATTACGAAATATTGGGTGTTTCCAAAAGTGCTTCACAGGATGAAATCAAAAAAGCCTATCGTAAGCAGGCCCTGAAGCATCATCCGGATAAAAACCCCGGTGATGCGGAAGCTGAACGCAAGTTCAAAGAGGCTGCGGAAGCATATGAGGTACTCAGGGACGAGCAAAAACGGCAGCGATATGATCAGTTTGGCCATGATGGCGTTAAAGGCGGTCAGGGCGGATTCTCCGGTGAAGGCATGAGTTTTGAAGATATCTTCAGTCAGTTTGGAGATATCTTTGGTGATATGGGCTTCGGCGGTGGCTTCGGTGGTGGCTTCGGCGGAGGGAGAAGAACCCAGCGTCAACGGGTCAATAAGGGCTCAAATATCAGGGTGAAAGTAAAACTTACCCTCAATGAAATTGCTACCGGAACTACCAAAAAACTGAAGATTAAAAAGTACATTAAATGCGATGCCTGTAACGGGACCGGGGAAAAGAACGGAAGCTCCAGCAAAACATGCTCAACCTGTCATGGCTCCGGTGTTGAAACCCGTGTAACCAACACAATTCTCGGCCAGATGCAACAGCAGACAACATGCCGGACGTGCGGAGGTACTGGAACAGAAATAAAAGAACACTGTCCTGCATGTAATGGCGAAGGTGTTGTTCGTGGTGAGGAAATCGTTGAAGTGAAAATTCCTGCAGGCATGAGCGAAGGTGTACAACTCAGTGTGTCCGGCAAAGGAAATGCTGCCCGCCGCGGTGGTATCAACGGCGACTTACTGGTGGTGGTTGAGGAAAAAGAACATCCTGATCTTGTGCGGGATGGAAATGACTTGCTTTACAACCTGTTCATCAGCATCCCTGATGCCTTGCTCGGTACCACAGCTACCATTCCGACACTGGATGGTAAAGTGAAAGTGAAAATTGAACAGGGTACTCAGTCTGGTAAAGTCCTGAGATTGAGAAATAAAGGTGTTCCTGATGTGCAGGGTTACGGCAAAGGTGATTTGCTTGTAAAAGTGAACATCTTTGTGCCAAAAAATCTGCCGAAAGAAGACCGAAAACTGATTGAAAAATTACAGGAATCTGAAGCGCTCAAACCCAAAAAGCAGGGTAAAGAAGGAGAGGAAGACGGATTTCTTCATAAAATGAAAGGCTTCTTTGCCTGACATAGCAGGTTTTGTCAGGCCAGATAGAAACCAATGGCTTGCGGTCATGCTGATGCAGAATCAGAGATGCGATGTAACATCCGCTCTGCGGATTGGCTGTCAAGATTCATGCCTGATAGCTCAGCCTGAAGAGCGGCAATGATTTTTTCTTCCTCCAGTGGAGTTTCCTGGCTGATGAAATTTTTCTGTTTCAGATAATTTTCCAGTTCCTCTGCTTTTGCTGTACGGAAATTTCTTACACCTCCATCGAGAAGTATTTTTATCAATTTTTCCGGATTGCCTTTCACCTCATCAAGCACGTCTGCTACATCATCTAAAAATCCTTCACTCACTGCATCTGAGGATTCAAGTACCTGTCTGTCAATTGGGAGTGATCTTCCATGCCGGTATAGTGTGAGGTAACGTTCAAGCAGTTTCTTTTTTTCTTCCAGTTGCCTGGTGAAATCAGGGCCTTTCCCGATTTTTCCTCCTGCTTTCAGAAATCCCAGCAAAGCACCCAGACTACTCATGTTGCGCTTCAGACAGCTATACAATAACTCCGTATCCTCAATGACATACCACAGATGAAGTCCGGAAATTGCATCGCTCAGCGGATTGAATTCCTGTACCCCAAGGATTTTTCCGTATTCGGCATGGCTGGCCTGCCCGGGAGGAGACAGCTCATGGTCTGTGAGGTGAATTAATGGCAGAGATGCGGATACATGCGGATATTCCTGATTTCCCTGACTCCCCGGGATGGATATAATGCGACTCGAAATCCCGCTCACCTCAAGATGGGTTTGCCATTTGGCCACCTCATCCTGTTGGGCTGTAAAGTAAAATACCTGCCGACCCTCACGGCTAATTTCTATCAGAGCGTCTATGATGGCTTTTGCCCTGACCTCATCGCTGTTGGCAAGCAATTCATCTGCCATCACAGGTAAGCAAAGTTCATTTTCCTGTAACTCAATAAATGCCAGCCTCACCGAGAGAATCAACTGAATGCGTGTGCCTGTAGAGAGTTTATCCAGGCTGAGGTATTCATCATTTTGGTTGTCGTATGCCATAAAAGCATGTGATTCCCCGTTTGACAGATCAAGTCGGTATTGTCCTGCTGTGATTTTGCTGAAGCGGTGGCTCGCTTTTTTAAATACTTCCGGGTAATTGTGTTCACGGGTTTCGGCTTTGAGGTGAGTTACCAAAAGATGGCCGGTTATTGATGCAAGGTTTTTTTCATACAGACTTTCAAGATCTGACATTGCTTTTTCTTCTTCTGCCAGGGCTTTTTCTGCTGTATTTGCCTTGCTGACACTTGCAATGCGGGTATTGATTCCCGATATGGTTTCAATGATTTCTGTAAGTCTGCCGGCTTTTTCCTGATATCCTGTAATCTTGTCACTTACCTCATCCGGTGACAATGACTCCAGGTTTTCTGCCTCTTCCTGGTAAAGGGAATGGGCTTTCAGATTTTTTTCTGCTTCCCTGCCCATTAATTCGGCAGCTTCAAAAGCCTTTTTGGCCGGACGATACTGACTTAGCTCTTCCCCTAATTGCTTTACCTCATCAAGGCGGCCTGTCTCAATATTGAGCCTTTGGTATAGCTTGTTCTGCTTGTCAAGATTTTTTTCTTTACGTTCCAGCTTTTCCTTAAGGACAAGATTTTTTTCTTTGATGTGCTTCACAGATTCTCGGCGCTGGTATTCATTGTCACGGATTTTTTTACACAATGCTGACAGTTTGATGTCATCGTCAACTGTATCCTGACCGTGGCTTTCAAGTATTGCATTTACCCTGACAAGATTCTCTTCTGTCTTTTTTTCCAGCTGATTGGTGAGTTCTCGGGCTGCCAGGTGATTTTCCTGTGCTTCCTGCCATTTTTGTGCATTGCTGACAAACCAGGCAATGGATGCGTAATTGTTTTCATCTTTCAAATGTAATTCCGGGACAGCCCCAAGTTCTGTTTGTATTTCCTGAAACTGAGACTGTATCTTTTCCAGGCGGGGTTTTAGCTTATCCAGATTATCTTCCAGCCGTTGTTTTTCGTTTTTAAGATGGTGAGTTTCTGTGGCCAGTTGCAGATTTTCGGATAACTCAGTAAGACGTGCACTTACTGATTCACTTGTCCATGTTTCAGGACCTTCAATACCATTCCGCTCATATTCCTGTTTGTACTTGTTGCCGGTTGTGGACTCTGTTTTGGGCTGTTTAAAACTCAAAATCAGAATCAGAGCTGTACCGATGATCAGGGGCGCCAGAGCTGCAAGAACCGATATCAGGCTAAGAGCATAGGTCAGGATGGTGGTGGCTATGCCGGCAATGGCGATTGTCCACAGCCGCTTTTTGCTGATCCCTGTTTGCTCTCCCCGGGCTTTCAGCCAGTCACTCAGTATACTGATGGCCAGTTCTGTACGGGCAAAATCCGGTTTTTTTCTGTCTGCGAGCAGTTCAGATATTTTGTGAATGCGATTTTGCAACTGCAGGGATTCACCCGTAAGTCTGTATGCTTCAGGCATAATCTGATGCAAATCATTGGTTTGTTTTAGGTTCAGGCCGGCCCATTTATCGGAATCTATATCCCTGGCGAGAGCATGTAAAGATTCTTCTGCTTTTTTTGCGGCTGCCAGGCTTTCTTCACTGGCTTTCTCGCGCCTGTGGCGGAGTTCTTTTAGCTCTTCGCTACGCCCTTCAAGTTCATTGAGTATTTCGTCTCCGATGCCTGTTTCAGGAATATCCAGTTGGGCGAGATGCTCCACAGCGTTTTCAATGGATTTTTTTGTGTCAAGGATTTCATTTTCCAGTTTTTCAGCTTCTGACTCCAACTCTTTAAGGGTTTCATATTCATGGCCTGTGAGATTTTCCAGGATCTGTGGAAAATGATTCAGCTTTTCTTTGGCACGGAGGTGTTCTGTTTTCTTTTCAAGATATTTTTGCCACAACTGATACAGCTCTGCCAACTTAGCTGCTTTTTCTGCCCTGTCTTTGTCTTTTTTAAGCTCATCCAGATTTGCCTCTTCGCTTTCCAGGTGTTTTTGTTCCTGTCGTACTTTCTGATAATTTTTTTTGGCTTCTTCCCAGGCTGTGTATTCACTTACCCGTTTGTTTCTGATACTTGCATCGTATTTCAGATCTCCGGAAGCTTTGTCAAGATCATACCCCCCTATGCCCTCACGCATAATCTGTCGGGCCATATCCTGATCGTCAGCCTGAATCAATTCATGCAGGGATAGCATATATCTTTTGCTGGTGTCTGATGCCGGAATTCCTTCCATCTGAGCAGGCTGCCCGTTACGTTCACTGTTTACACGGGATGAATCTATGCTTATTCTCCATTGTTCATGATCAAGCTGTATTTTTGCCTCTGCCCGGCACCCCGGTGCTTTTTTCTGCCATAACAACTTCTCAATCATTCCTGCCGTAGAGCTTTTGCCTGATGCGTTGGGACCGTATATTATGTTGATATTTTCGGATAAATCACGATATTCAGGCAAACCTTTGCGAAAACCCGGAAGTCTTCCAATGGAAATATGATCGATGTGGATTGTCTTTTTCTTCATAATTTACATGCTTTCATTTTGTGACATGAGCCTGGCAAGCAGGTGTTTACATTCCTGCATGATGAATTTGTCTGCTTCTTGTCTGTTTGCCGTTTTGTTCAGTGGCTGGTAGGTGCCGGAGTGCAATATAGTTGCCTGTTTTTCCTGCCAGTCTTTTCTTAGTGATTCCAGAAAATCTGTTGAACGTCCTTCTTCAAGAGCGAGCAGCGTTTCGGCCAGTTTGCCGGCAGGAGAGGGTTCCCTTGCAAGTTCTTTCATATTCTCAATAGCCGGCTGTATCATGGATTTGAATTTTCGTAATCTTACCTGTATGTCGGGATAATCATGCAGGAAGATATCCTCGGCTTTTGTAGCCTCTGCTGCCCAGATTTCGGCTCTTTCCGGCTGAGGATGTTCACCGGAAATGAGCAGATCATATATCATATATTCCGGATTGCCGCCTGTTTCAATTAAATTCGGAGAACTCTTAGCTATGGCTTCGTTTATCAATGCGCGGAAGCTGTTTTCATCCGTATCTTTTTTTATTTCTATGAGCAGATTTTCATAGCGAACAGGAGACAGGGGAATGTGTTCCGTTTCAATGCGTTTGTCTTTATGAACAGTCAGCAGCAAAGCCCCGTGCACACCGGTTTCCCCTGCACTCATCGCCTGTGGTGATCCGGCATATGCCACAAAAGGTGCCGATTCGTGGAGAATTATGGGCTTGTGGATATGTCCAAGTAACCAGGCATCTGTTCCTGAATTAAGCAGCAGGTCTGTGTTGACCGGTGCATATTTGCTTTCGGGCATATCAGTTTCACAGTGCAGCAAACCTATGACAGGAATATCCGGATCTGTCAGTTTTCTGTCAAAACTCAGTAAAGGGTCAATCCTGATATGCTGCTTGTTGAAAGACCAGCCGGCAAATTGCACTTCCATATCCCCGGCTGTGTGTGTTATGATTTCCCACTTTGCATTTTTGCCAAGCATATGCACATGCTGATTTCTGTCTTCTTTCAGCATTGATTCCAGTACATCAAAATCGTGATTTCCGGCAACAAGATACACTGATATTTTGGCTTCCCTGAGTTTATTAAATGCTTCCTGCAAGGGTGCTCTGGCTTCCCAGTAATCATTAAAATTATCGACAATATCACCGGAAAAACATAACACATCTGCTGGCAGGTTTATGGCAAGTTTTACGAGTTTATCAAGACCTGTCTTTGTGGATAAGCCGTGTTGGGAATGTGGCAATGAGGAAGTGCGTCCAAGATGAAGATCAGCGGTAGAAAGTATTTTTATCGGCATAGTATAAAACAATTGTACCGTATAAGCGGCAGATTGAACAGACAATTTTATCTTACTAAGGTAGAAATATTTCCCTGATATTCCCAACAGAAGTGATGAAGTTTATCGCATGTCTGTAATTCGGTGATACAATTGATATATGTGCAAAGCCCGGACAGAATTGCTATTAAAAAAGTTTACCTGCCCGTGCTATGACAAGGCAGGTAAACCAAACAACACGATCCAAAACAAAATCCCGGTTTCAGATAATGGACGGTGAGATATTTGATAGTTTACCTCTGTTCAGGATTCTTTTTTGGCTCAATATGGATCAGTTCTTCGGGTAATTTGCTGCCAAACTCCAGGCTGTTTCCGGTCCACCACAAAGCCTTTCCATTCCGTGTCGTTTCTGCTTCATTGAACATATAATCTTTAATGTTTTCGTCAAAATTGCTGGATTTCAGGGCTTCAGGCACATTGTTGACCAGTTCACTGTCCACGCGTTTACCAACAGCAATCCATGAAAATTCAATTTCCTGCGGATAGTCAGCAGCCACAACAAAGCCTTCGGTAGTGATGGAATTGATGTAAATGTCTTCAGAGCGACCAATGGGGGTGATGGTAACCACTGGGCGTTCATCGGCAAGCAAATTCCTGTAGGATTTGTCAAAGAGTACAGTGACTTCCTGACCTGAAAGTTTCCCGAAGCCATTATCGTACACGCTGATTTCTCTGCTTGTAACAGAAAATGCTGCGGTTTTTTCGGAGCCTGTATTTACCAGCTCTACCTGGGTTCCTGATGTATATGTATTGCCAAGACTATAGGAGGAGAAAACCTCTCCGCTTACAATTTGTCCGATGACATCACCATGCATCCAGGATCCAAGCATATCTCCGTAACTTGCCAACCCGACACCTGCAGCAGAAGAGCCTTTTGCAACAATTCCGGAACCTATTGTTGAACTGGTAAAATATCCTCCGTAGCTAATATTTGATGAGCTTTTGTATGCCAAGGAACCAAAAATGGTAGCAGAACTGTTGGTGCCAATAACACCACCGCACCGGTTAAAATCATTGTAATTTGCACCGTGGACGCCAAACGTGTATTTATTTCCATAAAATGAATACCCTTTTATGGCGACATCTGTATTGAATGGGGAATAACTACTGCCACCATCATCGATTCCATACGCTCCATATCGATATGCATAAATATTGGCATTCCCCGGACCATAACTATTATATGATCTGCGAGCGAACAACAAGTTCGTTTCATCCTGTTGAGTATTTTCAAGATGCAGTTTGTAATAAGGAGAGGTGCCAATTCCAACCTTCCCATATCTCCAAATAACACTGGCAGTATCTGATGTACCATGCCATGAAGGATCCGATTCTGCGTCGATATAACCCGCATCATTTAAGAAAGTACTCACAGCCGGTGCTGTTCCGGTAAGGCTGCTCCAGTCTCCGTCAAAGCCCGGTGGTAGTACCACATAGCTGCCTCCTGTCAGGTATAGAGTGTCATTGCAATAGCTCAGGATTTGGGTTTCATCGGTAAGATATCCTGAAGCGGCATGATCCCCCCACAGATAGGCATTTGTCCAGTCAGTGATATCAGTGCCCGTAATACCGGAGGCCGGTGAAACATCATAGACAGGGTCGGTTTCTGAATAAGTCTCCGCACTGCCTGATGTGTTGGCATGAAGTGCATACGGAACACTGAGCAATTGTGTTGTTCCCAGATCAGTGTATCCTGAGCCATTATCCACCTCTATTCTGATAAAATGATCGGATGCTTGCCATGCAATGGTCGAAAAATTACCGCTGAGAACAGTGCCTGTTCCAATCTCAAGGGTAACCAGACCATATTGATTGGTTGTGGTGGAATGGTTCTCCTGATAAAGAACACTGCCACCGGCTTCAATGCTTATTCTCATCTCAACATTTGCCTGATCGAGAATGTTTCCTGTGTTATCACGTAAAACAGCCTGGTATTTCACAGCCTGTGGTGACTGGGCAAAGGCAGTCACTGCGCAGATTAATGCAATAACGCTTAGAAGTAGTGCTTTTTTCATAGTCAAAGATTTTAGGTTATTTGGATTTTATGATTTTGTATAAGTTCTGCTTTTCCGATTCTGTGTTTTCAATCGTGAGAAGATAGGTGCCGGATGCAAAATTTTGCATAGATAATCTGTTCTTCCCGGATATCAGTATATCTGTTGTAAGGAGCTTTCCAAGACTGTTGTATAAGTGATAGGTGTATTTTTCACCTGAGGCCGAAGGAAGGCCAATAATCAGGCTTTCAGATGTGGGATTCGGAAAAACTTCCGGCATGATTTCAAGTCTGTTATCCTCAATGGGAGTTTGTATAAGACCGGGCTGGATAAATCCCTGTGTGGTTATTATACCGGAACTGCTCAGTGTTTCGGTTACCGGTTCGCCGATGGTTAATTCCATGTCAAGATTTCCGGCACTAAGATGTGCACCGGCGGAGGCAGTCACTTCATTTTGAATCGTCTGTCCGTAAGATATGCCTGTCACAAGGGCACAAAGCAAAATCAGTAAAGATAGTTTTTTCATAAGATGATTATTTTATGGTTGTTACAATCTGCAATTTCTGATGTAGAAATTTCTGAATCTGTCTGGCACTAATGGTCATATTAATATACACCTATTAACTTGAAGATATAAGGAAAATATACCAAATATATAAAAGAATTTATTGCAGGTATTTAGAATGTGGTGAACGTTGGTTTTTTGCCAGATTATAAAAAGGCGAAATCTGAATGTTCTGTGATCAAATAATGTAATAAAACGACGTGTGTTTTTATCCGGTAATCATAAATGAAATAGCAGCTTATTCATTTTATGATTTGATTTTTGATAGAGCTGTTTTATATAGTCTGGCAAAGACAATATGGACCTTGGTTAATGTTTTGGTGTGAGAACTTTTGCCATAATATTTTTGTAATTCACGTAAAAGTGTTAGGTTTGTAGAGATAAACTTAATTTAAACTTAATTTAAACAAAAAAATCAAATCTTATGAAAAAAAATGTAATTCTTTTAGGAATCATTGCAATGATCTTTTTGCTATCATCATGCACGGCTCGTCTTGTTGATTTTACTGTTATTTCAACCAAAGCCCTGGATCTGACCGGTGGTAAAGCTTACGTTAAAGGGAATGAACGTGTTGAAGGTGTCGATAAGATACATCTCATTCTGGGTTTTCCGACAGGTACTGTTAATTTGAAAGAAGCCATTGATATGGCAATCGAATCCACTCCCGGCTGTGTGGCCCTTATGGACGGTGTTGTTTCCAGCAAGGCCTGGTTTGCTGTGTTTTACGGACAGTCAATGTATATCGTTGAAGGCACGCCACTTATTGATCCATCATCGGCCAGTATTGACTCAATGCCTGAATATATGGCATTAAATATGGATAAAGATGGTAATATAACCAAAGAAGAACTTAACAAAGAAGAGTTTGAACTGAGAAAATCCGAAATAATGGATTAATTTTCTCAATAATTAAATAAGTACTGTCAAAAGGCTGTTCGTTTACCAACGGATGGCCTTTTTGCTTGCTTACCTTTCAGGATTGCCAGGTGTCACCTTTTATGTTACGTCGTGCTACAGCCTGTGCGTGAAATAGTAAATCAATTGCATGCATATCCGGGAGTGTTTTTTGTCAGACAATCAGTGGTTTATCTTGGTTATTAAATGTGAGAAATCAATGATGAACAAGAAGTCTTCCTTTATTTGTCTGATAAACAGATATACTTTATTAGGATGGTTCAAAATTCTTATTATCTTTGATATAATGTGAAAAGTGCTTTGTCACATTGTGATTTTGTGCCTGAATTATAACAATGGTTTTGCATTAGTCAGGAGATGAAGAGAAATGAAAAACAAAAGAAGCAAATGAACCTTGATTTTTTCATAAAAACCAGTTATCGGATTTCCGGACTGATAACCAAAAGTTACAGCACCTCATTTTCTCTGGCTGTATCGTTTTTGCATAAAAATGAGAGACAGGCAATTTATGCCATTTACGGATTTGTCCGTCTGGCGGATGAGATTGTGGACAGTTTTCATGATCACGATAAAGCATTTTTACTGGATAAGCTTGATAAAGATATGGATGCTGCTCTCAAGCATGGTATCAGTACAAATCCGGTGCTTACCGCTTTTGCTGATACTGTCATAAAATATGGAATTGACAGAGAGCATATTCGTGCCTTTATGGATAGTATGCGAAGAGACATAAATCAATCCAATTACGACAATTCCGCGGATATCGAGCAATATATTTATGGCTCGGCCAATGTGGTAGGCCTCATGTGTTTGAAAGTGTTTTGTGGCAATGATCATCTTTTGTATGAAAATTTGCAGCGGCCGGCAGAAAAGCTTGGATCGGCTTTTCAAAAGGTCAATTTTATCCGCGATCTCAGGGATGATATGTTCAATCTGGGGCGCAATTACTTTCCGGAAATCGCATTTGATAATCTGAACGAAGAAAGCAAAAGAGAGATTGAACAATCCATTGAAAAAGATTTCAGCGAAGCCCGGAGCGGAATAAGGCATTTGCCTGGCAGATCAAAGTTTGCTGTGGGCATTGCTTATTATTATTACCATGGCTTGTTTCGAAAGATCAAGCAAACATCTCCCGACAAATTGCTTTCGAAAAGAATTCGCTTATCAAATTTTAAAAAATATCTCATCATAAGCAAAGTCTGGATATTGTATCAATCTAAACAAATGTAAATGCAGGAAAAGCTCGTACTTGTTGATCAGCATGATAAGCAAACCGGTGTGATGGAAAAGCTGGAGGCCCATAAAAAGGCCTTACTCCACCGTGCTGTTTCAGTATTTGTTTTTAATTCTGAAAATCAGTTACTCCTACAAAAAAGGGCACAGGAAAAATATCACTCTCCTGGCTTATGGACAAACACTGCCTGTACACATCCACGCCCCCTGGAAAATATTAAAGAGGCTGCTGACAGACGTTTGCAAGAAGAAATGGGAATGGGCAATTCCAATCTGCAAAAACTTTTTGATTTTATCTATAAAGAAAAGCTTGACCACGGATTAAGCGAGCATGAATTTGATCATGTCTTTGTGGGTTTTTCGGATGAAATTCCAAAGCCGGATCCTGCCGAAGTTTGTGATTATGCATATATGGATGGGGATAATCTTTTGGAAGATGTCCGAAAACATCCGGAGGCTTATACTGTTTGGTTTAAAAAAATCATTGAGCGCGTCCTCAGGGAATATCAAATCATGAAAAGATAACAAACCCCAAAAACAGAAAACATGAAACATAAAAAATTATTTTTTTACCCAATATTTGCCATAATCCTTTTTGCGCTGCTTTCCTGTTCAACAATTCCCGAAGGTGTAACAGCGGTATCACCCTTTGACAAGGAAAAATACCTCGGCAAATGGTATGAAATTGCTCGTTTTGATTTTAAATATGAGGAGGGATTGAATAATACAAGTGCAAACTATTCCGTGCGGGATGACGGAAAAATTAAGGTGATTAACAGGGGCTATGATTATGAAGAAGGCACCTGGGAAGAGGCCGTTGGGAAAGCCGGATTTGTACGCAGTGATACCATTGCCATGCTAAAAGTGTCGTTTTTCGGACCCTTCTATGCCGGCTACAATGTCATTGCCATCGATCCTGATTACAAGTATGCACTGGTTGCCGGAGACAGCAGGGAATACTTGTGGATTCTCTCCAGAGAAAAAACCATGCCGGAAGATATCCGGAAAAGCTATGTGAACAAAGCTGAGGACCTGGGCTTTGATACTTCAGAACTGATTTGGGTTGAACATAACAAATAAGAACAGCATACAAAGTATGGAGCTATATCCCAAAAGCAAATTGCCGCTTGGTGAAGTCAGGAAGTTTATCATCATCTTTTATATCGTTGGTGTATTGGGTTTTTTAATTCCCTTTACCAGGGATATTTTTATCCGGATTACCCCACTGGCTTTGCTGTTGTCAGTCTATTTGCTGGCAGTATATCATAAGTCCTTTACACCAAAAACACTTGTGGGATTTGCTCTGGTATATGTCCTGGGATTTTTCATTGAAGCCATTGGGGTCAATACAGGCTTGATCTTCGGACACTACCGGTACGGCAGCGGACTGGGCATCAAATTGTTTGAAACCCCGCTGATGATCGGTGTCAACTGGTTATTTCTGACCTATACCAGTTTGTCAGTAGTTCGCAGCATGAAAATAAAAAAGGTGCTCAGCGTTTTTCTGGCCCCCTTGCTGATGCTGGTTTATGATCTGATTCTGGAGATTGTCGCACCCAAAATGGATATGTGGAGCTGGGAAAACACTGCTGTTCCACTGAAAAATTATCTGGCCTGGTATGGCATCGGAGTGGCATTTGCACTTATATTTACAGTTTTCAGAATTAACACCAAAAATCCATTGTCTCTTGTATTGCTGGTTTGTCAGTTTGTTTTCTTCATTTTTCTGGCCATTTTACTATGATATCCATGATAAAAGCAAAGCACCATATTGTCATTTATCCAATGTTTAAACGTCTCACGCGTTTTTTCATGAAACGGAAATTTAAGTCCGTAAGCATACATGGCAACTTCCCGGACAACGGTAATGCAGTTTTGGTACTTTCGAATCACATCAGCTGGTGGGATGGGTTTTGGATGATGCATTTGAATTTAACCCGTCTGAAACGAAGATTTCATTTTATGATGCTGGAAGATCAATTGAGAAAAAACTGGTATTTTCAGTATTCCGGTGGGTATTCCGTTAAGAAAAAATCCCGCAGCCTTCTGGAAAGCCTTGCATATACATCATCTTTACTGGAGGATAAGCAAAATATGGTTTTTGTGTTTCCGCAGGGCCGGATTCACTCCATGCATCAGCACCATATCAGTTTTGAAAAAGGCGTATCACGCATCATTGGTCAGTGCTCCCCGGATACCCAAATTGTCTTTGCCGCAAACCTGATTGATTATTTTTCTGATGCAAAACCCAGCCTTTTTATGCACATCAAAACATTCAGAGCAAACGATTTACAAACAGTGCCGGTGGAAACTGCATACAACAGATTTTATACCCGGGTTCTGGACAATCACAAAAAGAAGGTATCATGATGCTTTTTTTAGCCTGCATAGCCTGTTTCTTTCTGTTGATGCAACTCACAAATGTGATGCTTAATCTGATTTTCAGGCAAAAGCTTCATGGCAAATCCATTATGGATACCGGTCGCGCATCTGTATTGATACCGGCCCGGAACGAAGAAAAAAAGATTGGCAATCTACTTGAGGATCTGCACCGGATTGAGCAGCCTGATCTGGAAATTATTGTTTTTGATGACAATTCCGAAGACCGTACAGCTCAAATTGTAAAGGACTTTTCCAGGAAGGATGACCGGGTCAGTTTGATTCAATCAACAAGTCTTCCTGAAGGATGGCTGGGAAAAAATCATGCTTGTTATCAACTTGCCAAAAGAGCAGCAGGGGATTACTATTTGTTTCTCGATGCAGATGTAAGGATTGAAGGCAGCCTTATCCGCGATGCTGTAGCACATATGCAGTATCACAATCTGAACCTGCTTTCTATCTTTCCAAAACAAGAGCTAAAAACAATCGGGGAAAAACTTACGGTTCCTGTCATGAATTATATTTTACTCAGCCTGCTGCCTCTGATTTTTGTGAGAAAATCGCCGTACAAAGCCCATGCAGCAGCCAACGGTCAGTTTATGCTCTTTGATGCAGAAACATACAGGCATGTACAGCCCCATGTGCACTATAAAAATACTGTGGTTGAGGATATTGCCATTGCAGGATATTATAAAGAAAAGCAATTGAAAGTGGCTTGTTTGACAAATGAGGCAAGGGTAAAATGCAGAATGTACAGTTCTTACAGAGAAGCATTGAAGGGTTTCTCCAGGAACGTTTTTATGTTTTTCGGAAATATCCCTGTGCTGGCGTTTATATTCTGGGGGTTTTCTTCTCTCGGCTTTGTGACTGTTCTTATCGCTTTGCCTGAGATTCTGATCATATATTTTGGCGGGATGCTGGCCGTACTGATTATGTATGCCATACTCAGTAAACAGAATATCATTTTGTCTGTTGTGTTGTTTCCGGTGCATATGGTTTTTCTGTTACAGATACTAATCAATGGAATGCTTATCAAATCAACAAAACAAATGATATGGAAAGGAAGATCTGTCAACTCATAATCTTTGTTGCCTTCATGCAAGTGACGGCTTTTGCACAAACGGATATCGCGATTTATCAGGCTTACGTTAACGGCGATATGCAATCCTGGAAAAGCAGAATGGATTTCCTGGAAAAACAATCTGATAAATCCAAAGCAGAAATGCTTGATTTGGTGAATTATCAGCACGGCTATATTGCCTGGTGTATCGATCAGGGCAGGAAGGAAGAAGCCAAAAAATATATCAAAAAATCAGAAGACCATCTGGCACATCTGGAAAAAGAAAAATACAGGATGCCGCAGGTACATGCTTATAAAGCTGCCTATATCGGTTTTGAGATAGCCCTTGCGCGGTATAAGGCACCCTTTATCGGACCTGAAAGTAGGGATCATGCTAAGCAGTCTGTCAGACTGGACACGAAAAATGTGCTTGGCTATGTGCAGCTTGGCAATATTGAATATTACACACCGCCCATTGCCGGCGGATCAAAAACCATTGCGATGCAGCACTATCTCAATGCATTACGCATCATGGAACAAGATGAAAACATGATTTCCGGCAACTGGAATTACCTGAATTTGCTGGCCACAATCATCAATGCATATATAGAAACCGAACAATATGAAAAGGCCCTGCATTATTGCGAAAAAACCCTCAGCTTTGAACCGGATTTTGACTGGGTAAAAAACACTTTATGTCCCATTGTAAAAAACGAAGGAAAATATGAATAAGAAAGCAATCATCACAGGCACAGGACTGGGCGGTTTAGCTACCGGCTTAAGGCTTGCCACCAAAGGTTATCAGGTTACATTTGTTGAACAAAACTCACAGCCCGGCGGACGCCTCAATCAGCTCAAAAAAGACGGGTTTACTTTTGATGTGGGACCCAGTTTTTTCAGCATGCCCTACGAGTTTGAAGCACTTGTTAAAGATTGTGGAATTGAGATGCCTTTTGAATTTGTTGAGCTGGATCCCCTGTACACAGTAAATTTCCGCGACAGCAAGAAAAAATTCACCATCTACAAGGACATTGACAAGCTAAGTGAACAGTTTGAAGGCATAGAGCCGGATTTTAAGAAAAAATTCACAGCCTACCTGAAAAAATGCGAACAGCTATACAATGATACGGTAGATGTTGTCATCAAACAAAATTTTGACAGTATTCAGGCATACGTGAAAGCATTAATGCAGGTGAATCCCGGACACTTGCCCGTACTGATTAAAACTTTCTGGAAGCAGGTGGATGCACACTTTGAATCAAAAGAGGCCAGACAAATTGTCTCACTCATCGCTTTTTTCCTTGGCAGAACCCCGTTTGATACCAATGCTGTATATACGCTGCTGTCTCACATTGAGTTTACACACACCGGATATTATAATGTCAATGGTGGTATGTACACCATTGTCGAAAGTCTGGTGGATAAATTATCAGAATACGATGTTACATTCCATTACAATACCGAAATTACCGGTTATCAAAGCGAAGGTGACAGACTTACTGCTCTGACAGATCAGAACGGGAAAGCCTGGTCTGCTGATGTCTTTATTATCAATGCAGATGCTGCCGCTTTCAGGGGACAGGTTTTTAATCGCAAAAAATACCGTCCGAAAAAGCTGGACAGAATGAACTGGACAATGGGTTATCTGACCTTCTATATTGGTGTTAATACAAAATTGCCTCAGATTGAACATCACAATTATTTTTTGGGTAACAATTATGAAGAATATGCCAAAGATGTGATGAAAAATCCGGGTACACTTGAGAAACCATATTATTATGTCAATGTGCTGTCACGGCATAACCCGGACTGTGCACCGGAAGGAAGTGAAGCCCTCTTTTTTGTGTGCCCCGTGCCCAACCTCCTGTTCAAGCAGGACTGGTCGGACAAAGACAAAATTATCCAAAGTATACTGGATGATTTCTCTGAACGCATTGGCCGGGATATCTCGGATAATATTGTAGTGCGGGAAGCATATACACCTGTTGACTGGCAGAATAAATTCAATATGTATCAGGGAGCAGGACTGGGTTTGTCACACAAAATGATGCAGATTGGCGCCCTCAGGCCAAAGAATTATGATGAGAAATTCAAAAACACTTTTTATGTTGGTGGTTCCACGGTACCTGGTGCCGGTTTGCCCATGACAGTCATCAGTTCCGGCTTAACAGCAGAGCGTGTATATAAGTTTGAGAAGGACGTGTAGGGTAGCCGGGGTGGGCTTTTTCCCTTTGAGAGAATGGAATAAAAAAAAACAAAAAAGCCGGCATTAGATACCGGGTTTTCTGTTGCTCCCCCTCTTGGACTTCCGTCCATGCGGCCGGACAAGCTTACCAGGACCCTGATTTTTTATG
>JBNJGS010000037.1:0-25835 GCA_051747965.1 Bacteroidota bacterium
TTCATGGAAATCCCTTTCTGGGAACATCTCCTGCTGGGATCTTTCCTTTTCGGGATGGTCTTCATGGCCACTGATCCCGTTTCAGCCTCGCAGACAACCCGGGGAAAATATATTTACGGATTTCTCATCGGTCTGCTGGCTATTCTTATCCGGGTAGTGAACCCGGCCTATCCGGAAGGTACTATGCTGGCCATACTGCTGATGAATGTGTTTGCTCCACTGATTGACCATTACGTGGTGCAGGCCAATGTGAAAAAACGCAAGAAAAGACTTAAAACTTCCTAATTATGGACAAAAACAGTAATACATACATTTTTTTATATGCTGTTGCGATGGTTGTGATTGTTGCTGCCGGCCTTTCTTTGTTGGCCACCAATCTCCGTCCCCGACAGGAATTTAATGAAGAGGTGCAAAAAAAACAGGATATCCTGGCGGCTATGCATATTAAAAGTACCGTGGAGAATGCTGCTGACATCTATGATAATCGCATTAAAACCAGTCGTGTAGTCAATTCCGAAGGAGAAATCCTTGAGGATCTGGATGCCTTTGAAGTTGAGCTGAAAAAAGAACTTGATAAACCCGTGGAAAAAAGAAATTTACCCATGTATATTGGTGAAACCGATGATGGAGAAGAAAAAATTGTTATCCCCCTGAGGGGTAAAGGATTGTGGGGGCCGATCTGGGGATATATCGCTCTTGATGATGACTATAACACCGTTTACGGCGCAAGTTTTGCGCATCAGGCCGAAACCCCCGGTTTGGGGGCAGAAATCAATACGGAAGAATTTGAATCTCAGTTCAACGGTAAGAAAATTCTGGATGACAATGGTGATTTTGTCTCTGTAGATGTGGTAAAAGGTGGCGTACCGGAAGATGCTGAAAGAGCCGTGGATGCCATTTCCGGAGGTACCATCACAAGCCATGGGCTCCGTGATATGCTCGAAACATGCATTGAACCGTATATGACTTATTTTAATCAGATAAAAAGCTCGGAGGAATAAGATATGAGTGAGATGAAAGAACCTTTATTTTCACGCAAAAATATGCGGCTTCTCAAAGAGCCCATGAATAAGAATAATCCCATTACAGTGCAGGTACTCGGTATTTGTTCTGCACTTGCCATTACTGTCAAGCTCGAGCCTTCAGTTGTGATGGCAATCAGTGTGGTTTTTGTGATGGGATTCAGCAACCTGATTGTTTCCCTGCTTAGAAAAACAATCCCTTCACGTATCCGGATCATCGTACAACTGGTTGTGATTGCCTCCCTGGTAATCGTTGTCGACCAGGTGCTTAAAGCATATATGTATGATGTCAGTAAGCAATTGTCTGTATTTGTCGGACTCATCATTACCAACTGTATTATTATGGGACGTCTTGAAGCATTTGCCCTGGCCAATAAACCCTGGCCGTCTTTGCTTGATGGTCTTGGTAATGCTGCTGGTTATGGTGCCATCCTTGTGATCGTAGGTTTCCTGCGCGAGCTCTTTGGCAGCGGAACCGTATGGAATTATCCGGTCATCCCACAGGGTTTGTTCAATATCGGGTATGAAAACAACGGATTGTTTATCCTGCCGCCGATGGCCCTGATTATCGTGGGAATCATTATCTGGGTACAACGTTACAGAAACCGTGAACTCATCGAAGAAAACTAAACGCCATGGAAAATTTAATTAATATATTCGTCAAATCGATTTTTGTTGAGAACATGATTTTTGCCTATTTCCTGGGCATGTGTTCTTATCTTGCAGTTTCCAAAACTGTTAAAACCTCTGTGGGACTTGGATTTGCCGTTATCTTTGTACTCGGTATTACCGTCCCGTTTAATTATCTGATTGAAAACTATTTCCTCAAAGATGGTGCTCTGGCCTGGATTAACCCCGAGCTTGCTGATGTAAACCTGGGCTTTTTGCGCTTTATTCTGTTCATTGCTGTAATTGCCTCTATGGTACAGTTGGTGGAGATGATCGTGGAAAAATTCTCCCCAACCCTGTATGCCAATCTGGGGATTTTCCTCCCTCTGATAGCTGTGAACTGTGCCATCCTGGGAGGATCCCTGTTTATGGCAGAACGGGATTACAACACCATCGCAGAAGCAACATCATACGGATTGGGGTCAGGTGTTGGCTGGTTCCTGGCCATCGTTGGTATTGCTGCCATACGCGAAAAAATCAAGTATTCCAATGTCCCCGAACCACTAAAAGGTCTTGGCATTACATTTATTATTACCGGCCTCATGGGCATTGCGTTTATGGGTTTTATGGGAATTGAATTGTAATCTGAAAACAATCTGAAACTATGATATTATTAACAAGTCAGACAGTGATTGTGATAGCAGGAATAGCAGTCTTTTTGCTATTGATTTTGCTTCTTGTTTCCGTTCTGCTTTATGCAAAGAAAAAGCTTACCCCTCAGGGTGAGGTAACCATCAATATAAATGAGGACAAAGATATTACTGTGAGGCCGGGATCTACCCTGCTTGATACCTTGTCTGAGAACGGAATTTATCTGCCTTCCGCCTGCGGTGGACAAGGTACTTGTGGTACATGTAGCTGCCAGGTGTTTGAGGGTGCCGGTGAAATATTGCCTACCGAAACAGGCTTCTTCAGTAGAAAAGAACAACAAAATGACTGGCGGCTTGGATGTCAGGTGAAAGTCAGAAATGATCTGAAAATTGGCGTGCCGCCTGAAGTGCTGGATATTAAAAAGTGGGAGTGTGAAGTTGTATCCAATAAAAATGTGGCAACTTTTATCAAGGAGTTTGTTGTGAAATTGCCAGAGGGAGAGTCTCTCAATTTTAAACCCGGTGGATATATTCAAATTGATGTTCCCAAAACTGAGGTTGATTTTAAGGATATTCAGGTGGAAGATAAATTCAGGGAAGACTGGGATAAACTCAATCTCTGGGATTTGAAAATGCGGAACCCCGAACCAACATACAGAGCTTATTCCATGGCAAATCATCCGGCAGAAGGAAATATCATAAAACTGAATATCAGGATTGCCACACCGCCCTGGGATCCCAAAAAGAACAAATTTAAAAATGTGAACCCCGGCGTTTGCTCTTCCTTTATTTTTTCTCGTAAACCCGGCGATAAGGTCGATGTTTCCGGCCCATACGGAGAGTTCCATATCAAGGAGACAGACAATGAAATGGTATATATCGGAGGTGGTGCCGGAATGGCCCCGCTGCGTTCACATATCTTCCATCTGCTCAAAACAGAAAAATCCGACAGAAAAATTTCTTACTGGTATGGTGCGCGATCCAAACGTGAGATATTTTACGAAAAGGAATTCCGGGAACTGGAAAAACAATTTCCAAACTTTTCTTTCCACATTGCCTTGTCTGATCCACAGCCTGAAGACAATTGGGATGGCTATACAGGTTTTATTCATTCCGTTGTGGAAAATGAATATCTGAGTAAACTTGATGAACCGGAAGAAATTGAATACTATCTTTGCGGACCTCCATTGATGAACGATGCAGTATTTAAAATGCTGGATGAGCTCGGTGTACCGGATGAAATGATTGATTTTGATGATTTTGGATAATATGATGAATAAACTATTCTTTAAAGCTTTTTTATACGGGCTTGCTTTCTTTTCTATGGCAGGCCTGTTTTCTTGTCAGGAAAATCCTGAAACTGAATATTATAAATATCAGGGGCAGACTCAGGGAACATGGTTTTCGGTGATTTATGAAGCAGAGCAGGATTATGCCAAAGATATAGACTCCCTGCTTTCACATTTTAACCAAAGCCTGAATAATTATGATTCAACAAGTGTTATTTCCAGGATAAACAGAAATGAAAATCTGCTTACCGATTCTCTTTTTCGTGCAATGTTTCTTGCTGCGGAGACAGTGTGGGAAGCCTCCGGTATGCGCTTTGATATCACTGTTGCTCCCCTGGCCAATGTCTGGGGCTTTGGCTATAAAACCGGACATCTGCCCGATTCTGCAGAAATTGACAGCATCATGATGTTTGTGGGCATGGATAAGGTGAAACTTGTTGAGAAGAAAATAATCAAAGAAGACGAGCGTGTGGAAATTATCGGCAATGCTATCGCGCAGGGGATGTCGGTCGATTATCTTGCAAACTACCTGATCCGTAAAAATCTTGACAATTTCCTTGTAGAGATTGGGGGAGAAGTCCGTGCCCAGGGTATATCACCAAAAGGCAAAAAGTGGCTAGTGGGCATAGACAAACCAATCGTTGACAGTACACTCAGTAAAAGGGAAATGCAAACTGCCATTGAGCTCGATCATCTTTCCATTGCCACATCAGGAAACTACCGGAAATATAAGGAACATAAGGGAAAACGCTACGGACATTCAATTAATCCGGTGACAGGCTATCCCGAAAGTACTGAAATTATTTCTGCAAGCGTCCTGCATCCGCAATGCATGTTGGCCGACGCCTGGGCAACGGCATTTATGCTTATGGATACTGAACCGGCTCTTGAAACTGCAGAAAAGCTTCCCCAAACAGAAGCTATGTTTATTACCGGAGATACGGAAGATGATTATAACATATATTATACTTCCGGTTTTCAAAACTTTATACCCGAATAATAAAAACATTGTAACAAACTTTTTTGATTGTGTTTTGTTTACATCATAAATACTGATAAGATACGTGGAAAACAGCACAGCACATAACAACAGCCCCAAAATAAAAGAACCTGAGAAACTCTTAGGGTATCTTGACTTTTTCAAAAGCATGAAGGAAGAGGATTATATTCGCTATGATGCTGACCATAATTTTGAATATACACCCTGGTTTTATCAGTTTATTCAGCAACTCTTTGAGTCCAATATGGTGGAAGATTATGAGCAACTTGTTGATAATATTACCGTAGAGGGAGCTGACGAACAACAACGATGCGAAGCATTCTCAAATTGGATGAAAGAACTGAATAAAACCCTCAGCCGGCCATGTGAAATGCGAAATACAGATATAAACTTTCTGCGTAAAGCTTTCCTGACAGTCATTCGAATGGAGAAAATATTCCCCGGAAGCTGGGGCATTGATGTGGAAACCGGTACCTGGCTAAAGCTACTGAAACGGTTTAAAGAGCTTTATGATGCCGGAGAAATCGAGACGGAATAATCTCAGATGTCCGCTAATGCTTACAATTCAGTATTCTACCCACAGTATCGACAAATTTTAGAGCACAGAACCTGACGGTACTTTGTCCAGACAAACTTTCCTGTTGCTTATCGCCTCTGACCGGCTGCAAACAGATTGACCCACATGTCAGAGGACATGATAATTTTTCTGTGATTTGGAACTTCCTTTTATTATCTTTGTAAGGAATCAATGCAACATCTCTATGACAAAAAAAATAGCCATAGCCGGTAATGAAGGCCCGAAGGTGCGCTCCGATTGCCGGATTGAATTGGAATTACTGGATTCCGGAGGAATTTCCCTTCAGCTGAAAAGCAAAGTGAAAGCCCTTTTTGAGGAGAAAATTCAGACCAAAATCACGGAAATTCTGGAATTTTACGGCATCAGACATGCACGGGTTGATGTGGTGGATTCCGGAGCATTGGATTATATCATTGCAGCACGTGTAGAAGCAGCAGTAAAACAGTTGGTTGAAACAGATAAGGAATATTTGCCGGAAATGATACCGGAAAACAAATATGCCACCAGGAAGGACAGGTTCCGCTTTACAAGGCTGTATCTGCCAGGTAATAAACCCAGCATGATGCTGAATGCAGGATTACATTCCCCGGATGGCATTATCCTTGATTTGGAAGATTCTGTCGCACCGGCCAGGAAAGCAGAGGCACGCTTTATGGTGAGAAATACTCTCAGGGCATTGAGTTTTTACGGCGCTGAGCGCATGGTACGTATCAATCAGGGTCAGATGGGTATTGAAGACCTGAAATATGTTATCCCGCATAATGTTAACCTCATTCTGGCACCCAAAGTAGAATCGGCAGATTATCTGCAACAACTTGAAACTGAAATCCAGGCCCTGAATCCTGAAAATCCGGTGTTTATTATGCCGATTATTGAATCAGCAATGGGCGTGGAAAACGCTTATGAACTGGCTTCAGCATGTGATTCCGTGGTGGCAATTGCCATCGGACTGGAGGATTATACTGCAGATATCGGGGTTCAGAGAACTTCTACAGGAAAAGAATCCGAATGGGCACGTTATCGACTTGTCAATGCAGCCAAAGCTGCAGGCATACAACCCATTGATTCTGTCTTCTCAGATGTGGAAGATACTGAAGGCC
Source organism: Bacteroidota bacterium (assembly GCA_051747965.1). Lineage (GTDB taxonomy): Bacteria > Bacteroidota > Bacteroidia > Bacteroidales > ML635J-15 > JAQIBY01. The sequence goes on from JBNJGS010000037.1 coordinate 6,248, forward strand.
TCATGATGAATGTAAGGAATTCTAAAATGATGGGCTTTGAGGGTATGGGTTGTATTCACCCACGACAGATTCCTGTTATACAAAGTTGTTTTAAACCTGCAGAGGAAGAAATTGATAAAGCCTGTAAAATTGTCAATGCTGCAGAAGAAGCAGAAGAACGAGGCCTGGGTGTAGTCGCCCTGGGAAGTAAAATGATTGACCCGCCTGTGGTAAAAAGGGCCGGCAAAACCATCGATCTGGCCATAAAATTTAACCTTATTTCAAAAGACTGGAGGAAAGACTATGTCAGCTAAAATGATAAAAAACGCTGTGGGACGTCTCGTCCCCGAAGAAATTAACGGTCAGAAACAAGTCCCTTTTAAAGGCGTTGGCAAACACCGCCCGCAGGGTAACAAATATGGTCCTCCAATACCTACATGCATCGATTTTCCTGATGATGGCAACAAACTTGTGGACTCCCTTGAGGAAGCACTCGAAAAATGTGGACTTAAAGACGGGATGACCATTTCTACGCATCATCACCTGAGAAACGGTGACCTTGTGAACAATGAAGTGTTTCATGTTGCCAAACGTAAAGGAGTGAAGGACCTTGTCTGGTTTCCTTCAGCATCTTTCCCGTGCAATGAGCCACTGGTTGAGTATATCGAAGATGGTACCATCAACAGGATTGAAGGTAGCATGAACGGACCACTGGGCAGGGCTGTTACCAATGGAAAAATGAAGGGTACTGCTGTTCTCCGTAGTCATGGCGGACGAGTTCAGGCTGTTCAGGACGGTGAAGTGAAAATAGATATTGCAGTTCTGGCTGCCCCCTCATCCGATTTGTTTGGAAATGCCAGCGGCGACAAAGGCCCCTCTGCCTGCGGTGTGCTTGGCTATGCAAAAACCGATTATCTTTATGCTGATAAAGTTATTATTATTACAGATAATCTGGTGAAATTCCCCAATCTACCCATGGAAATTGAAGGAAATTACGTGGACTATGTTGTTCAGGTTGATAAAATCGGAATACCCGAAAAAATCATCTCCGGAACAACAAAAATCACCAAATCTCCTGACCGTCTTTTGATTGCAGAACTGACCGCCCGATTTTGCGAAGAAACAGAAATTCTGCATGAAGGGGCCAATATTCAGTCAGGTGCCGGCGGCACATCATTGGCTATAACCGATTTTCTGCATAAAAAAATGCTTGCCAGAGAAATGAAGGCCAATGTAGGCTTTGGAGGAACAACCAAATATATGGTGAAAATGCTTGAAGAAGGCACCCTCGATACCATTCTTGATGCTCAGGCATTTGATCTGGATGCTGTACGTTCAATTTCACAGAATGAGCGGCATTATCAATATCCGGTATTCAATGCTTATAACTATCACAGCAAAGGCAACCTCAACAGTATGGTTGATATTATGATACTGGGAGCCACTGAAATTGATGTGAATTTTAACGGCAATGTTGTGACCCATTCTGATGGCTATCTCTTACATGGAATTGGCGGTTGGCAGAATTGCCTGCATTCAAAAACCGTGATCATGCCTGTACCGCTTTTCCGCGACAGAATTCCCGTTATTGTGGATGAAGTGACAACTGTTACCGGCCCTGGTGAACTTATTGATGTTGTGATTACCGAGCGGGGTATTGCCATCAATCCTCGTCGCCAGGATCTGATTGATAAACTCAAAAATTCAGACCTTCCTTTGAAAACCATAGAAGAGCTGAAAGAAGAAGCCGACAAAATATGTGGCACGCCCAGGAAACCCGAGGTGACTGATGATATTGTTGCAGCCATTAAATGGGTGGATGGAACAGTGATAGATGTGGTCAGAAAGTTGAAATAAAACTATTTACATCATTGATAAAAACGGCTGTCTGCGGACGGCCGTTTTTTATGCTCTGAATTCGGACTTTTGCCACATTTTGCGGATTCTTAACCCAAACAGCAGGGCTGCAATACTCAAAGAGGTGATGAAACCCAGCCAGATACCTTCAGCCCCTAGATCAAGTACAAATGCGGCAAGATAACTTACCGGCAAACCAAATACAAGGTAGGAGAATGCAGCCATCCAGAAAGGCTTTTTAACATCTGCTATGCCCCGGAGAATTCCCAGTGAGACAACCTGCAGGCCGTCAACTATCTGGAACAAACCGGCAATGATCAGCAGGGGAATGGCTGCCTCCCACACATCTGGATCATTGGAGAAAAGCCGTGCCAGGGCAGGAGCCAGGGTGATAAAAAGAACTGCACATAAACCCATGAACGCCAGTACCATTTGTTGTGATGCCTTACCTGCCTGCTGCATTTCACGAAAATTACCATTGCCCCATTGCCAGCTGATACGAATGGTGGTTGCCATTGCAATTCCACTGGCTATCATAAAGGTGAATCCAATCATACCGTTGGCAATCTGATGAGCAGCCAGCGGGACATCGCCAATCCAGCCCATCATGATTGTACCTGCCGCAAAAAGAGATATTTCTATCAGCATTTGCAAAGCGATGGGAAGACCTGTGTAAAAAATCTTCAGCATTCTGCCTTTGGCAAAGGGTACGCGAGGTATCAAAGCAAAAACACCGGCGTATTTTTTTGAACTCAGCAACAGTGGGATTAGCAAGACAGCCATGATTATCCGTGATAGTAGGCTGGCATATCCTGCACCCAATAAACCCAGTTCCGGAAAACCGGCTTTACCAAATATCAGAAGATAATTCAGACCAATGTTGATGATGTTGGAAGCCAGGGTGGCCAGCATGGCGTACATTGTGTTGCCCAGACCTTCCCCGATTTGCTTGAAAACCATGAAAATCAGCATGGGTACAAGGGAAAAACTCAGCAAACGGTAATAGGGTATGGCGGCGGTTTCCACTGCAGCTTCCTGTCCCATATTGTTCATGGCATAACTCAGAAGCCAGGCAAGAATGAAAATTGCAGTAATAACAATGGCAGACAGAAAAAGTGAGTTTTTTATCACTGAAGCTGCCCTGACAAGACGATCTTTGCCGTATGCCTGTCCCAATAATGGCGTTATTCCCACACTGATGCCTGCCCCAAATACCATAATCAGCAAAAAGATACTGTTGGCAAATGATGATGCTGCCAGCTCAATGGTTCCGTAATGCCCGACCATGGCATTATCTGCCAGTTGTACAAGCATTTGTCCTGCCTGAGTGACGATCAGAGGTGCCGCAAGTTTCAGCAATCGCCTGTAGTAGGGCATATATTCCATGAAAAATCGCATCATAAGCGCGCGAAATTATATAAAAAAACCTGTAAAGGAAAGATTTGACCTGAATCATTACGGAATTTGAAAACATGGTCTTATGCATGAAGCCAAGATGCAGGCCTGAAGCCAATATGAGATGCTTTTTCGTTCCTGCCTGTCAGGAAAACCAAATGATGCTCAGAAATATGAAGATTATGGTAACTGCTGAACTTACTCTGTGTAAGCGCAGAGTTTTGTTGTCTGATTCTGTTTTGCGGGTTAATAACGCACCGGAAATCAATGACAACAGGATGAAAATTCCTGAAAAAGATAAGAGAGCAATCCCAGTTATTTTCGGTTTGGAAAGTGGCAGGAATTCTGCTATGGCCAGTCCTGCAAAAACCAGGGCTGCCAATGAAATTAACTTATGAAAAGTGATGATCAGTGGAGGATAGGGATGTTCCCTTTTGCGCAAAACGGCTCCGGTGATAATGCTGGCAAGAAAAATGAGTCCGGCAATGAGTGTAAAGATTACATATTTTTCCATTTTGGTTGTTTTTAGTTTATTTTATTGTTTAACAAATCCGGGACAGAAATGTTCTCCTGCAGTGCTTGTGCAGCCCAAAATGTTTATCCCTGCCTCCAGTCCTGCCACATCTGTGTTCTTGTCTGATGATTCGGTATCTTTCATCTGTGGCCGTCCGTATGTGCTGGGATTCCTGTATTCTGATAAGCCATCTGATTTATGTTCCCGGCAGACTTGATGCATCCGGACAAAACTTCCTGCAGTGAAAGAAGTGAAAGAAAGAAGACATAGAAAGATACCTTTTGATTTCATGTGAATTGTTTTTATACCGGTAAAAATACATTGGTTCTACTGCAAAAGCATATCAGGGTTAAAGCCCTATGTGTTTTTCGCCTCAACCCCCCTGACAGCAGAATACATTTATCACGGGATAGCACAATACAATGCAGGGCAAAAGCAATGAGTGATACCATCATTCCGGATATGTAAAGGCATTTCATTTGGAGCAAATCTGCTATCTGTATAAATTGACAGCCATAACTTGTGAATACAGGCTTTTTTTTCAACTTTGTAAAAAAGTTTTCATCACTATGGAAATGGAAAATACGCAACAGCAACAAATTATGGAATTCGTTGCAGTAAGTAAAGAACTGGTAGATCTTCTGGAATCGGCATCAGGGATGAATGCCCGCGACTTTGTGCTGCAATCCCGGCAGATGCTCCCCTTAGTATATTTGAAAGCCAGCATGCTCCCAAAGCTGGAAAATGAACTCGAGGGAGAGCTGGAACAGTATGTAACGCCTGAACATTACGAATATGTAAAGCTTAGTCTGAATGAAAAACTGGGCGAATGGGATGCCACAATTCATCTTGAAGACAATATATTGATGAGTACTGAAGACTATCTGCATGTTGAATTGTCTGAATTGTTTGCTGATATATACCAGGATATCGGCAATTTTGTTTCCCGTTTTCGCGATGGAGATGATGCCATCAGAAATGATGCAACATGGGAAGTGAAGTATAATTTTGATGAATACTGGGGCATTAAAGTCCTTGTTCTTACGGAACATATTCACCGTCTGATTATAAGTGATGATTTCAGCCGGAATTCAAACTGAAAGACATGAGCATAATAGAACCAATAGATAAAGATAAAATAAAGGACTTGCCAAAAATCAGCTTTTCAGGCGAAGTGCTGGTGGTTTGTACTGATGAAGAGGAGCAGGAAGCCGTTGAATGTCTTTCCGCTGCATCTGCCATTGGTTTTGATACCGAAACCAAACCCAATTTCAAAAAAGGCAGACCCAATAACAATGATGTAGCTTTACTCCAGCTTGCTACCGGGGACAGGGCGTTTCTTTTTCGTATGAATCAACGGGAGTTATCTGATGATCTTGTCAGTTTGCTTGCATCAGAAAACATCATTAAAGCCGGGGCTGCAGTACATGATGATATAAAGGCCCTCCAGCATTTGTATAATTTTACTGCCGGTGGATTTGTAGACATACAGGATATGTCCGAAGCTGCCGGTCTTGAAATAAAAAGCCTGCGCAAACTCACTGCCATGCTTTTTCATATGCGGCTTTCAAAATCACAGCGACTTTCCAACTGGGAAGCCAAAAGACTGACAGAGCCACAGATCATGTATGCTGCCACAGATGCCTGGATAAGTCTGAAAATTTATCACGCACTAAAGAGGGTATTATGAAAACAATTGATGCGAAATACCGGGTTTTGTACGCTGATACTGATGCCATGGGCATTGTGTATTATGCCAATTATCTGAGATTTTATGAAATGGGCAGGGATGCGTATTTTCGCGCCCTGAATGTAACAGAAGAAGAAATCAGGGATTCCGGCATACTTTTGCCTGCTGTTTCTGTCAACATGAAATACATCAAACCCGCCGAATACAAGGATGATATCATCATCAAAACCCGGGTGATTGAAATGCCTGCTGTTCGATTCCGCTTTGAACAGTCCGTGTATCACAACAAAAAAGGCTTGTTAAATAAAGCCGATATTGTCCTGGCTTCTGTGGATGCCAAAAGCATGAAACCGCTTCCTTGTCCGCTGAAATTGCGTAAAGCTATAGAACCCATGCTGTAACACACACCTCTCGGGCTTCACCATGGCCACAGCTTGACTATTGTCCGGCAATAATTGTTGGGATATTTGCTTGTAAGCTGAAAAAATGATTAAATTCGTTCCCTGAAACCAAAATATCAGTTGTATGTTGACAAAAAAAGATATCACTTTCCTGAAAGAAAAAGAGATTGATCCTCAAAGAATTGAAGACCAAATTGATGAAATTTCATCAGGAAAAAAATATCTGGATGTTCAGCGTCCCGCTACCAATGGAGATGGGATTTTGGTAGCCAGTAAAACGGAAATTGATGCCTATGTGAAAGAATATGAGGCTGTTCAGCCATCACTGAATGTAACGAAATTTGTCCCTGCTTCAGGTGCTGCTACACGCATGTTTAAAAGGCTGGTTTACCTGAGAGACAATTACAAAGGTAATATGGATGAATTCCTTGAGGTGAGTGCGGAAAAAGACTTTTACAGCCTGAAGAATACCTTTGAAAATCTGGAAAAATTCGCATTTTATCCTGAACTGTTCAAACGCTTTTTTCGCCGCGGTCAAAGCCTTGAGCGTATCCTGCGAAAAAATGAGTATAATAAAGTGGCTCGTATGATCCTCAGCAAGCGGGGTTTGAATTACAGAAATATTCCCAAAGCCCTTGTCCTTTTCCATAAATATCCCGGACATGCACGTACTGCTTTTGAAGAACATTTGGTTGAAGGTAAAATTTATTGTAAATCAAAAAACAATGAGGTAAATCTGCATTTTACCATACAGGGAAAACATCAGAATCTTTTCGAAAAAAGATTCAATTACGCTCTGAAGCATTTCCTGAAAAATGACGATGTGGATTTTAACCTGCAGTTTTCAGAGCAATCTGAAAGCACCAACAGCATAGCCCTGAATGAGAAAGGGGAATTGTTGCGTGATGAAGACAAAAAGCCGGTATTGCGTCCCGGTGGACACGGTGCTTTGATACACAATCTCAACACCATTGACAGTGATATTATCTTCATAAAAAACGTTGATAATGTAGCACCCGATACCATCAAACATGAAACCGTCAGGTACAAGAAATTCCTGGGAGGTGTTTTGTATGTTTATCAGCAGCAGATATTTGAGATTCTGGAGAGGCTTGAGCAACTGCCTGCACCTGCAGACGAGGAGTGGGAGGATATTCTGGATTTCGTGGAAAAAAGGCTTTTTTATAAATGCAAAGCCACCGATAAAGACAAAGCCATTGCAGAATTGAAACTGCGTCTTAACCGGCCAATCAGGGTTTGTGGTATGGTACAAAATACCAGTGAACCAGGTGGAGGACCATTCTGGGTCAAAGAAAAAGATGGAAAACACAGCCTGCAGATTGTGGAAAAAAACCAGATTAACCTGGAGGATCAGGCAGTTAATGAGGCTTTTGAAAACTCAACCCATTTTAATCCCGTCGATATTGCATGTGGTACAAAGGATTATAAAGGCAATAAGTTCAATCTGCTCAACTACCGTGATGAAGAATCCGGCCTGGTTATTGAGAAAACACATGAAGGTGAAAAAATCAAATCTTATGAACAACCCGGCTTGTGGAATGGAGGTATGAGCAAATGGAATACCATCTTTGTGGAAGTGCCGCTGATTACTTTTAATCCAGTAAAAGAACTCAACGACCTGCTTAGAATGCCGCATCAGACAGCTAAATAGGAGTCCCGGAAAGTTGGTTTTTGATGAATTTTACTGCTTGCAGTGAATGTGATTTTTGATGGATTGGGTAAGCCTGTTGGTTTAGTTGTGTGATAATTAAAGCACGCCCAGAAATCAAAAATAATCGGCTCAGTAATTGATTTTTTCCTTTTCTGATTTGGCAATGACGACCGCTCCACAACTGTCACTCCACACATTGGTGGCTGTTCTGAACATATCCAGTATTCTGTCCACAGCAAGAATCAGCCCTATACCTTCAAGAGGCAGGCCCACTACAGATAAAATAATGCTGATCATTACCAGACCGGCCATTGGTACAGCGGCTGCTCCAATGGATGCCAGCAGTCCGGTAACCACCACAAGCAATTGTTGAATGATGCTCAGGTCCATGCCATATGCCTGGGCGATGAAAATGGCTGCTACACACTCATACAAAGCAGTACCGTCCATGTTTATGGTTGCACCCAGAGGCAGTGTGAAGCTGCTGATTTTTTTGGGAACGCCGGCATTGTATTCAACTGCTTCCATAGTCAGGGGTAGGGTTGCCCCGGACGATGAGGTTGAAAAAGCTGTCAATATCGGGATGCGCATGGCCCGAAAATGTTTGACAGGGTTTGATTTGCCTAAAAACCGAACGATGAGTGGCAGGGTAATGAAAAAGTGAACAAATAATCCGCCGGTTACTGCAAGCATATACATTCCCATGCTTTGCATCAGTGACAGCAGGTTATCCTGTTCGGCGACTTTTGCAGCTACAAGACCAAAAACACCAAAAGGGGTGAATTTGATAATAAACATGGTTAGCTTCATCATCACTTCAAATACGGCATTGAAAAAATCCTTCAGAGGCTTCTGGTAGTTTTTAGAAACTCTGGTAATGAAAAATCCGAATAGAATGGAGAAAAATATCACCGAAAGCATTTGTGAATTGTCAGAAAATGCACTGAACAGATTGTCCGGTATGATATTGATGAGTGTGCTGCCCAGGGTGTCGGGTGTTACATCAAGCTGCACGCTGGCGGCAAGGTTTAAATCAGCACCAAGGCCTGGTTTTAAAACATTTACAAACAGTAAACCGGTAAACAAAGCAAGGGTTGTTGTCATCAGGTAATAACCAACAGTTTTCAAACTCAGCCGTCCCAGATTCTCGGCTCCTCCCAGATTGGCAACACCTGAAACAACAGAACTCAGAATAAGCGGAACAATAATCATTTTCAGGGCACGCAAAAAAACTGTGCCCATCCATTCCACATAGGCAACGTATTCTTTTAGATAGATTCCGAAAAGGACCGCCAGTACAAGAGCCAGAAGTATCTGCCAGTGAAGTTTGAATTTTTTCATGTTCAGAATTTTCGAAATTTAAAGAAACAAAAAAATCTGACGGCAGGCAAGCCGGCAAAACATGTCTTTTTATTCCACCTGACTAAGCTTGATCATATTGGTGCTGGCTTTTGATGTCAAAGGTGTGCTTCCAACATGGATCACTTTGTCACCTTTTTCCAAAAGCCCTTTCTTTTTTAGTACTGAAATGCTAAAATCTATGGCATTGTCAATATCATCAAAATCAGCCATGTAGTATGCATTCATTCCCCAGAGCAGGGGCAGGCGTTTTAGTAGTTTCTTGTTCCATGTGAATGCGTACATATTTGCTTCCGGCCTGTGACTTGAAATACGAAAAGCTGTATAGCCTGAGTGTGTAAATAAAATAATGGCTTTGGCACAAGTCTGCTCAGCCATTTTATAGGCATTGTAGCAAACCGAATCAGGAATAAATTCATTGTACCCTTCTTTTGGCGCATGGTTGGGAGAATAATTAACACCTTCAGCTTCTGTGTGCTGAATGATGCTGCTCATACTTGATACACTCTCTACCGGATATTTGCCGATGGCAGTTTCTCCGCTCAGCATCAATCCGTCAGCCAGATCAAGTACGGCATTGGCAACATCATTGGCTTCAGCACGTGTAGGACGGAAATTTGTGATCATGGAATCAAGCATCTGGGTGGCAATGATCACGGGCTTTGCTTCCCGGATGCATTCTTTTACTATGGCTTTCTGAATGACAGGCACCTTTTTGAAATCTATTTCAACACCCAGGTCCCCGCGCGCTACCATAATGCCATCCGAAGCTTTTATGATATCAGAAATATCCAAAACTGCCTCTGGTTTTTCAATTTTAGCGATAATGCGTGATTTTCCATAAAGCTCACCCAGATAGCTGCGCAGTTCTTCAATATCTTCTTTTTTGCGTACAAATGAAAGTGCAAGCCAGTCGAATTTGTTTTCCACGGCAAATGTGATGTCTTCTTTGTCTTTTGCTGTGAGGGCGGGCAGAGAAAGCACAGTGTCCGGCAGGTTGATACCTTTTCTGGAATACAATGCACCACCTGAAATTACTTCGGCTGTGACAGCATCCTTATTGTTGGAATCCGTTGCACAGAGTTTGAGTTTACCATCGTCAATAAGAATAATGTCCCCCTCATTGACATCTTTCGCAAAGGCAGGGTAATTCACGAAAAAGCGTTTGTCACCAGCCTGCTCTTCATCTGTTGTGAATGTAATCTTGTCACCGTTCATTACCTGTATGCCTGATTCGGGAAGCATGCCCAGACGCAGCTTCGGACCCTGCAAATCACCTATGATGGTCAGATTGATATTCAATTCATCCTGTAAATCCCGTAGCATGGTGATTACCTCTGTTTTGCCCTGGTATGAACCGTGTGAAAAATTCAGGCGTGCCACGCGCATACCTGATTTTATCATCTCCCTCAATACTTCTTTATCATTTGATGAAGGGCCTATTGATGCAACAATACGTGCTTTGGTATCCATAATTCTGTAATATTTTTGTTGTGGGAATATACAAAATAATCATGACCTGACAGCAAGAATCAGGATTTTTATCTGAAGAAAACTACTCTGGCTATGCTTAAATGTTATCAACAAAAATCAAAACCCGGATGATATGCGATGCCTGAAGTAAGAAAAATCAATCGAAAGGATATTAGCTTCACATCTACAGTAAGTTAGTGTTGAGGCTATCAGGTGAAGAAAGAATCAGAAGCAAAAGAACAGATAATTGTTTGTTATGATTTTGTCCCTGGGTAGATCAGTTTTTCCCGTGCGTATCCGGTAAGCTATGCGTATGTATTCACCGGGTGCAAGACTGATATCCTGAAAACAAATCTGAAGAATTCCATTGGGATACACATTCAGATTATAGGGGTGAGAGCTTTCAAGTATTTCTACATCAGAACGTTCGGGTTTAATTCCCAGCATCATCAGTAGCACTACCTTGCTGGCTGTCAGATTTCCTGAATTGGTGAGATACATTTCATCAGTAAGCACAGACTGGTAGGCATTTTCCAATAGCTTGATGTTGTGCTTATAACTTGAAGATTTGTGGTACTTCAGGTCTTTTCTGCTGATGAGTGTTCTGTTTTTCATAATTACCTTCTTATTTAGTAGACGTTTGACAAAGCCAAAAGGTTGTCTGATATTGGCATTATTTTTTTGCAGATTTTCAAAATACCGTATTTTTTCTGCGGAAATCATTCTGCCTGGCGAAACGATGGCTTATTGTGATTTTTTAAATAATCTGTTCAAAAAGAAATAATTACTTTGAAATTTGGCATTATGCCGCGGGCTTGTATTTTTGTAAAGCATTTGTTTTGATAAATTATGAAAAAATATCTCCACCAGAATTTCAGAAAATTCCACTTTACAGAGACGGCCTTCAATCAGCTGATGAGCAAGCGAATTTATAAAGTATTGCTTGTATGCAGCCGTTATGATGCATTTATTCTGGAAGAGGACGGAAGAATTGACGAGCAGCTTTTCAATGAGTATGTCTCCCTCAACCTGAGGTATCCTCCGGAAATTGTACAGGTTTCTACTGCTGAGGAGGCCATTGTGGTGCTGAAACAGGAAAAAATCAACCTGGTAATCAATATGCTCAGTGTGGAAGATATGGATCCCTTTGATTTGTCATACATCATCAAGGAATCGTATCCCACCATACCCATTGTTGTACTTACCCCATTTTCCCGGGAGGTGTCCAATAAGCTGGAGGACATTGACGACAATGTTATTGATCATGTGTTTTCCTGGCTTGGCGATGTGGCTATCTTGCTTGCCATTATCAAACTGCTTGAAGATAAGCGAAATGTGGAATACGATGTGAATGAAGTGGGTGTACAGACAGTAATTCTGGTGGAAGACTCGGTAAGGTATTATTCATCCTATTTGCCAACCCTTTACAAGGTATTGATTCAGCAGGCAAAGCAGTTTACCACCGAAGGCCTGAACGACCACCAGAAAATGCTGAGAATGCGTGGCCGCCCTAAAATTCTACTGGCAACCACCTATGAGCAGGCTGTTCATCTGTATGAAAAGTACAAAAATAATTTGCTGGGTGTTATCTCTGATATCCGCTATTTACGCAATGGAAAACTCGATCCGGATGCTGGATTTCATCTTGCAGAGATGATAAAGGAGGAGAATGTCCTGACCCCGATATTGTTGCAGTCCAGTAAAGCGGAAAATTTGAGACGTGCAAAAGAAATGGGCGTTAATTTCATGCACAAATATTCAAAAAGTCTTTTGCATGAATTGCGTGACTTTGTAACCCGATACTTTTCATTTGGGGATTTTATCTTTTTTGATCCTGAGACACATAAGGAAATTACCCGGGTTTCCAGCCTGAAAGACTTGCAGGAGAATATTTTTAAAATTCCGGATAGAACCATTCTTGACTACGCTGAACTGAATCAGTTTTCCCGCTGGCTGAAAGCCCGTGCCCTTTTCCCCATAGCCGATATCCTGCAAACTGTTGATGCCGGTGATTTTGACAGTCCCGAAGATATCAAACAGTATATTTATGACGCCATTGCCTGGTACCGGTACAATAAAGGACGTGGTATCATTGCCAAATTTTACCGTGAAAATTACGATGAGTATCTGATGTTTACCCGGATTGGTGATGGCTCCCTGGGTGGTAAAGCACGCGGACTTGCTTTTATCGACAATCTAATTAGCCGAAATGAGCTCATTGACAGATATGAGAATATTCTGGTTACCATTCCGCGGACACTTGTAGTGACTACGGAATTGTTTGATGAGTTCATGGAAAAAAATGCACTGCTGGATTTTGCCCTTGAGGAAAACAATGATGAGAAAATCCTGCATCACTTTGTTGCGGCTGATTTGCCTGAGGTTCTGCGTGAAGATTTACGACGTTTTCTGGAGGTTGTGCGCAATCCTATTGCCGTACGCTCATCCAGTCTGCTTGAAGATTCCCACTACCAGCCATTTGCCGGAATCTATTCCACATATATGATTCCTGCTGATGATCAGATTGATGAAAGTCTGGAAATGCTTGAGGTGGCTGTGAAATCTGTTTACGCCTCTGTCTATTTTCAGGATAGTAAATCATATATGGCAGTTACAAAAAATGTCATTGATGAAGAAAAAATGGGTATCGTATTGCAGGAAGTTTGTGGCATGAGGCACGGCAACAAGTTTTATCCAAGCATATCCGGTGTTGCCCGGTCAATCAACTTTTATCCCATAGATAAAGAAAAACCGGAAGACGGTATTGTCAATCTGGCATTTGGCCTGGGGCAATATGTGGTCGATGGAAAGCAGAGTCTGCGTTTTTCTCCCAAAAGCCCCCAGAAAATACTACAGCTCAGCAGTACAGGTATGGCACTGCGCGAAACACAAAAAAAATTCATGTCCCTGGATATGGACAAGCAGAGCTTTAAGGCTGATACCAACGATGGTGTAAACATTATTGAAGCACCCATTGAAGAAGCGGAAAATGACGGAACACTAAAGCATATCGTCTCAACCTTTGATTATAACGATAATGTATTGCGGGACGGATATTCGGAAAATGGTAAAAAAGTGGTGACTTTTGCCAATATATTGAAACACAAATTTGTACCCCTGGGAGATATTATCCACGATGTGCTTAGTATCGGGCAACGTGAAATGAACAACCCAGTTGAAATAGAATTTGCCGTCTGCCTGGGGGCGAAAGGTGAAATTCTCAGCAATGTGTTCAATCTGTTACAAATCCGGCCCATCGTTGATAATCAGGAAACAACCAATATAGATCTGAGCAAAATTGACAAAAAGGATACCGTTATTGAATGTGAATCTGCCCTTGGCAACGGCATTTATGATGATTTAAGACACGTCATATATGTCAGGCCGGAGAGTTTTAATCCTGCCAACAATCCAAAAGTGGCAGAAATCATCGGGAAACTAAACGAAAAACTGCAGGCCAAAGATGAAAAGTATATACTTGTAGGGCCGGGCCGCTGGGGCAGTAGCGATTCCTGGCTGGGTATCCCCGTACGCTGGGCACAGATTTCTGCCGCCGGACTGATGGTAGAAGCCAGTTTGAAAAACTACAGAGTGGATCCATCACAGGGAACACATTTTTTCCAGAATCTTACATCATTTCAGGTTGGCTACTTCACCATAAATCCAAACATTGATGACGGATTTTATGACCTGGATTATCTAAACAGCATGCCAGCGGAATATGAGGACGAATATCTCAGGCATGTAGCGTTTGACAAACCATTGCAAGTGCTCATCGATGGCAAAAAAAGCCGTGGAATTGTCCTGAAAGAAGGGAAATGGATCAAACCTGTTAATAAGGATGAAGAATAAAAACTGAGCTGAATTCTTTTGCTTTTTTCTTATTTGCCTGCTCGCTTACTGCTTGATGATTTTCCTGACAAGCATTTGCTCATCTGTCTGTACCTGAAGAATATACATGCCGGGAGACAGATGGCCCAGGTTTAGCTGATGGTCAGTGCTGCTTCCTTTTGTTTCCTGATATAGCTCGTTGCCGTGTTTGTCATAGATGTGGAAAGAAATCCGGTCAGCAGAGATGTTTATCAGTTCAAATTTCAGATGGTGACTGAAAGGATTTTCCGATATCCGGATATATGATTCAGTGCTTTCTGCATCTTTACAATTTAGGCTGATGCTTTTCAGAACTTCGCAGCTTCCATCGAAATCTACCTGGGAAAGACGATAGTATTTTTCTGTTGGCTTGTACTTGTCATCTGTATAAGAATAATTGGTCATGTTTTGACAAAATCCTTTGCCTTCAATTTTTTCCACGGTATTGAATGTTTTCATGTCAGCAGATTTTTCCAACAGATAATAATCATTAAAGTATTCCTGCGCACTTGTCCATTTTAGTTCTGCCTTTCCGTTATTACAGCTTCCTTCAAAGGAAATCAATTCTACAGGCAATTCTGTTTCCGTTTTTACCGGAAAATTGTATATCTCCGGATCGCAATTGGTATTGGAATCTTCTATCTGTACCGAATAATCACCCGGTGAATCGATTCTGTAATATGAATACACGCCTGAATGACTTTTCAATTCATTGCCTTGTCCGTCAAATTCATCATACCAGGTGAATATGTATTCTTCCGAGGATCCTTTTACAAAGGGAACTCCGCCACTGACGTTCATCACTTCAAGGTCAAGATACTCCTTGTATTCGCAGCAGGAGTATACACCACTTTCGGGCGCCGTCTCATATGACAAGGGCTCATAAAGTTCTATGGTAAAGTCCTGCTCAGAGTTGATTTCATCCACACAGGGGGAATCATAATCACTCAAACTACCGGTAATCACATATTCCACAGAGTCGGGGAAGTCGCCAGAGGGTATTATCTCAACAGCGTTTACTTCGGTGGTCAGTAGACTGTCACAATCCGGCCAGCATGAAAGATATGACTCATATTCCGCTTTTAAAACAGAATCTGTGGCGGTGGACTCAATAGAATAGGACGAAAAACCATCTCCAATGTAAATAATATCAGGGCAAATGGCCGTAGAAACGCCGGTGTAAAAAATATCAGGATTTGGCAGTGAACCAAACCTGAAGGTATTTTGATTGCTTCCTGATTTACAATAAGTCAGATAATGTACAATCTCTCCCGGGTTAAGACACAATCCTTCGGAGATCGGCCCTGCCTGATTACAATTGATACCCCAGCTCTCAGAGCCGGGTGTGGCACCATCCAGTACCTGAGCTGATATTCCTGCAGATAGCGGATGAAGTATTACCTTAAAAGTAACACAGGAGGCATCTGTTCCCGGAGAATAATCCCCGTCTTCTGCAGTACATGGATTGGCATCATCCCTGAGAATATCTGTTAGTGTATCAATGGCTGTCGGACTATCACTTAAATCAACAATAATGTAATTTGATGATTCCTGGGCAGATGCGACTAATCCACTTACTGAAAAACAGAGTGTTAACAGTAGTGCCAGTATATGGCCATTTACTTTATGTTGTTTTCCATTGAGAGGCATTATCTTGCCTTTCTGTTTTTATTATTGCCTTACATGCCGTATTTTACAGCTTGCCTGGGATATTGTAATATACGTATTGATTTGTGCTGTTCATTCAGTAAAAATATGCAATTCGTATCGCATAAAAGACGTAGTTCTTGCTGGGTGCAGGATTGATGTTTTCCAGAGTAGATGATATGGCGGAGCAGGCTATTTTTTGCCCCAAACCAGGCGGTTTTCTTTGTCCCTGTGGATTTTTTGATTATCAAACAGCCACTCAATAACTTTGATGAGCTTTTCATTCTTATGCTTGCTTGATTCTACCAGCTCATTCAGCAGCAGGGGTTCTGCCTGTATCTTTTCTTTAATGCTGTCAAGAATCATGTCAAATTCATATTTGCTCAAACCCAGTTCATTGCGCCTCAGACATACATCACACTGCCCACAGCGACGGGGATTTTTTTGCCCGAAGTATTCCAGCAAAATCTGAGAGCGACATTTTGCAGTTGTCGTGGCGTAATGTGTAACAGCTTCAATACGTTTTTTAAACCGCTTTTTTCTGAAGGCATAAGCTTTGTTGTCAAAGGATAAATGACGGGAAGGCAGACGTTCTTCGGTATAAACCACCATGGGCTTGTTCTTCCTCGGTATGTATTTCAGTATGTTTAGCTTCTGAAGAGTTTTCAGATACTCATAAATTATTTTGGGTGTTGTGTTCGCCCGTTTTGCCAGTATGTCTTCGTTGATGTTTGTGTAGTTGGTGAACAACCCGGTGTAGGAGCGAAGCAGCAATTTGATAAAAACATCATGGTTTTTATTTGCAACCTGAAACTCATACAACTTATCGCGGTGAATGATAAACATGATCCGGCTTGGATTATTTACCTCCTCAGTGACCTCAATATAACCTTCACCGGCCAGAATTTTGAGGCTGTAATGAATGGTCATCGGATCAAGCTTGAATTTCTTTGAAAAATCGAAAATATCAAAATCATAAGCCATGTCTTTACCGGCACCCACAGGCAACTGATAATAGTTGCCCAAAGCCTCATACACACGTGTAATTCTATCAAGTGGCGGGAAATTTGTTGTCAGTCTTTTGTTCAGATTGCTGATGTCGCCTTCATTGTATAACAAAACAGCCCAGGCTTTTTTCTCATCCCGGCCACCACGTCCGGCTTCCTGAAAATAAGCCTCCAGTGATTCGGGTAAATCAATGTGCACTACCAGTCTAACATCTGATTTGTCTATGCCCATTCCAAAAGCATTTGTTGAAACCATGATGCGGATTTTATCTGTTTGCCAGGCTTCCTGCTTTTGTTCGCGAATTTCCTTGCTCAAACCTGCATGGTAGTGGTCAGCCGAAATACCCTGTTTTTTTAAGAAATCAGCAATTTGCTTTGTCTTATTTCTGCTCCGGACATAAATCACCGCAGATCCGGGGATGCGTGTTACAATTTTCAGTAGCTCCGCTGTCTTGTTTTCGGTATAGCGTACTACATAAGCAAGATTTTTTCGCTCAAAGCTCTTTTGAAGAACATTTTTCTCCTTAAATTGCAGTTTTTCCTGAATGTCTTCAACTACCTCCGGTGTGGCTGTTGCTGTAAGGGCAAGAACAGGCACATGCGGCAATAATTCACGGATATTGGCAATTTCAAGATAGGAAGGACGAAAATCATAACCCCACTGTGAAATACAGTGAGATTCATCAATGGCCAGCAAATTAACATTCATCTGTTTAAGCCTTTCCCTGAAAGCCTCTGTTTGTAATCGCTCCGGAGATAAGTACAAAAACTTGTAACCACCATTGACAGTATTGTTCAGTGCCATCTCCATTTCATCACGACTCATACCGGAATAAATGGCTGTGGCTTTGATTTTACGGCGCTTTAAGTTGTACACCTGATCTTTCATCAAAGCAATCAGGGGCGTTACAACAATGCATACACCCTCATTGGCCAAAGAATATACCTGGAAAGTGATGGATTTTCCTCCTCCTGTAGGCATGAGCCCCAAGGTGTCCTTTCCTTCTGCAACAGACAGTATGATCTCTTCCTGCAAATCCCTGAAATTGCTGTAACCCCAGTACTTAACAAGTATTTTGGTGTAATCATTCATGTTGTAAATACTTACGTCAGCCAAGGTACAAAAACTTTCAGCTTTGCATGCTATGTCGGGGTATCATTTTTTCTGGACATTGGGGAAAATAGATGGCTGCTGATGTTTCAACGATGGGAATTCATGTCATAAGAACATCAGCAAAAACCCCTGCGTTTCCTGAATTTCAGTCTCTGTCCTTCTCCGTTTTTTTGAAATTATCCCTATATTCGCCGCATGACACCACTGGCAGTATTGGGAATGATACTGGGGTACTTTTTGCTGTTGATGCTTGTATCCCAACTGACATCACGCAAAGCGGATAACGCTGCGTTTTTTCTGGGTAACCGAAAATCTCCATGGTTTGTGGTGGCCTTTGGCATGCTGGGCGCTTCCCTCTCGGGGGTCACGTTTATCTCGGTGCCCGGCTGGGTGCTTGATACGGATTTTACCTACATGCAGATGGTAATGGGCTATTTCCTGGGGTATCTGGTGATAGCCTTTGTATTGCTGCCACTGTATTACCGCATGAACCTGACATCCATTTACGGTTACCTTGATAAGCGATTCGGTTTGTCGGCATACAAAACCGGGGCGGCATTTTTTCTGCTCAGCCGGACAATTGGTGCATCCTTTCGCCTGTTTATCGTTGCTGAAGTCCTGCAACTGGTGGTGTTCGATGCGTGGAATGTGCCCTTCTGGGTGACCGTTATCGTTACCATTTTGTTTATCTGGCTGTACACCTTCAGGGGCGGTATCAAAACCATTATCTGGACAGATACCCTGCAAACGGCCCTGATGCTGACCGCGGTGGTGGCTACCCTTGTTATCATAGCAAAGCAGATGGATTTGTCCTTTATCGGTATGGTGGATGTTATCCGCGACAGCGATTACTCCCGCATGTTTGTGTTCGATGACTGGCAAAGCCGGCAGCATTTCTTTAAACAGTTTTTGTCCGGTATGCTGATTACCATTGTGATGACCGGTCTGGATCAGGATATGATGCAAAAAAACCTGTCGTGCCGCAATCTGAAAGAAGCCAAAACCAATATGGTGACCTACGGGCTGGCTTTTATTCCCTTCAACCTTTTGTTTTTAAGTCTGGGTGTGCTGCTGGTTGTGTTTTCACAAAGCAATGGCATCGCTCTGCCTGCCGATGGAGATCATTTGTACCCGCTGCTGGCACAATCGCAACTGGGAAATGTGGTGCTTGCCTTTTTTATTCTGGGGCTTACCGCTTCAGCCTATTCGTCTGCAGATTCAGCCCTGACCTCTCTGACGACTTCGTTTACCGTTGACATCCTGGATGGCAAAAAGCTGCCTGAAAAAAAGCTAAAACGGCTCAGAACACGCGTGCACATTGGCGTTTCTCTGCTATTGCTGGTGGTGATTTTGATTTTTGGTCTGGTAAAAAACCGCTCCGTGGTGGATTCCATATTTACGGTGGCCAGCTATACCTATGGGCCTCTGCTTGGCATGTTTGCATTTGGCATATTGACAAAGCGGCAGCTCAGAATGAAATTTGTACCCATTATTGCCATTTTGTCTCCGGTGCTGAGTTATTTCATCATGCTGATCGTTGCCCGCGTGTGGGGATACGCTTTTGCTTATGAGCTTCTGCTCGTGAACGGTGTTCTGTGTTTTCTGGGATT
>JBNJGS010000038.1:0-25450 GCA_051747965.1 Bacteroidota bacterium
GATTATACTCCGGCAGATTCTGTTTCCTTCTTTATCTGCATGGCCTTATTGTATATGCAGGGATCTTCTAACATCACAATACCTCCATCGGGTCCCTTTTCAATATGAATCCCTAAAAGCTTTCCCTCATGGTAATTCACACCTCCAAAATAATTCCGTACAGTCTCTACAGTGACACCCATCTCATTTGCAATTTTGTGCATACTTCCGTCGGGCAAGCTATCCTTTAAACGTCGCAATTGATTAAAACTAATGATCATATATTATCAGGCTTAGGGTTTGTAATCAGTGTAATCTCAGCTTTGTCCAGCTTATCTAAACACACCGGAATCTTCAAAATCACACTTTCAATATAACAAATTTTTTATCAGATTCCAAATATTAATCAAACCAAATACATTAACATTTATTTAAGATTTCATTCTTGGTTAAGAATAGATTTTTTAGCACTTTTGTAATCGCAATGGCGTTATAATTATGCTTACACGCCTAGTGCAAGCAATAGTTGTAATGGTTAAGTTAGTTTTAATTGGTTTTTCCAGGCGTCCCACAGGGGCGCCTGGTTTTGTTTAATACCTCTCCTTTCTTTTATTGGTTCTACTGCAAATTTTGTGGGTAATACTGTCAGGGCTAAAGCCCATTTCATCTTTCCTATCCTTATCACCCCGAGCTGAGGTCGTGGTTAATACCAGGAATAGAGATCATTACTCAGATGTATATTCATCCAAAACTGATAAGTCCGGCATTTATGCCGGGGTTTTGAGGCGAAAAATCAATGGGGCTATAGCCCTGACATGCTTTTATGAAATGAAAAAGATTGCAAGTGGGGAAATTTATCATGGCCGGACTATCCGTTTTCTGAAAGAAAGGTCACCGGATTCATCACCGGCTTTATTCGTTAACAAAAAATTCCATAACAAGCATTGTCTGAATTTTCTCAGATATCGCAACAAATTGACATGCAGGCTTTACTTCAGTCCCGGATTTTTTTAACAAATCTTTAAAATTTCAGCATGCAACATTTATCAAATCATGTCGTTTTATTTATGCAAACAAGCTCAAAGGCAGAGCAATAGTTGTAATGGTTAAGTTAGTTTAATTGGTTTTTTCCAGGCGTCCCACAGGGGCGCCTGGTTTTGTTTAACACCTCTCCCTCCTCTAATTAAATAAAAAATGCAAGTGATGAAAGTATATCCTGGCCGGATTTTTCCTTTTCTGAAAAAAAAGGTCAGCGGAATTCATCATCGGCTTTTTCTGATGACAAAAATTTGCCTGCCAAGCATTGTCAGAAATTTTTCAGACATCGCAACAAATTGACATGCAGGCTTTACTTCAGTCCCGGATTTTTTTAACAAATCTTTAAAATTTCAGCATGCAACATTTATCAAATCATGTCGTTTTATTTATGCAAACAAGCTCAAAGGCAGAGCAATAATTGTAATGGTTAAGTTAGTTTAATTTGGTTTTTCCAGGCGTCCCACAGGGGCGCCTGGTTTTGTTTTTGATTACCTTGTTTTCCTTCTCAGAAAAATCTTTGGCTTTAACAAATCTTTAAACTTTTCACACAATATGAGACGGGCTATTGTGGTTATTATACCGCAAGCAGGCTCGACATTGCAGAGCAATAATTGTAATGGTTAAGTTAGTTTAATTGGTTTTCCAGGCGTCCCACAGGGGCGCCTGGTTTTTTTTGCTTTCCCGCATAGCTGATCTTACCACTTTTCGGGGAGCTACATGTATACCTGCGACAATTTTTTATCTTTACAAGCAAAATTACAACTTATGACTAGAAATATAATTATTACAGGAGTATTACTCATTTTGACAGGATTCGCTGTGTTTGCACAGAAAGGCCTCAGTGAAAATGACTTGCAGCACCTCAGAGAAAGCTTTGACAGCAATGATGCTCACAACAAAGCCATAATGAATGCTCTTTCCGCCAATGCTGTCACGGATGTTGCGGTAAATCGGGAAAATGTCGGGAAAACCGGTCATCACTTTAAGTACAAAGTGGAAGTCACCGGCATTACTGACCAGGAAAGCTCAGGCAGGTGCTGGATGTTTACCAGTCTCAACAGTCTGCGTCCACAGGTAATTAAAAACAAAAATCTTAGCGATTTTCATTTTTCTGAAAACTATTTGTACTTCTGGGATCAGCTTGAAAAAGCCAATCTTTTCCTTGAAAACTGCATAGCAACAGCAGATAAACCTATGGATGACAGAAAAGTAGAATGGTTATTCAAAAATCCCATTGGTGATGGTGGTGTATGGAACTCTTTTGCCAATCTTGTTGATAAATACGGACTGGTTCCAAAAAGTGCCATGCCAGAATCCCACCACTCTTCCAACACTGCATGGATGCGCCGCATATTGAATCGCAAACTTCGCGAACAAGGGTTGCACTTACGGGAACTAACAAATTCGACAGATAAGGAAGCCGTCCGGGCAGAAAAAAAAGTCATGCTGGCTGATATATACCGGATTCTTGCTCTTAGTCTGGGTGAGCCGCCCCGGGAATTCAATTACCGATTTGTTGATAAAGACGGGGAAATCGGGGAAACCCGGTCATATACGCCAATAAGTTTTTACAAAAAACTTTTCCCTGAGTACAGTCCTGAGGATTTTGTCATGCTGATGAATGATCCCACACGCGAGTATTATCAATTGTATGAGATTGAATATGACCGCAATGTGATGGACGGCAGGAACTGGAAATACATCAACTTACCAAACGAAGACCTCAAGCTACTGGCCATCAAAGGCATCAAGGCAAATGAGGGCATGTATGTGAGTTGTGATGTGGGAAAACAACTGCGCAAAGAAGAAGGGACTCTGGATATAAACAACTACGACTTTGAATCTCTTTATGGCGTATCATTTGGCATGGATAAGGCCGAACGCATACAGACCCGGGAAAGCGGTTCATCCCATGCCATGCTGTTAATGGCTGTGGATGTGGATGAAAATGAAAACCCGGTAAAATGGCAATTTGAAAATTCATGGGGTAAATCCTATGGCAAAGACGGCTATCTTACCTTCACAGATGCGTGGTTTGACAATTATCTTTTCAGGCTGGTAATCAACAAAAAACATGTTGACAAAAAAACACTGAAAATACTGGAGGAAGAACCTGTCATGCTACCACCATGGGACCCGATGTTCAGACAGGATTAAGATTTTCAAAGCATTCGATAAAACCGGTTTGATACCGGTTTTTTTTATGATTCATAACAAATGCGATTTGAAGATAAGCTGCAGAAAATCAATTGCACCAAAAACACTTCCAAACGGAAATATTGATAAGTTTCCTGTGCTGCTAAGCAAATTTTGCTTAATTTCGTTACTGAATCGGTTTACTGTACTGTTGCAGGCTGACAAACTGACACATAAGAATATGAAAACAACACAAATTGCAGGTTTGCTGATATTGATGATGCTCTTCGGCTGTTCTGAGGATAATGAGGATTATTTTGTAGCGCGGGACATGGGTTATTATCCCATAGAAACAGGCAAATACAATCAATATGAAGTGACAGAAATCAACATTGATGCACCTTCAGAAGTTTATGACACAGTTCACTATCAGCTCAAAGAGCTTATTGGAGGCTCATATACTGATAACGAGGGGAAGGAAGCCTATATGTTTGTCAGATACAAGCGACAGGACCCAACAAAAAACTGGTCCCTGAGTGATGTCTGGAGTTTGTCTATCAGCAACCAGAGATTATTCCTAACAGAAGAGAATCTAAAATACGTAAAAATATATTTTCCGGTAAGCACGGGTAAATCCTGGGATGGCAACGCCTATAATACGCTGGAACCCCGGACTTACGAAATCACAGGCATTGACCTCCCGGAAACCATCAACAATTCATATTTTGATTCTGTACTGACTGTCACGCAGGAGGCAGACTCCTCCCTCATCCATAAGGACTTATTGTTTGAACAATATGCCCGGGATACAGGTTTGATATATAAAGAAATCACGCGAATCAATTCACAGGAAATTGAACCGGGTGTACCTGTTGATGAACGAATTACTACGGGCAGTATTTACAGGCAGAAATTTGTTAAAAGAGAACATGATGAAAATTTTGAAATATAGAATATACCTGGCTGTTATTTTTTTACTGTTTACATTCCGGGCATTTTCACAGGATGAAGCACCTGCCTACTGGATAGGCTTTACCGATAAATACAATAACAATTACTCCATCAGCCAGGCGGAGGACTTTCTAAGCCAACGGGCACTTTCCAGACGGGCCAGCCAGGGGATTGACATTGACAGCACAGACCTGCCGGTAAGCACAGTATATCTTGACAGCCTGAGCAATCTGGGGCTGGACATAAGATACAGCTCAAAATGGCTCAATGGTGCTGTTATCACAAGCTCTGATGAAGATTTACTGGATACCATTACAAATATCAGCTTCATCCGGGAAACAGAATTTATCCGTATGGCCATCTACACCAAAGATAAAAAAGGCAAAGAAGACAATTATTATGATTATGGTTTTTCTGAAAACCAGATAAGCATGGTCAATGGCCACATTCTCCATAATCAGGGATTTCGTGGTGGGGGCATCATGATTGCAGTACTGGATGCCGGCTTTTACAACATGCCGGAACTGAGTGGTTTTGACAATATTTTCAGTGAAAACCGCATCCTGGCAACCCGTGATTATGTAGATATGAATGATCAGGTTTACAGCCACAGTTCACATGGCAAATCTGTCATGAGCATACTCGCCGGGCAGGTTGACGGTCAACTGGTGGGTGCAGCACCCGAAGCTGATTTCCTCCTTATCAGGACCGAGGATGCTGACAGTGAACAAAGAATCGAGGAATACAACTGGGCTGCAGGAGCAGAATATGCAGACAGCCTGGGGGCCGATATCATCAATGTATCATTGGGATATAAAGAATTTGATCTCCAGCAATGGACTTATGACAACACGGATACCGACGGACAAACTGCACCCATATCCATTGCGGCAAGTATGGCAGGTCAAAAAGGCATTGTGGTGAGCATAAGTGCAGGGAATAGCGGGAACAATCCTGATCCTTTTATCGGTGTACCTGCAGATGCTGATTCAGTGCTCACGATCGGAGCTGTTGACAGTGCCGGAAATTATGCCTACCTGAGTTCCCGGGGTTATTCAGCAGACGGACGGGTTAAACCCGATGTGGTTGCTCAGGGCCAGGACACATACTATCAGGGATACGACAACAACATCAGTTATGGCAGTGGAACATCATACTCCTCTCCCATTATCGCCGGCATGGCGGCATGCCTCTGGCAGGCAAATCCTGAAATGACAAATATGGAAATCATCCAGGCGATAAAATTATCAGCCAGTCACTTCAATAACCCTACAGATACCCTTGGATACGGAATTCCTGACTTTGGTGAAGCAAATCTGATTCTGAAAAAAATTCCGTATGATGATTTCACGCAGGAAAACCTTGTCAGACTTTTCCCCAATCCCGCCGGCAATCAATTGAATATTGACTTCTACTCGGTTGATACACAAAATGTTCATATTCAGGTATTCACAACACAGGGCCGCAAACTTATTGATACATTTACAGCAGTAAAAAGAAGCTCGTATAACCAGATCAAAGTACCCGGCATATCAGGCCTGACACGCGGGATGTATGTGCTGCAACTGCATACAGAAAACAACATTTACAGTCAGAAATTCATAAAAAACTGATTTTTATGTCTGAAGAAAGACTGAGTTTACTGGATTTACAAAAGCATATCAAGTGGCAACTGGAAACGGGCCTTGATTCCCATTACTGGATTGTGGCTGAAATCAGTGATTTTAATGTAAATTACAAAGGCCATTGTTACCTGAGCCTGGTACAAAAAGACAAACACAGTGACAAAATTCTGGCAAAAGCCCGGGGAATCATCTGGGCTATGCGATACAGGATGCTGAGCGCCTATTTTGAAAGTCAAACCCGTGAAAGCCTGAAGTCTGGGCTTAAAATACTGGTAAAAGTCAGGGTAGACTACCATGAGCAATATGGTCTGAGTTTGCAGATATTTGATATAGACCCAACCTACACACTGGGGGATGTTGAACAACGCAGGAAAGAAATCATTGCAAAGCTGGAAGAAGCCGGCATAATGCATATGAATAAGACCCTGGAACTCCCTCCTGTTTTTTACAGGATTGCCATCATTTCTTCCGATACAGCAGCAGGTTTTGGTGATTTTATTGCTCAAATGGAAACCAACAAATACCATTATGCATTCAGGTTGCAGCTTTTCAGAGCAGCTATGCAGGGAGAAGATACTGAGGGCTCTGTCATTACCGCACTGGAACAGATATTCAATGCGGACACAGCTTTTGATCTTGTGGTAATTATCCGCGGTGGCGGTGCCAGGACAGACCTCTCCTGGTTTGACAACTACAATATAGCATCCCATGTGGCCCAGTTTCCCATCCCGGTATTTTCAGGCATAGGACATGAGCGGGATGCATCGGTTACTGATATGGTGGCACACAGCCATATTAAGACACCAACAGCCGTTGCAGAAGCCATCATCAGTCATAACAGGGGATTTGAAGAGGAACTTGACAATGATCTTGATAACCTGTTGACAGGCGTCAGGCAATATCTGCGAAACAAATCGGAAGAACTTAGCAGCATTTCAAAGGCACTTATACCGGGAATCAAAACACACCTATCACGGCAAAACCAGCAGCTTGACTTTTACGGCCATCGCCTGCAAAGGGCAGGTTTCAATATGATTCAGTCCAGACAGCAATCAATCAGTCAACTGGTGTACAAATTATCAGTAGCCAACAGACATCATATACAGAACAAACAAAAAGCAACTGACAAACTTGAAAACAGGCTGATGCAGGGTATTAAGCAAAATTTTCTTCGTGAAAAGCACAAACTGGAGCGAATTGAAGACAAACTGAAAGCCAACGACCCACACAGGCTGCTTGAAAAAGGCTTTACCCTTACCAGCCTGGACGGAAAACCTCTGACTTCAGCCAAACAAGTAAATAAAGGTCGGATAATCAAAACACGTTTTAAAGATGGAAGTATTGAAAGCGAGGTTCAATAAAATATTATTCCCTGTCCTGCTGTTTTCCCTGATATCAATCACAGCAAAAGCCTGGGAACGCAGAAGCGATAGCAGTTTGTTTATTTCAGGACATGCCGATATTCTTTACACCCAACTCAAGAACCATTTATACGGAGATGATTTTTCACCGGGATTCGGGTATGGCTATGGTCTGGATGCATATTTTACACAATGGCAGGAATTTGGCTTTAGCGCAGGCCTGAATTTTAACAGCCGCCAATTCAGCATTGATGATAATATACTTATTTACAACAATAGCCTGGAGAACATCGGCAGCACACGGGCAAAATATCAACTCAACTATCTGGCCATACCACTGACTGCACGTTACAATTTCGGGCAAAGATTCAATGTGTATGCAGATGTCGGGATGCGCTTGAATATTTTATTATCTGCCAAAAAGTACGCCGATACCGACTCGCTTCCGGAGACAGCAAATCCGGCAGACACACTCTATATGCATGATATAAAAGATGATTTCAGAAACTTCAGTTTTGGATTACAGTTTGGCGGCGGCGTGGAATATTACTTCAAACCCACCCTGGCAGTATACGCGGATTACAAGTATATCCTGGATATCAGCCAAATGTATGTTTATGAAAGGCTATACGGAGGAATAAAACCCAAAATGTTTGCTCATAGTCTTCAGGTGGGCATCAGGTACGCTATCCCGATAAAATATTCAGTCAATGAAAGATTTCGCTAAGGGCAGTATGAAATCCGGCTTGTTTTCCTAACTTTGTTACACAGATAACATGATATGAAACACTGGCTGGAATTTTCACTTTTCAGGCTTTTTGTCAACCTGCAGGCCATCACGCCATTTTGGCTGATGTACCGTAAATCAGACATTGCCGCATTTTTTTTGTATTCCGTTTTTCGCTACCGGAGGAAAATCAGCAGAATGAATCTGGAAAAAAGCTATCCGGAAAAATCCTCAAAAGAAATCTCCGCAATACAGAAAAGGTTTTATCGTCATCTGACAGATGTGTTTTTTGAAACGGCCAAAGGGATGACCTGCTCACCGAAAAAACTTTGCAAACGCTACAGAATACTTAATCCTGAAATAGCCGATAAGTATGCAGAAAAAAATCAGAACGTGATATTTCTGGCATCTCACTACGGAAATTGGGAATGGGGCATGCAATGTTTCAATCCTTTACTGAAGCATCAGTCCATCTCGCTTTACCTGCCATTAAAAAACAAATATTCTGAAAAATACGGCATCAAAAAAAGAACACGCACCGGCATGCAGCTGGTTCCTGTGCAGGAGACAAAAGAGGCTTTCAAAAAAGGTGGTGCTAGGGCCCTGGGTTTCATCATGGCGGCTGACCAGACACCCAGCAATATGAAAAAATGCCACTGGCTGAAATTTCTGAATCAGGACACTCCCTGCATTCACGGTCCGGAAGCTTATGCCCGGAAGCTGGATTTACCACTGATATTTGTGGATGTCCGGAAGCGCCAGCGCGGCCGATATGAAATCTATTTAGAAGAAATCTCCTTTGATCCGGCTGCGGAGAAAACCGGCATGCTGACCTGCAAATACATGAAAAAACTTGAGTCTGTATTGGAGCAAGAGCCTGCCTACTGGTTATGGAGCCATCGGCGATGGAAACGTAAAATCCCCGAAAATATCAACGAAATCCGAATTGTATGTTAATAAAAAAGTTCACATTTAATCCTTTTCAGGTCAATACCTGTATTGTTTCTGACAGCTCAGGGAATGCCATTGTTATCGACCCGGCCATGATGGACAGCTTTGAGCAGGAAGAATTCAGGAATTATATTGAGTCAAACGATCTGCAGCTTAAGGCCATGTTGTTCACACACGGCCATGTTGACCATATTGCAGGTTCTGCATGGGTGGAGCGGGAATTTGGTATCAGTCCGCAGGGACACCGGGACGATATTTCTCTCCTGGAAACAGCAGAAGCACATGCAAGGGGCTTCGGACTGGAGATTGAGAAGCCTGCTGAACTGAAACATTTCCTCAGCCACGGGGACAGGCTAAAGACAGGCGATATCAATCTGGATATCAGGCATGTGCCCGGCCACTCTCCGGGAGGACTTGCGTTTATTGTGCATGATGAAAAGACCGTTTTTTGTGGTGACTCACTCTTTGCCGGCTCCATTGGCCGCACCGATTTACCCGGTGGCAATTATGATCAGCTTATTTTATCTGTCAGGGAACAACTACTCAGTCTGCCGGATGAATACCAGTTGATTTCCGGCCACGGCCCTGCCAGCAGCATAGGACATGAAGCAAAAAACAACCCGTTCTTTTCCTAATTGTAATAATTGGTTAACATCCCAAGAAGGGCTCCTACAATCACCCCTTCTGCGGAACCAATGATGGCGTATTTGATATTTTTATTCCTTGCTGAGCGTTGGTATCCGTACAAAAAATCCTCATCATCAGCATAATCAGGATTCTCGAAGATTATTCTGTTCCTGTCCGGTTTTACCAGGCTGATGCTACCAACGTAGGCAACCGGTATCAACGGACTGAAGATCGGGTTTTTAGAGACAAACATGGCACCTGTACCCACAGCAAATCCCCCGGCCATAGACCAAAGCGGATTGTACTGATTGGTAGCGGCAGCATAACCGCTAATATAGTGGCGCATCTGCTCAACATTGAGATCATCTTCTCCATGAGGCTCGTACAGAACAGTTTCATCACCGGTACTGTCTGTAACTGAAAACACATCATCCAGAATTTCATATTTGACCTTCAGCTTACCGGAAGGGAGTTGTAGCTTATAATAAAACATTGAAGCAGAGGTATCAATTCTGTAATCTTTTATTTTCAGCATTTCGCCATCGATAAGTTTCAACTCGGTTTGTGCCTTAGCGACAAAAGAAGCACCAATGAGCAAAACAATAAATACAATCCGGTTTTTCATGTTTTGATTTTTATAATTAATTGTTGATTTCCACAATTTTCACTTCCTTGTCAACACGTCCGAAAAACAAACGATTGTCCCCCAGCATTAATCGTTTATCCACCCCCACAAGCCTGAAATGGCTGGCACTTTCAAAGGCTTTCCTGAATTCATCTGACAAAATATCATCTGCATGTTTGATGAAATCTCCGGGGCTGTCAATTTGTTGTTTTTTCCCATTGATTGAAAAGTCAAATGGATAGGCTATCAAAGTATATGCTATCATTTCAGTTTTATCTTTTTCCAAAAGGTAGGCAAGTGTAAAATACACTTCTGCCAGTTCATTGTTCCCGATACCGGCGTCAGCGTAATAATCCACATGCCTTTCTCTCAGTTTTTTTGCGATGCTGCCGAAATGATATTTCTCCATAATTTCCGGGCGCATCTCCTTTAGCTTACTGCGATAATCTGCTTTCGTCAGACTGTCCTTATCGGGTTCAGGAGAATTCCAGGTAAAAGAATAGTATTTCTCTGCTCCGGCAGAATTGAACACGGGCCGGGTGGAATCATAGGGCAAAAACACAGGCATACTGTCAGGCCGCCAAAAAACAAGTCCTTCAGAATACTCTTTTATCAGGGGAGCAATATCAATAACACCAGCCATTTCATCCTTTCCCTGATAATAAAGCTTATTTTCATGCACTTCATCGGGAAATTGTTTGTATTTCGGTTTCAAAAATGCAATGTCATAGGATTCACAGTAAGTTTCCGCTTCAACGCTCACCCAGTTTTGCTCTTCATCCTGCAGGTTAAGTAAGGAAATCATTACGGGAGCAGTAACAGAGTCAGCAATATCCTCTATCAAAATGGCATTTTCAATTTCTCTGTCCTGGGTGTACTCAAAAGGTTCATAGATACTGTCCAGGTCTGCGGAATTGTCCCCATCATCATCACAGGACATAAACATCATCAAAACCACCCCAACAAAAATCAAGTAAATTACTTTCTTCATCAATTTCAAATCCTCTTTTTGTCAATTATCAGTAAAATTAATGAAAAAATCATAACAAGTGCAAAACAAATCACTTATAATTCTTTCTTGTCCTGACAGATTTATTATCCGGATAATATCATGACATATTATAATAGCCCCAATTAAAACCGAGCAAAAAAATTGACTTGTGACTGCATGTACAAAATATTACCTTTGGATATTATAAAACACCAAAAAATGAAGGACTTCAAAACCAGAATAAAAATCAAAGCTGAACCCGAAGATGTATGGATGGCATTTACAAATCCCAATGCCATAGAGCTATGGACAGGATACCCTGCTGTTTTCAAAGCCGAAGCCGGTGCTGAATTTAGTTTGTGGGAAGGTGATATTACCGGTAAAGTACTTGAAGCCGAGCCCATGACAAAGCTTGTTGAGCAATGGTATTTTGAGGGAGAAGATGTTCATTCCGTAGCTACCATTCTTTTGCATCCACAGAAAAACAGTGTTTACGTAGAGTTGTCACACACAAATATTCCTGATGATGCATACGAAAACATCACCTACGGCTGGCAGGAATATTTTCTAAAAGCCATCAAAACTTATTGCGAAGTAGGTTATTAATCTGCAGATCAATCCGAAAGTCAGATTGTAGTCAGGCATGCAATCTGCATCATTTCTTTTGATTAAAAAAGTAATAGAGTCCCAGTAAAAATCTGGTATTGGAGACTTCATCAGGATTTTGCACCTGTCCTGTTTCATCAGGTTCACCAAAAGCGGCTGCCGTGTGCTCTATTTCAAATGAAACCCGGAAGGCTTTCTTTTGATACCAGACTCTTGGTGCTATTCTGTACAGGTATGCCATATTATTGGCCAGTCCCCAGGTATTGCCCACAATTTCCTTTTCTGCCCCCAGGTGTTTCAGGTATCCGCCAAAAATGCCAAGATGCAGATTGCCGGTATTTCCGCTGATGTCAGCCCACAGGGAACCACTTGCAAGGGTTGTGTACTCTACAAAATTATTGGCTGTGTCGGTAATACCGCTAACAGCAAAGCCCCCTGGTGTCATAACATCGGTAGCATTGTTACCATACACAGCCCCTCCGGCAAATCTAAAACCCGGTTTACCAGCACTGACATAAGCTGTCAGAGAATGGCCTGGCACAGTAACATCGGTTTTTGCGTTCACATCACTAACAGTGCGAGGCATGATGCGTTTGTATCCACCACCAATTCCTGATTTTAAGGTCCACTGCCCGCTTTGCTTTTTCCATCCCGCTTTGGCATGGAATTCCGGCATACCACTGTTTTTGATAAACTGAGAAGAAGGAATACTGGCTTCCGGATTATCCGGATCGGGGCCGTATGAGGGGTAATCACGCTGAGAAAGCACAACAGCCATGAGGGTGAAGTCACCAAGCTCTTGCGTTAATCTGATTTGCGGATTTCGTGAAAATGGCAACACCGGGGTTCCGGTAGTAAAAGAAACTGTCCATGGAAATGCCTCAAGGTTGAATACCGGATTCCAGAACTGACCAACAAGCAGACCGGTTTTTTCCCACTGCATGGTAAAATATGCATGTCGCAGTCTCAAAAGATTGACATTGTCGTTTCTTTGTCCAAAGTAATCACCTTCAATCAGGGCGGATGTTGTCGCATTGAATATTTCGGGCCCCTGCACTGACAATCCCATGTTGGTCTGAACCGCAAGCATATTAAAAGAGGGCTTATCGGCCAGATCATTTCCGTAGAGGTCGTATTCCGGGGGTGCAGGCCACAACAAAAAATGCCCTTCCCTGCCGTTCACGGTTTCACGGCTGTCATAAAAGGCATCGAGTTTCACATAGCCGTAGGGTGTTACATCCAGACTGTCTACCCATTCCGGCAACTGTATTTGTGCAAAAGATTTCAAAGCAAGAATAATCAGCAGAGCAAAAACAACATTCTTTTTCATATACCTTGTTTCAATTTCTGTTATTTGATAATATTTTTCCAGCCATAAGCTTTCATGCTTAGCAAGATTCCGACAATAGAAGCAACGACAATGACAAGTTCCACAATGGCTTTCAGGTAATTTGCAAATATCAAATCTCCTATGGCAAAGAGAAAACTCA
The DNA here is from genome assembly GCA_051747965.1 of Bacteroidota bacterium. GTDB lineage: Bacteria > Bacteroidota > Bacteroidia > Bacteroidales > ML635J-15 > JAQIBY01. Next base: position 13,108 of record JBNJGS010000038.1, read on the forward strand.
TAACCATGATACAACCCATAATCCAGTTGGCAAACAGATAAATATAGCCACCATCAGGGGTAACTTCCGGCATTTGCTTTTGCACTGTTTTCCATCCCCATCCTCCGGGATGGACTTTTCGGTAAAATGCGTGCAATTTTTCCTGCTCTGTCGGGCGGGTAAGGAATGTTACAGTCAGCCACACTACTGTGGATATGGAAACTATGATAATAAGAGTCAGGCCGAAATCCTTGTGATACACATCCATATCATACCCGTATATAAGAACCGGCAACACAGCATAGGGTGCCAGCATGGCGGAAATTTCGCTCCAGGCGTTGATACGCCACCAGAACCATCTTAAAATCAGCACCAGGCCAATACCACCTGAGCAGGCGATAATAAACTTCCAGGCATCAGAAATCTGATCAAAGAAACCGGTAACAACAAAACTCAGTCCCATCAGCAATACGGTAGTCCATCGGCTTACTTTCACGTAGTACTTTTCACTGCCACCTTTTTTCAGAAAAGGTCTGAACAGGTCATTCACGATGTAGGATGTTCCCCAGACTGTCTGAGAAGCCACGGTGGACATAAAGGCGGCAAGGAAAGCAGCCATCAGCAAACCGAGCAGGCCTGCAGGCAGATAATCTCTCATTACCATGATAAAGGTAGCTCCTTTATCGGGGGCATCAGGGTAAAGCACCAGGGCTACCAGTGCCACAATAATCCATGGCCATGGCCGGAGAGCAAAATGTGCTATCTGAAACCATAATGTAGCCAGCAGAGAATGTTTTTCATTTTTGGCGGACATCATCCGTTGAGCAACATAGCCTCCACCGCCTGGTTCAGAGCCCGGATACCAGCTTGCCCACCACTGGACACCCAGATATGCAACAAAAGCTACCACTGTCATCTGCAAAACACCCCCTGTCGTTGATGTTGCCGGTTCTCCACCCACTTTTGGGGTATATTCAAATACCCATTCCGGCAATTTTTCTTTCAGGCCTTCAATTCCACCGATACCGGGAGCATTCAAAGCCACTACAGCAAGTGCAATGGTACCGGCCATAGCCACCACAAACTGAAAAGTATCCGTTAAAGAAACACCCCATAAGCCGGACAAGGCAGAATACAGAGCAACAAAGGCCAGCATTCCGCCAACCAGTACCATTTGCATGGGCATTTCATTTCCCAGCATCATAAAACTGCTTTGCCCGTTGATGGTAAAATCAGGAAACATCACCTGCAGAATTTTCAGCATGGCAAGATTTACCCATGCGATCACAATCACATTCATAAATATACCGATGTAAACGGCCCTGAATCCCCTCAAAAATCTTGCAGGAGGCCCTGAATATCTGATATCAACAAATTCACAATCTGTCATAATTCCGGCCCGGCGCCAGAATCTGGCAAAAAAGAAAACGGTAAGCATTCCACCCAGCAGCAGATTCCACCACAGCCAGTTTCCGGCAATTCCATTTTGGGAAACCAATTCAGTAACTGCAAGGGGCGTATCAGCGGCAAATGTGGTTGCAACCATGCTGGTTCCGGCAATATACCAGGGCAGATTTCGTCCGGAGAGAAAAAAATCACCGGTGCTGCGACCGGCTTTGCGGGACATAATTATTCCTATGGTGATACTTACAACAAAATACAGGGCAATAATCAGCCAGTCAATATTTGCAATCGTCATTCTATCGTTTCTTTAGTTGTATCCTTCAGCGCAAAAATAAGCTTATAATTGGATTCGGCAGCTTTTCTTGTACAGGAATTAAAATGCCACCACTCGTATTTGATACCGCTGAAACCCGCCTTTTCCATCACATACTTCAGCAATTGTCTGTTTTTCACTGCCTCAGAACTTAAGATTCTCCTGTTTCGCAATTCATCATCTCTATCTGTATATGCTGCTTCACCAAAGTGATCAAAATCTGTTCCCATATCCAGATAGTTTCCGGAGGTATCCACCAGTGTCACATCAACAGCTGCTCCCCAATTATGCAGTGAGCGTGTATCCGGAGGGGTAACATACCAGTGTCTGCGTTTCAGTGGAACATCACAGGTTTCCCACATACGTTTTTGTACAGCTACTGGTCGCACTGCATCCCATACCATCAATCTGAGTTCAGGATGCTCCTGTTGCAAAATACCGGAAGCATTTGCAAGCTTTTTGGCCACATCAGCCTGCAAAAATGCTGATGACAAATCATTATACAATATGGTATCAAGAAAGTTATCTGTACTGCTGTACCTTAGATTGACCAGGATACTGCTGTCAAGTGTCTGTACATCTACCAGACCCAATGAGTCAAGAAATCGCCAGGTATCGCTTTTGGAAGAAATGTCCTCACTTCCTGCATGTTCATTATCAATACGCATATTATCAAAAGCCTTATCAATACCATCATGTTCATGTTGATTTTTGCAGGCAAAGAATGCAAGAATCAGGAACAGAACAGACACATACGGTAAAATTGCTTTATAAGCCATCACCCGGCAAAGGTAAAAATTCAGTTGAAAATTATCATGTTTTTGTCCGTGATTAAACGTATGCAAAAAACATTTTCACTATCTTGCAATCAAAAGAAAAGAGAAAAGCTATGTTTCTGGAAATTCTGTTAATCGTACTTGGAAGTCTGTTTATGATTGTCGGCCTTCTTGGTTGCGTTCTACCTGTCATTCCCGGGCCACCGATATCCTGGGTAGGCATACTGCTGCTTCATTTTACAGACAGGGTGCAGTTTTCCTTTGAATTTTTGGTGATCTGGGCAGTGATTGCAGTTGCAATTACAATCATTGACAACATTATACCCATATACGGCACCAAAAAAGCAGGAGGAAGCAAATGGGGAATACGCGGGGCAGCCATCGGGCTGATTATCGGTTTGTTTTTTGGGCCCATCGGTATTTTTATCGGTCCGTTTCTGGGAGCTCTCGGCGGGGAACTTCTGTATTTTCACACCCAGAAAAATGAAAACATTCCTCTTGGTGACAGTGCAAAAAACAAACGTGCGTTGATTTCTGCTTTGGGTTCATTTGTCGGGCTGATGGTAGGCATTGTTCTGAAACTAATAGTCAGCGGCATCCTTACATTCAAATTTATCCAGGCTTTATTCTAAGCTCCCTGACACAGCTTAGCTGCAGGACATTACAATTTTACAGCGAATTATTCTACCCGTATAGAGCTTGTCATAAGCCTTGTTTTCTTATCTTTGCGGAGAAATCATGAGGCCCGAGGAACATATAGAGAATTTGCGCAAAAAGCTTGGCGGGAAACTACCGGGATGGGATATACAAAAAAAATTCCTCCCCGCCACTCCCATTCCCGGTGTAAAATATACAACAGAGGATGAACAGAAATTACGCAAAGGAGCTGTACTGACATGTTTATATATTGACAATGGTGAAATCATGACCATTCTCATCGAACGCACCGTAGATACCAGTCCACATTCCGGACAAATTGCATTTCCCGGAGGCAAATACGAAATAGAAGACAAAACGCAGGTCAGAACAGCATTGCGTGAAGCTGAGGAAGAAGTTGGATTGCCGGGTGAGCAGGTTGAAGTCATCGGAAGCCTTAGCCAGGTAAAGATTCCGGTAAGTGGCTTCACTGTTCTGCCTGTCATTGGTTATTATCATGGCATCCCTGATCTAACTCCCAGTCCGCACGAAGTAAACACTATGATTCAAACCCCACTTATCCCACTGATAAAAAGTCTTGAAACCCGAAAGATTATTGTCCGGGGATACGAAATTGAAACACCTGTTTTCACTGCCGGCGGCCACATTGTCTGGGGGGCTACAGCCATGGTCCTGGGAGAATTGAGGGCGGTTTTAACCAATTAAACCATTGTTTTCCCTTAGCATCCAGCCATTGTATATTCCAGGCAGGGCAGCTCTCATTTTTATATATGATTGATACTGCATCTTCCTGTGAAAGCTTATGCTTTTCAGCAAACTCCCGGATAATAAGATATCCTGTTTTGGAAATTGTTTAATCAATTGTATCTTTAGGTTGTTATTAAAACTAGGCTGATATGGAAAATCAAAATATTGACCCTGAAATATGCAAGAAGGCAGAATTGTGGCTGAATTCCGGTATTGATGAGCACAGCAAATCAGAAATCCGCCAAATGATGCAAAATGATATTGCCTCCCTGAATGAGGCATTTTACAAGGATCTGGAATTTGGTACCGGTGGTATGCGCGGTATTATGGGTACAGGTTCCAACCGCATGAATATTTATACTGTGGGTATGGCAAGCCAGGGATTGGCAAATTATGTCAAGGCCAACACAAAAGAAGTTCATCCCTCTGCTGCCATTGCATATGATTGCAGAAATAATTCGCGTCTGTTTGCCGAAACTACAGCTTCCGTTCTCAGTGCAAACGGTATTAAAGTTTATCTGTTTGATGCACTGCGTCCAACACCGGAATTGTCATTTGCAATCAGGCAGTTACATTGTCAGTGCGGCATTGTCATCACGGCATCACATAATCCCAGAGAATACAACGGCTACAAAGTTTACTGGCAAGATGGCGGACAAATTGTAGCCCCCCACGATAAAGGAATAATTAGCCAGGTGCAGGCCATCAACACTCCCGACAAGATAAACACTGACAGCCGTCCTGAATTGCAGGAAAGCATTGGCAAAGAAATCGATGAGCTATATATCAACGAAATCAAAAAGCTTAGTTTATCACCAAAAGAGATACAGGCACATCAGGATATGCCCATTGTCTTTACTCCATTACACGGAACAGCGGTTAAACTGGTACCAGAAAGCCTCAAGGCATTCGGATTCACCAACATCATCAAAGTTCCGGAACAGGACATCCCTGATGGCAACTTTCCCACAGTAAAATCGCCAAATCCAGAAGAGACATCAGCCTTTGAAATGGCTTTGCAAAAGGCACGGGAAACCAATGCTGAGCTCATCATGGGAACCGACCCTGACGCTGACCGGGTGGGCATTATTGTGCGTAAAAAAGACGGTGAATACCAGATGCTCAACGGCAATCAGACAGCAGCCATACTGTATTACTACCTGCTTACCCGCTGGCAGGAAAAAGGTAAAATAAAAGGCAGAGAATTTACAGTTAAAACCATTGTCACCACGGAATTGCTTGCTGAGATAGCAGATGACTTCAATGTCAAATCTTACGATACACTGACCGGATTCAAATATATTGCCGCCAAAATCCGGGACCTGGAAAACCTGGAAACTTTTGTCGTTGGAGGTGAAGAGTCATACGGATATCTGGTCGGTGATTTTGTTCGTGATAAGGATGCCGTAATTTCCTGCGCAATAATTGCTGAGGCTGCAGCCTGGGCTAAAGATCAGGGAAAAACTCTCTGGGATATCCTGATGGATATTTACGCAAAATTCGGAATTTATAAGGAGGAGCTCATTTCCATCAAGAAAGAAGGTCGTGCAGGAGAAGCTGCCATAAAGGAGATGATGGAAGAATTCCGCAACAATCCGCCGGACAGCATCAATGGAGTGGATATTGCCATGGTGAATGACTTTCTCAAACAAAAAGCTGTTGATAAAATCAGTGATTTGAGATATGACATAAATTTGCCAAAATCCAACGTGTTACAGTACATCATGGTAGATGGCACCAAAATATCCATCAGGCCCAGCGGTACTGAGCCTAAAATCAAATTCTATGTCTCAGTTAGGGACAAACCAGGCGACATATCAGAATATGACAAAAAAGACAAACAACTGAAGGACAAGATTGAGCGGATATTAAAGAAATTACTGTAAAAAAGCATAAAATTATCTTTCATATGAAATCACATCGCAAAGAACTTTGGTTTGACATCCCAAAACGGAGAGAGTTGATTAACATCACATCTTTTGTTGAAGAAGAACTCCTGAAGTCGGGTATCAGGGAAGGTTTGTGCCTGGTAAATTCCATGCATATTACCTCAAGTGTTTTTATCAACGATGATGAATCCGGCCTGCATCAGGATTTTGAAGAGTGGCTTGAAAAACTGGCACCGGAAAAACCACATTCCCGCTACCTTCACAACACTGCTGAAGACAATGGTGATGCCCACCTGAAACGTACAATAATGGGCAGAGAAGTTGTTGTTGCGGTGACCAATGGCAAACTTGATTTTGGGCCGTGGGAACAGATTTTTTACGGAGAATTTGATGGCAAACGGCGTAAACGCGTATTGCTGAAAATCATCGGCGAATAATCAAAACTCCTTACCCGCGGTTTTAACAAAAAAGCGAAATATTTTCCGGAACTTTTTCAGATATATTAGGCGTTCAGGATGAAACTGCATACCCATAAAAAACCTGTGGGATGGGTCTTCTATTGACTGAATTATCCCGTTGGGCTCTCTGGATGTCACTTGCAATCCTGTTCCAGGCTTATCAATGGCTCGCTTGTGAATGGAATTCACGTAAATTTCGTCCTTACCTGTGATTTTGTACAAAAGGCTGTCAGCAGTAATCTGAATCTTCTTGCGGAAAAAATTATAAGACCAGATAGAATGCGGATAATCGGCATTCTCAAATATTGCTGTCAGATTATGATGAATGGTGCCTCCTTTGATAACGTTCATTAACTGTGCTCCCCGGCAAATAGCCATAACCGGCAGATTGTTTTTCATAGCCCAGTACAGCCACTTTGATTCCATATCGTCCTGCACACGGTTGTAAGGATTACCGGGAATGGCCTCCTGCTGATACATGGCCGGATATACATCCCTTCCCCCACCAATCAGCAGTCCATCAATCTTGCGGGCTTTTTCCTCATCATAGACTTTCAATTTTGCAGGTTTTCCTCCTGCGATAAATACGGATAGTTGCAACATAAAAAACTGAAGGGTAAACCCCTTATCCGGAGCCATGGTAATACCAATAACAGGTTTGTTTTTTGCCATAATTTCAAACATTTCTAAGAACCTCCGGCTTCCGGAGGCAATTTTTTGTATTTGAGCCAATAGGCCAGAATGTAAAGGCCACCCAGGGCAGCAAAAGGATCATCTCCTCCTGAAAACTGAGACTCTGCCGTTTTGGCTTCCTTAATCTCTTCTTTATAATGCCGGAGTGCTTTCTTTATATTGATGCCCTCCTGCAAACCGGATTTAATCGTCTCAAAAGCACCCTTAATGTTCTTGCTTTTTAGTTCTTTGATGGCATCTTTGCCCACAGACTTTATATCCTCAAAATTTGTAGCCATATCTACGCTCTCTTCCACAATGGCAAGTAACCAGGTAAGCGGCTCTTTTGTTTTCTTTCCGCTTAAATACCAACTTTTCTCTTTGGGCAAGTCTCCATAAGCAAACAAATAAAAATTCAACCAGGGAAAGTCAATGCCGCTTTCAACAGAATGAAACAAACCTGCCCAAAATCTGGGATTTACTTCGATCAGATAGGCAGGATGGTCAGCATTGCCATCCCAAAGGTAATCAATTTCAGCAATGCCATTCCATCCGGCATGACTAAGGATGGGATTGGTTTCTTCATCAAAGCGCTCAGGATCTATTGATTCACGCAGAGCCCCGGAACCAAAATCCGCAGGATAAGAGTGCAGGTTTCGATAGGCACCACTGGCACCGGGTTTGCCATCATTGAAAATCACCGTATGACAGTACTCCTCTCCTTCCACAAGCTCCTGTATCAGCGGCGGTTCTCCAAAGGATTCTGTCACTTCACGAAAGGCCTGTTTCAGTGATTCCATATCCTCTACCTTGCTGATGCCACGTCCTCCTGAGCTGTCACGTGGTTTTACCAGGCAGGGAAAACTCATTTCTTCCATGGCAGATTCTATCTCGTCTTCCTTTTCCGGCATAACGGTCATGGGAATATTCACCTCGATTTTTTTTGCCGTTCTCACCAGATTATCTTTTGGATGTAGCTGCTCCAACATTGACATATCAGGTGTGGCCACAGTTATTTTCTTTTCAAGACGGGTTTTATTTTTAATGATAAGATAATTCTCATGAAACACCGGCATTAATATGTAAGGCCTGTCATCAGGCGGACGATGTTTATCAATAATGTTTTCTATATCATCCAGGAACTTTTCAGGATCATCAGTATGCCTGTGATATTTCTCATTGGACTGAGCATATTTCGAAAAATGCAGCATTGTAGGTGCCACACAATCTGCACCAATAACTTCAACGCCTCGTTTACCAAGTGAATGAGCTGCCACAAGCGCCATTATACTACGGGATGATGTGATAATTACCCTGGCTTTAGGTTCGTTCAGATTTTCCATGTAATTAAAATACAAAAAATATTATTACCACAAACTCTCTTGCTAAAATATTTAAAAATTTCTCAGAATCTACCTGTTGCGCTGTGCGATTACCAATTGGTATATGATTTCACATCCTCAGTGGCCGAAGCAAAGCAAGCTATTATACAAGTTTGATTATCAAACAACTAAGCAGCCAAATGCAATGCATTAACCCGGCGGTTACGTATGAAAGAAAAAAGAGAAAGCAAAATTTACTGTTTTATGAAGCACTTTCTACTACCTGACTGGCTTTTGAACGGGTTTTTCTCAGTTTCAATCCACAATACTCCAGCCTGTGGTTTTTTGTTTGTGAAAAAATAAAATATATTAGCAAAAGCAAAACCCTAAGCAGAATTCGGTAAATTAAACAAAACGGTATGACAAAAAAGAAGCAGAAGCCAATTGACAGTGAAGCCCATTTAAAAAGCACAAAAAAGTATTTTGATGTTGACGGTCCTGTCTTCTGGCCGGCTGCAGTGATAATAATTTTGTTCATCGCCATCACCCTCATCCTTGGCAAGCCAATGGAAGACATCTTTGCCTCTATACAGAAAAGCATTTCTGATTATGGCGGCTGGTTTTTTATCATTTCTGTAAACATTTTTCTGGTATTTGTCCTCTACCTTGCTTTCAGCAAATACGGGAGAATACGGCTTGGCGGAGAAAATGCAAAACCCGAATTCAAAACATATGCCTGGTTTGCCATGCTTTTTGGCGCAGGTATGGGTATCGGGATATTATTCTGGAGTGTAGGTGAACCTGTCAGTCATTTCACCAATCCTTCAGTGGGAGAAGGCGGTACTGTAGAGGCTGCACAGGGAGCCATGCACACCACTTTTCTGCACTGGGGCCTGCATGCCTGGGGTATATATGCCCTGGTTGGGATGGCTTTGGCCTTCTTCACTTTCAACAAAAAACTACCACTGACAATAAGCTCGGTTTTCTACCCATTGCTGGGAAAAAAGATTCACGGCCCCTGGGGTAAAGCCATCAATGTTCTGGCTGTAGTGGCCACCTTGTTTGGACTGGCTACATCACTGGGGCTGGGTGTCAAGCAGGTAAGTGCAGGCCTGGCTCACTTATTCAATTTACCGGACACATTGTCCAGCCAGGTCATACTTATTACCCTCATTACTTTTGCTGCTACCGGCTCGGTTGTGGCGGGTCTCAGCGGAGGTGTCAAACGACTCAGTACGCTGAATATGTATATTGCAGGCATCTTTCTGCTTTTTATGCTGATTGTCGGACCCACCCTTTTTATTCTTGATGGCTTTGTGCAAAATACGGGTGCCTACATCCAGAACTTTTTTCACTTGTCAACATGGACAGAAACCTATAATCAGTCAAGCTGGCAAAACGGCTGGACTGTTTTTTACTGGGCATGGTGGATCAGCTGGTCTCCTTTTGTCGGGATGTTTATTGCCCGGATCTCCCGCGGCAGAACCATCAAGGAATTTGTCCTTGGTGTACTCATCGTACCGACCCTCATCACATTCCTGTGGTTGTCAACCTTTGGTGGAAGTGCACTCTTCCTGGAGCTCAATTCGATAGGTGATATTGCCGGAGCTGTGAACGAAAATGTGGCTACCTCACTCTACAAATTACTTGAACAGTTTCCATTGTCCTTTATCACATCCATTGTTGGTGTGGTTTTGATTATCGGCTTTTTTGTCACATCATCCGACTCCGGTTCTCTGGTTGTAGATTCCCTGACTGCAGGTGGAAAACTCGATGCACCTGTACCCCAACGGGTATTCTGGGCATTAACCGAGGGTGCTGTGGCTGCCGTATTGCTTGTGGGCGGAGGACTTGGAGCATTGCAAACCGCGGCCATTTCCACAGGCCTGCCTTTTGCTCTAATCCTGTTAATCCTTGCCTATAGCCTGTTAAAAGGACTGCGAACAGAGCACAATACCTTACAGGAGGCCAAAATGGCTTCTGAACGCAAAGAGTATCAGAAAGTAATCAGCAATCTGATACAAAAACGGGACAAAGCACGAAAACCCGCCAGCAGTAAGGAAAACAATACAAACAAAGAATCATAACCAAAAAATAATAACTATGTACAAATTGGATCACATATTAGTCAGCCTTGATTTAACCGAGATGGATCCCTTTCTCATCCGGTACAGCAATTATATTGTTGAAAAATTTCAGCCCAAAACCATCACATTCCTTCATGTTTTCAAATCATATGATATTCCAAAAGAGCTTGTAGCAAACCTTCCGGACATGGAAGAACCCATTTCGGACATCATCAGTGAAGAGATTGCAGATAATGTAAATGAGCATTTCAATCAGCAGGAAAACATCAATATGAAAATATTGGTTGAAGAAGGTCACACAGTGGAAACACTCGTACAATACACCAAAGACAATAAAATTGACCTTACCCTCATGGGAAAAAAACTCGGATACGAAGGCAAGGGCAGCACAAACCAAAAAGTCATCAGTCTTACACCTTCATCTGTTCTTTTGATAAGTGAGACAACACAGCCTGACATAAAACACATGCTGGTGCGCATTGATTTTACCAAATCCAGTGAAATGGCAGTAAAAATGGCGCTGCGACTGCAGGAATTAACCAAAGCAAAAATTTCATTTTTCTATGTATCAAAACTGCCACTGCAATATTTCCCGCAACATACAAGAAAAAATCAAGAGGAAATTAAGCAGCATATTGACAAAATCAGCAGGAAAGAGTATAATAAATTCATGAAAAGAATGAAACTTGTGCCTGATAACTATGAATTCACCAGTGCATTGGATGCAAATTACGATGAAGCACACGTGATTTATAATCAATCCCTCGGTGTAGGTGCCGATCTGATCATTACCGGTGCAGGCATAAAATCGGGCTTGTCTGATGTCATTGTTGACAGTACATCTGAAAAACTTGCCGGCTCGGATAAAAACATTTCCGTATTTGTTGTTAAAGACCGCAAAAAAAGTCTCGGTTTCTTAAATAAATTATTTGACTAAAAAATGTATTGCCATATGAAACAATTCATTCAGAGTATTATTATGTTGACCATCAGTGCCGTGATTTTTATGGCATGTGATTTCAATCAGGAACCAGATGAGGAAGCCAACCGGGAGCTGACCATTGTTTATACCGACTGGTCAGAAAGCATAGCCCTGGCAAATTTATCTGCCATTTTGCTTGAGGAAAAAATGGGCTATGATATTGTCCTGAAGCTCACTGATGTAGAATCAGCCTATGCTGATGTAGCATCAGGAAATGCCGATATTTTCGGGGATGCCTGGCTGCCTGAAACCCAACAATTGTATTACGATAATTATGCCGAAAAACTGGAGAAAATTTCCATTACTTTTCCGGATGCACGCACGGGTTTTGTTGTTCCTGAATACAGTCCACTGGTGAGCGTCAATGATCTTCAGAATTATACCGGCGACATTGCAGGTATTGATGAGGGTGCCGGAGTGATGATCAAAGCCAGAAAAGCGCTGAAAGCTTATCACAGCAATGCCACTCTACTGAACCTCAGCGAGAAAGAAATGACCGGCAGACTGGAAGATGCCATCAAGCGCAGAAAAGATATTGTTGTCACCGGATGGGAACCCCACTGGATTTTTGCCCGCTTCGATCTACGGTTTCTGGAAGACCCCGACCAGGTTTTTGGTGCCAAAGAGAAAATATATACCATCGGAACCAAAGGTTTGGAAGAAAAACATCCCGTAGCTGTCAGATTTTTTGAACGAATGCAGTTATCCGAAAAACAACTCAATGATCTGGTATATGAAGTTCAGGTACATAATGACCCTGTTCAGGGCGCTGAGGCCTGGATTAAGAAAAACGAATACGTTGTAAATCAGTGGGTGAAAAATCTCACTCCGGAACGTAAAAAAATTATGTAAAAGCAGGTAAGGCCGACTTACGCATCAGGCTGTGGTATGGGCGTTGCTCCTTCACAAAGCCAGCGGTGCTTATCATCTTAGAGATATACTGTCAGGGTTAAAGCCAATTTCATCTTTCCTATCCTTATCACCCCGACCTCGTGCACGTGCATAATAATAATAGAAATAAACCAATAAGCCCGGCATTTATGTCGGGGGTCTTGAG
>JBNJGS010000039.1:0-24908 GCA_051747965.1 Bacteroidota bacterium
CTCCATTTATAACGTAATCATTTCCATCTATAATCATTCCACTGCTTATCCAATTACCACTACCTTCATCATTTTTATAGTTATTATTAAACACAATATTGTCCTGTGATGAGGAATAAAGAAAAAATAATAAGTAAATAAGGGTTAAGAAAATACGCATAACGTTTAAATTTAAAACAAAAGGTGTGGGAAAATCCCACACCTTTATTTCATTAAAAAACTAAAGTATTGTAACCCGTTGAGTATGCTCTTTGCCCACTTTAATGATGTAATTTCCGGCAGGTAAATCCTTGTTGTAATTGATCAAGCCAATGGCCTGCTCAATCTTAATTTTGTCAATCAACACGCCATTGCTGTTGTATATGCGAATGGCCCTGTTTTTATCCTTGTTCAAAAATGCATACTCAATGAAAAACTTATCGCTTGCCGGGTTGGGATATACATTGACAAGATCATCCACATCCTGTAAATTATCATCATTTTCATTGTCGTCAAAAGTGAGGTTTTTGGGTTGCACAACGGGTTCCGGCAAACGAATCACCTCGGGAAAAGTGTCCACACCGGCCTGTTCGAGCAATACCTGGGCTGTGATTTCGCCGGGGGCGGATTCGGTGTTGGTCAGGTTTTGCAAAAATGCCAGGTTGTTGCTAACAGCGGTTTCAACATCCGAGCTGCCTTGTTCAATATCCAGCATGATTTCCTGTATATCAAGGTAATTTTCGAGTTCCGTCATCCGGTCAATGCTGAAATTTTGGATGTCATTGCGAAGTGTACTAAAGATGTTTTCATAGTATTTTGCTTTAATTTGTTTCCTTGCAATTTACTAAAATATCAAATACTAGCAAAAAAAAACACCATTTAAAGGTATTTCAACAGGCTGCTTCGGAAAAAAGCAGATATGATTGTCGTAAAAGTGAGGTTTTATTTACATATAATCCTTCTAAATTTCTCTCTTTTTACTCCCGCTGTACAGGTCATAGCGATGCAAACGGCATTCCAGTGCGCCGTTATAGAACTTCTGCTTTTCCGAGGGTTTCAGTCCAAATAGCTTGATGGCGTGCAGGTTGCCGCTGAAGACACGGGCTTCCCATCCGGCGTAATGCTGCTTTAGGTGATCCCCGATTTTTTTGTAAAATTCCGGCATCTGCTCGTCTTTTTCCAGGCGCTCGCCATACGGCGGATTCATGATGAGTAAGCCGTTTTCTGCTTTCGGATACGACTGGAAAAAATCCATATTCTTAATGTCCATGTATTTGTCCACCTTGGCACGAGTGGCATTGCGCAGGGTGACTTCTACAGCACGCATATCCAGATCGGAGGCGGTGATTTTGATTTTGGGCTTGTGCTGCTGCCTGCGGGCTTCAGCTTTCAGTTCGTGCAGCAGATCGGTATCAAAATCACTCCAGTGTTCAAAGCTGAAATGCCGGTTGAAGCCGGGGGCAATATCTGCGGCCATCATGGCAGCTTCAATGGCAATGGTGCCGGAACCGCACATGGGATCATGGATGTGATCTTTTTCCGTGGCATTTGATGCCATCAGCAAGCCGGCTGCCAGCACTTCGTTCATCGGGGCTTCGGTGTGTTCTGTCCGGTAGCCGCGTTTATCCAGGGTCTGACCGGAGCTGTCCAGAGAAATCCGGCACTGTTTGTCCACAATATGGAGATTGATGCGCACATCCGGGTTTTGTTTGTCAACCGAAGGCCGGCGCTTGTACTTTGCCATAAAATAATCAGCAATGCTGTCTTTCAGACGCAGGGCAGCAAACTGGGAATGCGGAAAATTTTTACCAAAACTCACCGAATCGATCAATATGGTTTTGTCCGCTGAAAAATACTGATCCCACTCAATATGCTTGGCCCTGCGGTACAAGCGATCGGGGTCAAATGCAAAAAACTTCTCAATGGGTTTCAGAATGCTCAGGGCTGTGCGTAGTTTCAGGTTGGCTTCGTACATAAGCCGTTTGTCCCCCGTAAAACTGACAGCGCGATTGCGTTTGACAATGTTTCCGGCACCCAGTTCTTTCAACTCCTGAGAAAGTTGGTCTTCCAGGTTGTAGAGTGTTTTGGCAAGCATCGGATAGTCTGACATAGATATTGCTTTGCGGCAAAGGTAGTGAAAATCCGGCAGGCTTTAGCTTATACGATGAATTTGCGATTGGAAATATTGATAATAAGAAAGTCAAATTGTAATTATTCAGGCAAATATATTTTTTACCGGCTGTTACTGCTGAGACACCGGGAAATGGAAAATATTTGCCATATAGGCCGTTAATAACAGTTGTTTTAACCATATAAGGATTATAAGGTCATAAAAGTTTTTCTTATAATCCCTTATATGCCTTATATGGTTTGATTATTTTACCTTATTTGATAGCAGGTCGGTATTGGGATTGAGAGCCGCTGGCTGTTCCGGAATACAGTAGTGAAGCAGTGCCTTTATTATCGCAGAGACACACGGCCGTGCGTCTCTACCTATAATTCATAACCTGTTTTTTGTTAATCTGCAGGCTGATTTTGATATAAAAACATTTATCAACAAGCAGCCTTTGAGAAAATCCTGCATCTATTTACTGAAACAGGAATAAAAAAACAGAAAAATCGTTTACTTTGTAAATCAGATGATTTGAAAATAAGGGAAAGCAATGGCTTTCCGGTAGAATATGAAGAAGAAACTTATTTTGACAGTAGCAATGCTTTGCATGGCCTTTGGATTGAGGGCCCAACTGGATATTCCCGATCCTCCGGTATTCGAGTCGGCCAGTGTGGTGCCCGGTAGTTCCCCCACACAGGTAGTGTTAAGTTGGCAACCCAGTGATTCTGTGGATGTTGAAGGTTATGTGATTTACCTTGTGGAAGATGGTATCACCAGTAGTTATGATACTGTATGGGGGCGCCTCACAACCACATATACAAATACTGCCAGTATTGCCGGAGGTGAACCTGAAAAATACAGGCTCGCGGCCATTGATACCCTGGAGAATCTCAGTCGCCTCACCGATCCGCACACCACCATGTATGCCTTTCCCTATTATGAGATTTGCGATCTGGAAGTGCGCCTTGACTGGACAGAATACCAGGGTTGGGACAATGTCGATCATTATGATGTGTACCGCAAACTGGCAGGTGAAAGCTATAGTCTCTTATCAACTGTTGATGGCAATGATTCGGAATTTCTTGATGATGAACTCCAGCCTTTTTCTCAATATTGTTATTATGTTGAGGCATTCAGGGACGATGGGATATCCGCTACATCAAATGAAACCTGTGTGTTTACCAGTTCTCATGAACCCCCGGCATACATCAATGCAGATTATGCCAGCGTGGAAAATGAAAATATTGATTTAAAATTTACTGTTGATACGGCCGGCGAAACTGAACGATATAAGATATTGCGTTCTGTTGACAGTCTCAGCGATTTTACTGTAATCCACACCATCAGTGAAACTGAGCAGCCAGTGCTTACCTATACCGATGTTAATGTGATTCCGGATGTACACAAGTATTATTATAAGTTGCAGGCAATTGACCCCTGCGATAAGGTATCTGCAGAGTCTAACCATGCCAGCAATATTGTGCTGAAAATCAGAAAGGATGATATGCTGAATCACCATCTTAGCTGGGATGCATATGAGACATGGCAGGGAGGAGTGCAGGAATACCGGGTGTACCGTCACTTTGGTACTGATGCTCCTGTGCAAATTGTGATAACAGATGAAGATGAGCGCAGCCACAAGAACAATATTTCAGACTATGTGAAAGCAAAACATGAGAATGATGAAATTGTGCCTGCGGATTATTGTTATTATGTAGCCGGAGTAGAGGATGCGTCAGGAAATCCCCTGGGAATGCAATCGGTATCCAAATCCAATGAGGTTTGTGTTTCCCATCAACCCAGATTATATATCCCGAATGCCTTTTATCCCAATTCCTATGAGCTGGAAAACAGGGTGTTTAAACCCATGGTTTCCTTTGCCAGGGAGAATGCTTACCGCTTTGCGGTTTACGATCGCTGGGGTATGGAGATTTTCAGCACAACAGATCCGACAGAAGCATGGGACGGCACTAGCGGGGATCGAAAAGCCCCACCCGGACGGTATGTTTACCATGTGAGTTATACTGATTTCGATGGTAAGGAATATATGAAATCCGGAATCTTTTTGCTCTATAATGAATAATACTTAGGATATCTTTGTATCTTTTGGTGGTGAAAGTTTTATGAATAAACTTAGTAAAGAAGAAAAGCTAAATATAGAAAGTCAGTTTGACAAAATACTGAACCTTTGTGTCCGTTGCCGCAGTGCTGAAGAAAAGGAGAAGGTACGCAAAGCCTTTGATCTGGCTGTGAAAGCCCATGCCAGTATGCGTCGTAAATCCGGGGAACCATACATCATGCACCCCATCGCGGTAGCTAAGATTGTAGCCGGTGAAATGGAACTGGGAGTGAAATCTGTGATTTGTGCCCTGCTGCATGATGTGGTTGAGGATACGGATTACACCCTGTCTGATATTGATGATATGTTTGGGCGTACAATCGCCAACATAATTGACGGGCTGACGAAAATTTCACATGTGCTTGATAAGGATGCATCTCTGCAGGCAGAGAACTTCCGGAAAATGCTGCTGACTCTTTCCGAAGATGTCAGGGTGATTTTTATTAAACTGGCTGATCGGCTGCATAATATGCGCACACTGGATGCCATGCCCGAATACAAGCAGATTAAAATTGCCGGGGAGACACTCTACCTGTATGCACCTCTGGCTCATCGCCTGGGCTTATACAACATCAAAACCGAGCTTGAAGACCTTGCCCTGAAATATGAGCATCCGCTGATATACAATTCTATCCTCGAAAAAGTCAGAGAAAGTGAAGGAGAGCGAAATGAATACATCGAAACCTTTATTACTCCCTTAGAGAGAAAACTGAATGATCATCAGTTTGAATGTTCCATATCGGGCCGCCCCAAAAGTATTTACAGCATCTACAATAAAATGCAAAAAAAGGATGTGCCTTTTGAGGAAATCTATGACATATTTGCTATCCGCATCGTGTTTAAACCCAAGGAACACATGCCGGAAAAAGCCCAGTGCTGGAATATTTATTCACTTATTACAGATATCTATCAGCCAAATCCTGATCGCCTTCGCGACTGGGTGAGTACACCAAAAGCCAATGGCTATGAAGCCCTGCATACAACTGTTATGGGACCGGGTGGACGTTGGGTTGAAGTGCAGATCCGTTCGCAGCGAATGAATGATATTGCCGAAAGGGGATATGCTGCCCACTGGAAATACAAAGATGAAAAGGATGATGAGACACAACTGGACAAATGGCTTCAAAGAATCAGACAACATCTGGAAGCACCCTCTTCGGATGCCCTTGACTTTCTTGATGAATTCAAATTGAATCTTTTTTCATCGGAGATTTATGTTTTTACACCAAAAGGAGAGCTGAAACGTGTACCAAAAGGTTCCACAGCCTTGGATTTTGCCTATGATATTCATACTGAAGTAGGAGATAAAGCCATTGGTGCCAAAGTAAACCACAAACTTGTACCACTGAGCCAAAGACTCCGCTCAGGTGATCAGGTGGAAATACTGACATCCGATAAGCAAAGTCCGAGAAGCGAATGGCTCGATTTTGCTATCACAGGAAAAGCCAAATCAAAAATCCGGTCTTCACTGAAAGAAGAGCGCAGGGAATACATCAACAAAGGACAAAAGAAATTTCTTGAAGTCATCCGTGGCCTCAGTTATCCACTGGATTATACTTCATTCAAAAGGTTGCGGGAGCGCCTGGATGTACACAATAAAGAAGAGTTTTACCGCCGCATTGGCTCAGGGATAATCAGCGCAGATGATATAGAAAAACGGCTACCCGGTAAGCGACGCAGTACCTGGGGCAGATACTGGCGCCTGCAGTTTGGTAAGTCCTCCGAAAAATCCAAAGAAAAATCAACACCAAAGGATGACAGAAGCGGAAAGAAACTCGTTATCAAGGAAAATGAATCGGAACAAAACTACAAACTTGCCAATTGCTGCAATCCTATTCCGGGAGATGATGTGGTAGGTTTTCTCAATTCCGGTGATGTGGTGATGGTACATAAAAAAAACTGTCCCAATGCCATTGACCTGATGGCAACATTTGGCGATAGAATTATTGAAGTGGATTGGAAAGTACAGAAGATTCTCAGCTTTCCGGTACGTATTAATCTTGAAGGTATAGATGATATCGGGATGGTGTATCGAATTACCCAGGTGATATCAACTGAAGCCGATGTGAATATGAAATCTGTTAGTTTCAATACCGATGATGGCATATTTTCCGGGCAGATTGATTTGTTTGTGCACAATGCCAATGACCTGGAAGATCTGCTGAAACGATTACGTAAAATTAAGGGAATTAATAAAGTTTACAGAACGCAGGATAAAGCACAGTCATGAAAGATAGTGAAGTAAAAGCACTGATCAATCTCCTGGATGACCCGGATGAAAGCATTTTCGAAAATGTCAATGCCAAGCTGCTGGGTGCCGGAGAAGATATTTTGCCACTGCTGGAGGCACGCTATGGCCTGGATGACAATCCCATCATGAATGAACGTCTGGAAAAACTCATGGAGGACCTGAAAAATCAGAATTTCTTTACGGATTTTCGCTCATGGTGGCATAATGAGAATGAAGGACAACTCCTGCACGGCTTATTCTATGTCAACAGCCTCTATTATCCTGATACCGGATTTTATGAGTTTAAGGAGAAAATGGAAAAACTCCGGCGTAAAATATGGCTGGAGATGAAAGAAAATCAGACCGGATTTGAAGCCATCAAAATTATGAACCGCTACATCTATATTGTTTCTGGTTTTGGCGTACAGTCCAGTAAGCAAAAGGATACTGCCGGTCTTTTCCCTGAATACATTTTCACCAACAGAAAAGTATCACCTTTTCCCTTTGTCGGCCTGTACTGTTTGATTGCAGATAGCCTGGATCTCCCTGTTTTTCCTGTGTATCTGCCCGGCCTGCTGGTGATGGCATACAAAAACAAAGAAGTGGCACGTGCTGCCTATGGAGAGGAGTCTTCCGGAGTATTGTTTTATATCAATCCCTATGATGCCGGGAGTTTCCTTGGACGAAAAGCCCTGGATTATGTGGTGGAACAACGGGAGATTCCTGCCGAACCGGAACATTTCACACCAGTATCATACAGGAAATTTATTCATAAATACCTCCGCTACCTCTGGGATTTGAACGTGTTTTCACCTGATAATAAGGCATACGACCGTCTTGAAGAAATGCTCATGATCGTGAGAGGAGAGGACTAAGGCTTCTTATCCCCGTTAATAACTCACGATAATCTGTTACAAACTTTTCACACCTTTTGTTCTTTTATATGCAAAACTGTCATTCCTTTGTAAAAAATGTTTAAGTATGGATGAACGTCTGACGGAATTTAAACGCCTGCTGGACATCATGGATGAACTGCGCGAAAAGTGTCCATGGGATAGCAAGCAAACACTGGAGTCGCTGCGAACACTGACAATAGAGGAAACCTATGAGCTTGCCGATGCCATCATTGATGAGGATTTGGGTGAAATAAAAAAGGAGCTCGGTGATTTACTGCTGCATATCGTTTTTTATGCAAAAATCGGTTCTGAAAAAGGAGCTTTTGATATTACAGATGTGATGAAAGGCATCAGCGAAAAACTGATTTTCCGCCATCCGCACATTTTTAGTGATACCAAAGTGAAAAATGCCACTGAGGTGGAGGAAAACTGGGAGCAGATTAAGCTGAAAGAAAAAGGAGGCAACAAACGTGTTCTGGGTGGTGTGCCACGATCGCTGCCGGCTATGGTGAAAGCATATCGCATGCAGGATAAGGCCCGTGCTGTAGGTTTCGACTGGGAAGAGAACAATCAGGTGTGGGATAAAATCCGTGAAGAAATGCAGGAGCTGCAGGAAGCTGTGGATGCTCAGGATCAGCAGGAAGTGGAAAATGAATTTGGCGATTTTATTTTTTCTGTGATCAATGCAGCCCGCCTGTATGGCGTGAATCCTGAAAATGCCCTGGAACGTACAAATAAAAAATTCCGCTTTCGTTTCAATCATCTGGAAGATATTTCCAGACAAAGCGATAAACCCCTGAAAAAAATGAGCCTGGATGAAATGGACACCATATGGAATGAAGCAAAAAAAATGAAACGGGATGAGTGACATACTTTTTTGGGCGTTTGCCGGGCTGGCCGCTTTTGTGGTGATCGTACGCCTGTTTTTCTGGCTGCTGATATTGCCGGCATGGTGGAAAAAAGGCAGAAAAGATGCTCACAACAGCAATCTGCCACCTCTCTCGGTAGTTATTGCAGCCCGTAACGAAGCTGATAACCTGGAGAGATTTCTTCCCTCCGTTCTAAACCAGGATTATCCCGATTTTCAGGTGGTGGTAGTGGACGACTGTTCGGAAGATGAAAGCCGGCATGTGCTCTCCGTACTTGAAAATCAATACCCCAACCTCTATGTTACCTGGGTGCCGCAGGGAGGACATTTTCGCCGTGGGAAAAAGCTTGCTCTCAGCATTGGCATTAAGGCGGCTCAGCACGAGCACCTGGTTTTTACCGATGCAGATTGTTATCCGGCCTCAGACCAGTGGCTCAGGCACATGGCAGCAGGATTTTCTGATGGGAAAGATATTGTGCTGGGCCTGGGAGCATACAAACGCAAAAAATCATTTCTCAATGCACTGATTCATTACGATACAATGATGATTGCCATGATGTACGCTGGTATGGCCATTCGCCTGAAACCTTATATGGGCGTTGGGCGGAACCTGGCCTATAAAAAATCCTTCTGGCTTGAAAACGGAGGCTTTCGGGGTTTCTCCGATGCTCTTTCAGGCGATGATGACCTGTTTGTCAACGCATATGCAAATCAGAAAAATACAAGTGTTGTATTTCATCCGGAGGCCAAAACCATATCACTACCTGCAGAATCATTTCGCCAGTGGCGGCGTCAGAAAGTCAGACACCTGAGAAGCAGTAAACGATATGCCGGCTGGCAATCCGGTCTCTTGCTGGCTGAACCAGTATCCAGAGCATTGACACCATTTGTCCTGCTTCCTGTCTGTCTGCTTATGCCGGTAAAAGAAATCCTGATAAGTGTACCTGCTTTGTATCTGTTGCTGAAACTTATACAGTTTTTTGTTTTGTGTAAAAGCCTGAAAATGACAAATGAAAGCAGATCATGTTGTTTTTACCCGCTGATTGACATTTTTTTACAGTCGATTTATATTATATTTGCCCTTGGGAGAATGAGGCCCGATAAAAAGAATGTATGGAAGTAAATCAGAATTTATCCGATAAGGCAAGATACGATTACGAACTGGTCAAAAAGGCCACTTCCGGTGATGATGCTGCCTATGCTGAATTGCTTGAACGCTACCGGGATACCATATATTTTATGCTCCTTAAAAAAGTCAACAGTGACATCGATGCTGAAGACCTGACCATCGAGGCTTTTGGGAAAGCTTTCAAACATCTGGACAAGTACAACCCTACTTTTGCCTTCAGTACGTGGCTGTTCAAAATTGCCAACAACAATTGTGTGGATTTCCTGCGTAAGCAAAAGCATAAACATTACTCACTTGATTCAAAGTTGCATGAAGACGATGAGAGTGATGCATCCTATGATATTGCCAGTCGCTTGCTGGATCCGGAAGAGCGCCTGATTAAAAATCAAAAAGCCGATTTGCTTAAAGATGTTGTCAGACAGTTGAAGCCCAGATACAGCAATCTGATTCGACTGAGATACTATAAGGAAATGAGTTATCAGGAAATATCCGAAGAAATGGATATCCCCCTGGGTACGGTTAAAGCTCAGTTGTATCGTTCACGTGAATTGCTGAGGTCTATGCTTAAAACTGATGCCAAAAACCTATAGCTTCATGGAGCAGATACTTGCAAATTTTCCCGGATTATCCGACAGGCAGATAGATATATTCTCAAGAATGAAGCCGGTTTTTCTGGACTGGAATGCCAGGATAAATCTCATTTCCAGAAAGGATGAGGATGCCTTTTATACCCATCATGTTCTGCATTCGCTGGCCATCGCAAAGATGATACAATTTCCGGATAATGCTGAGATTATCGATATCGGTGCCGGTGGGGGCTTTCCTGCCATGCCGCTGGCCGTGATGTTCCCAGATGCCCGCTTTACCCTGCTGGATTCCATCCGAAAAAAAATGACCGCCGCAGAATCTATAGCTACAGAGCTGGGTATCAGTAATCTGGCTTTTGTTAATGAGCGTGCGGAAAAACACAAAGGAGATTATCACTATATCATAGCCAGAGCCGTGGCTGCTTTTCCCAGATTTTTTGCACAAACCAGACACCTGCTTAAGAAGCATCCCGAAATGTCCGGACAGGGCATTTATTACCTTAAAGGAGGTGAGCTGAGCAAGGAGCTTAAAGGCTTTCAGAATATCAGACAGGCAGAAATTCAACACTGGTTTGACCACCCGTTTTTTGAAACAAAAAAAATTGTATATATGCCTTATGCAAAATAATTTGATTTAGATTTGTTACTTGAAACAAATCATGTTATTTTTGCACCCTTAATAAAAACGAAGTAAAACGATTAAAAGCATAACATAATGAAACGTACATTTCAGCCCTCAGTAAGAAAAAGAAACAACAAACATGGTTTTAAGAAACGCATGTCAAGTAAAAACGGTCGTAAAGTATTGGCAAGAAGAAGGGCAAAAGGGCGCAAAAAAGTGTCAGTTTCAAGCGAATTTCGCCCAAGAAGAAGCAAGCAATAAGATAATCTGCTTGTATGAAAAGTTGTAAGATATTGTAAGGGAGCTCATTGCTCCCTTTTTTTGTTTTGGTATAAAAATTGTATCGTTCAGGTATATTTAATAAAAAATTGTACATTTGTTTAAACATTAAAACCAAACATTATGAGAAAAATTGCTTTAATTATGATTGCTTTGCTGGGTTTTGCATTGAGTATGCAGGCTCAGGAAAGAGAAGACTTTATGTCTAAACGTGGTGTCTATATCCTGCCCGAAAGCGGTGATATCGGACTTGGCTTCGATGCCGTACCCTTCTTTAATTACCTTGGAAATATGGCCAATGCAAATGTGAGTAACAGCGTAAATGTTGATTATATCAGAAGTCAGGCCATAGTTGGTAAGTATTACCTGGCGGATGATGCTGCTATCCGTGGTGAACTTCGTTTGGGTTTTAACAATTTTAAAGACAAAGAATTTGTCATGAAGGATTTAGATATTCCTGATCCTGACGAATTGGTGGAAGACATTATGAAAAATGTTCAGACCAACATTCACCTCGGTGCCGGTTATGAAATGCGTCGTGGTTACGGTCGCGTGCAGGGATATTTTGGTGGTATGGTGACATTTAATTACTCCCAGACCAACATCAACTATGACTATGGTAATCCCATCACCTCAGATTTCAACAGCCCGCGGACGACAAACTTTGGTGGCAACCTTACCGCCGATGGTCGTGTTTTGGAAGAGAAAAATCTGGTCAACATGGGAATTGGCCTTCGTGGATTTATTGGTGTAGAATATTTCTTTGCCCCCAAGATTTCCATTGGTGGTGAATTTGGCTGGGGCTTTGGTTACAATCAGTACACCGGAGGAGAAACTGTCACAGAAGTATGGACAGGTGAAAAAGTTGAAGTAAACACAACAGATGTTGCCGTTGACAGCGGATTTGCAGTCGATACTGACAGAGCCATGGGTAATATCTTCCTGATTTTCCATTTTTAATCAAAAAATCACATTAATAAATAATAGTAGTCTATAACCATAAAAAATCAAATCAATATGAAAAAATCACTTTCAATTATTCTCATGATCCTAGTAGGAGGTTTCTTTGCTTTCACCAGTTGTGATGACGAAGAAACTACTGATCCGGGTACAAACCCAAAAGCTACACTGAAAGGAACTGTGTATGCAGAACTTGACCTTGACAACACCAGCGCAGAAACCGTACCTGCCGGGAAAAAGATCATTTTCCGCATCAATGCAGAAGATCTCGTGCTTGATCCCGTAGCCGGCTATACTTATCAGACACTGCAGTATGAAACTGAAACAGATTCTGATGGTAATTACAGTATAGAATTGCCTACAGCTACACATCAGGCGGTTCCTGTTGAGGTACAGGCTGTGTCTTTTGAAGCTCAGCAAGCCCAGACCGATGATTCATACAAGGATAAAGTATATGAACACATTGGCGGTTCAATGACAAGTTTGCGCGATTCTGAAATAAGATACCTGGATATTGTTTATAGCGCTATGTAAGAATCCAGTGAACCTATTCACAATAAAAAAGCCGCATTCTGATTTCAGAATGCGGCTTTTTATATTGTATTTAATAAAATAGTACTAACCCAAATAAGCTTTCAGCAATTTACTTCTTGATGTATGTCTCAACCTGCGGATGGCTTTCTCTTTGATCTGACGCACGCGCTCACGTGTCAAACCAAATTTTTCACCAATCTCTTCCAGGGTCATCTCCTGACAATTGATGCCGAAAAAGTAACGAATGATATCCCGCTCCCGCTCGGTAAGGGTGGCAAGTGCCCTTTCAATTTCCCGGCTTAAGGATTCATCAATCAGACCGTTGTCAGCAGAAGGTGAGTCGGAATTTTCCAATACATCCAGCAGCGAGTTTTCCTCGCCGGTGACAAATGGGGCATCCACGGAAACGTGGCGACCGGAAACACGCAAGGTGTCAGAGACTTTTTCTGATGGTAGATCAAGAGCTTTACCCAATTCTTCAGATGTCGGTTTGCGTTCATTCTCCTGCTCAAATTTGGAGAAGGCCTTGTTAATTTTGTTCAGTGAACCAACCTGATTCAGTGGTAAACGAACAATTCTGGACTGTTCAGCCAGCGCCTGCAGGATAGATTGGCGTATCCACCATACAGCATAAGATATAAACTTGAATCCACGGGTTTCGTCAAACTTTTCTGCAGCTTTAATCAGGCCCAGATTCCCCTCATTGATAAGGTCAGGCAGGCTGAGTCCTTGATTCTGATATTGTTTAGCTACCGAAACAACAAACCTGAGGTTTGCGCGGGTAAGCTTCTCCAGGGCAATCTGATCGCCCTTCTTAATACGCTGAGCCAGTTCCACCTCTTCCTCTACTGTAATAAGTTCTTCTTTACCAATTTCCTGCAAATACTTGTCAAGCGATGCGCTTTCACGATTGGTAATCGATTTCGTAATTTTTAACTGTCTCATAAATGCTTATCAACAAATGTAATATTCCTAATGTTTCTCTTTTGAAAATGAATTGTCCAGCATGTATACGCAATCATTTTAAAAAGGTTGTAAAGATATCTCAAAAAAAGGTGCAAACTTAATAAAAAAGACAAATAAAATTGTGATACATACCAATTTGTTTTATCAGTAGCCGGATTACAATCTGAGTGTGTAATAAGCGATGCTCCCGTTCGGATACATCCCTTCAATCAAAATGCTTTCATTCTCCAGCTTTTCCAGGGCCTGCGAGATATCCTCAACAGTCTTAACAGGTGAATCGTTAATGCTGGTAATGATAAATCCTTCACGCACGCCCCTGTTCATCAGTGCACCGGGGTACAGCTTTTTTACTTTTACCCCGTATTTTAATCTGAGATAACGTTTTTCTTCCAGCGACAGGGCTTCGAATTCTGCATTCAGCTCATCAAGCTTTTTACTTTGAACTGATTCTGTGTCGCCGTATTTGTTACGTAGAACAACGGATTTTTTGATTTCTTTATTGCCCCGTCTGAAAGTCAGACCAATTTCATCGCCGGGGCGGTATTTACTTATTTGTTCCAGGAGTTGGCTCACGGTATTGACGGATTTGTTATTGATGCTCAGGATAACATCTCCGGTTTTAACACGTGCCTCATCTGCAGCACTGCCTTCTGTTACCCCTGCCACCAATATGCCATCGGTATTTTCAAGATCAAATCGTTCTGCAATCTCCGAATCTACATCGGCCAGACTGATTCCCAGATATGCACGCTGCACTTCTCCGTATTCCAGCAAATCCGCTACTACCTTGCGGACAATGCCAACCGGTACAGCAAATGAATATCCTACAAATGAACCGGTTCTGCTGGCAATGGCCGTATTGATGCCAACAAGTTCTCCATCGGTATTTACCAATGCTCCACCACTGTTGCCGGGATTCACCGCCGCATCTGTCTGAATGAATGACTCTATGCTCTGATTCTCTGCAAAAATGTTAATGCTCCTGGCTTTTGCCGAAACAATGCCTGCAGTTACCGTTGATGTGAGATTGAAGGGGTTGCCAACAGCAAGAACCCATTCACCAACTTTCAACTTATCACTTTCACCGTAGTTGATGCTGGTGAGTTCATCGGCATCAATTTTTAATAAGGCAATGTCTGTTGTGGCATCCGCTCCGATCAGCTCTGCCTCATAACTGCGCCTGTCATGTAACACAACTTTGATCTTTTCAGAATTGTTGATCACATGCCTGTTGGTAACAATATAGCCGTCATTGCTGATGATTACTCCGCTGCCTGAAGCTTCTGCCTGCTGTCCACCACCGGGCCTTGTGCCGAATATGAAATCATACAGGGTGTAATTTTGTTGATTATAAAATGAAGTAATATGCACTACTGCCGGCAGACTGGCTTCTGCTGCCTTGCTGAAATCCGCATCAGGAAGACCTAAGGCAGCAAAAGACCGGCCTGCAGTGGGCGTTATGTTGTCCTGCTGTTGTTCCTGGTAGGATTCAATAAGTGCATGCTGTATTTCCTCACGGGAAGATTCATTGTTATCACTGATTGCAGCAAAAGCAAAAAAGGCGGCTGCACCACCAATCAGCCCTGCCAACAAAGATGAAATCCATTGTTTTCCTTTCATATGCATTTGTTTTTTTTGTGTTATTTTTGCTAATTAACGATAAACAAGGCATTGGTGTTTTGTTTTTAACAAAATTTTATGACGATACCATTCTATAAATATCAGGGTGCGGGTAATGATTTTATTATACTTGACGGCATGCAAAGAGCAAATGAACCTGATTCTGCCCTAATCGAAAAAATTTGCGACAGGCGCTTTGGTGTCGGAGCTGACGGTTTGATGATTATACTGCCCTCAAATAAGGCCGATTTCCATATGAAATACTGGAATGCTGACGGAAAGGAAGGTAGCCTGTGTGGCAACGGCGGCAGATGCATTGTGCGCTTTGCTCATGACAGGAACTATACTGGAAAAACTTGTTTGTTTACAGCATCCGACGGTGAACACCGTGGAGAAATCGATGGTGAGAGCGTGCATCTGCATATGCAAACTGTGATAATGCCTGATGATCCGGGAAAATCAATCATCAATACCGGAAGTCCGCACATTATTGTTCCTGTTGAGGGAATTGACGGTTATGATGTAGTGGGGGAAGGACGACGGCTGCGTTTTTCCGATCCATATAAACCGGAGGGTACCAATGTGAATTTTTTGCAGGAAATATCAACGCATGAAATCAGACAGAGAACCTATGAGAGAGGTGTTGAGAATGAAACCCTGGCTTGTGGAACGGGTGCTGTGGCCGGCGCGTTGTACCAGGCGTGGCGACATGGAATTGATGAGGGAGAAATGATTGTACATATGCCGGGAGGGAAACTGAAAGTCGGTTTTGCTCGGAGTGAAAAGAAATTTGTCAATCTCAGATTGTCCGGACCCGCGGAATTTGTCTTTTCGGGACAGACTGAATTGTGATCTCTCGCTTTAAATAAAGCGCTTGTTATCAAAAATCTGGGCAACGGCCAATCCTGCTGTTTCTGTTCGCAGGCGGTGGTTACCAAGTCCCACAGGATGAAAACCAGCATGCATTGCCTGCTCATATTCTGATATAGAAAAGTCTCCTTCCGGACCAACAAGCACCAGGGATTCCTTATGCGGATCAGCAAATCGAATGAGGTGGTCAGGTGGCAACTTCTCGCTGTAGGCAATGAATTTATCTTCATGATTTAACTGCAAAACATCCTCGAAATCTGTCAATCTTAGCAATTCCGGCTTGTATAGATGCTTTGACTGCTTCATGGCTGAAATGAGAATTTTTTCCCATCGTTCCGGTTTTATTTTGTCCCTTTCAGAATGTGATGTGAGCATGGGAATAATGCCGGCTACACCGGTTTCTGTTGCCTTTTCCAAAAACCATTCAAAACGATTGATGTTTTTGGTTGGCGCTATGGCTATGTACAGTTTGCTTTCCGGCTGTTTGAGCGATGCCAGCAATTCCGATACCTGTACTTCTGTCCGTTTTTTACTTGTTGATACAATCCGGCCAATATATAAATTGCCCATGCCGTCACATAATTCAATATCATCTCCTGCAGTTTTGCGCAATACACGCGTAAGATGATGCGCTTCATCAGATTGTATGAGGGCAAGACTGCCTGATTTTATGCCGGGAGAATATATAAGAGCCATATTGATTCTTTTTTTGCAAGATATGAAAAAATGTGAACCCACATTTCTCGATAATCATCAAAAAAATCAAGTGGCTGTAAACAATTTTACCAAACCACTGTTGTAATTTAAAATGAATCTAAATAGAAATTTTTAAAACCAAACCTATGAAGATAATAAGATTAATAATACTTGTCGTGATACTGATTCCATTTGCCTCCTATGCTAATGACCGGGACAGAGATGTTTCCCGTGATTCACTGGAAAATATTTTTGGTGATTTTGTTGACCATAAGCTTATTGTGACAATCAATGCAGAGGCAAAAAGCATGAACCTGCAATTTCATTTGAATCGTTCCGCCAATCTCGATTTTATGATATACGATGATCGTGGTAATTTGCTCAGGCAGATGCCACTGGGAGACAAGCCGGCCGGCCCCAGACAGCTTGTGCTGCCTCTTGATGAACTGACCCCCGGTGATTATAAAGTCCAGCTTTTTGCAGAAGGCATTAATTTGACAGATTGGATCAGTTTGAGACCTGAAAGATAATTGACTTACACGATATTCCCTAAACTCCTCCTCAATCCCCTCAATTAGCCTGTCTGATTGTTATTCAATTGCCAAAAAGAGACCCTCCCCGGGTCTCTTTTCTTTTTTACCAGCAAAAAACTCATGCTTGAATAATCTCTGCATTTTCCGCATCTTTATCCCATGAAACGAATCGGACTTTTATCGGACACGCATGGTTTCCTGGAGGATGACTATTTTGATTTCCTGAAAGATGTTGATGAAATCTGGCATGCCGGCGATGTGGGAGACCACAAGGTAAGCGACAGACTGGAAGCTTTTAAACCATTGCGCGCTGTGTATGGCAACATCGACGGCTATGACATCCGTGTGCGTTTCCCCGAGCACCAGCGTTTTGATATTGAAGGCCTGCGGGTGTGGATGACCCACATTGGCGGCTATCCGGGACGATATGCTCCCGGTGTCCGACCGGAAATTTACCATAATCCTCCCGGCCTGTTCATTTCCGGGCATTCCCACATCCTGAAAGTCATGAACGATAAAAAACTGAACCTTCTGCACATCAATCCCGGAGCCGCCGGAAAACGTGGACTGCATAAGGTACGAACCGTCCTTCGCTTTATTGTTGATAATGGCAGGGTAAAAGAACTCGAAATTCTGGAGAAAGATCGTTAATCTTTCGTCTCCACAAATTCTAAACATAATTTGGTAGTAGAATAGACATATGTCTATCTTAAATAATCTTTGCTTTGATATTATTATTTAGAATAGTTCTAAACAAACATGTTTCGTTCGTAGTTTACCTCTTGCAAACAATAAAAACGAAACATTATGAAAAGAATTAATCTCATTCTCGCAATTTTACTCCTCACTCCGATATTGGTATTCTCACAGACTGCCAGAGTGCAGGTAATTCACAATTCCGCCGACGCAGCAGCGGCAAGTGTTGACATTTACATTAACGGTAACATTGCTGTTCCTGAACTCAACTATATGGAAGCTACCCCTTTTGTTGATTTACCCGCGGATTCGCAAATCAGCATTGACGTTGTGCCTGCCGGTGGTGATATTACAAGTTCGGTGTACAACATGCCTGTAACGCTGACTTCGGGTGAAACGTACGTGCTGGTAGCCAATGGTATTGTTAGTGGCAGCGGTTATATGCCCGCACCTGCTTTTGGCATTGATGTGTACGCTATGGGTCGTGAAATGGCCACAAACGCCTCCAATACCGATGTTCTAGTTGTGCATGGTTCTACCGATGCGCCCACCGTGGATGTGCATGAAGTAAATGCCGGTCAGTTGTCAGACGATCTGATGTATGGCGATTTTGCCGGTTACCTTGAACTTCCTACGGATAACTATTTCCTGCAGTTGTACGATGAAACCGGTTCAACAAGCCTTTTAGCCTACGATGCTCCGCTTGCTGATTTGATGCTTGATGGTGCCGCCATTACCGTGGTTGCCAGCGGTTTTTTGAATCCTGCCAACAACAGCGATGGTCCTGCTTTTGGTTTGTATGCCGTAACGGCTGCTGGTGGTGATTTTATCCCCCTGCCGGTTTCTCAGGCCAGAGCTCAGGTGGTTCACAACTCTGCCGATGATATGGCAGAAATGGTGGATGTGTATCTGAACGGCGGCTTATTGCTGGAAGATTTTGCATTCAGAACAGCTACCCCTTTTGTTGACCTTCCCGCCAACGTGGATGTCAGCATCGACATTGCTCCTGCAGGCTCTATGGACGTTACTGAAAGCATTTACAACCTGACCACACAATTGGCCTCCGATGAAAAATACATCATTGTTGCTGATGGAATTGTGAGTGGCTCCGGCTATGATTCCGCACCGGCTTTTGGCCTTGAAGTATTTGGAATGGCGAGGGAAAGCGCCATGGTTTCAGGAAACTCAGATTTACTGCTACATCACGGTGCTACCGATGCTCCAACTGTGGATATTTATGAAACATCTGCAGGTGAGTTGTATGACAACCTGATGTACGGAGATTTCTCAATGGATTACCTTGAACTACCAACAGATGATTACAGTGTGGAAATCCGCCTGGAAAACGGTGTTGATATTGTTCAGACATACGATGCAGATTTGCTGAACCGCGGACTGACAGACAATGCCATGATGATTATGGCAAGTGGCTTTCTGAATCCTGCCAACAACAGTGACGGACCAGCCTTTGGTTTGTATGCTGTGCTTGCAGATGGTACCGTTGCCATGCTTGACCCCATGAGCACGACATCTCTGGAAAATGAAACAGCGGACATCAAAGGAGTTGCTTTGTATCCCAACCCGGCATCTGACATTGCCAACATGCAGTTTGAACTTGACAAGGCTGCTGATGTAAAGGTGAGTGTTTTTGCCCTTAACGGACAGGAGGTATACAATAATACATATCGTAAAATTCCCAAAGGAACGAATCGTTTTATCCTGCCGGTGAACCAGTTCACTTCTGGTTTGTACACGGTACAGTTTGTAACAGATAACAAAATGTTACGCAAGAAGCTGCATGTGGTGAGATGATTGTTTTGGTTTGAGTTGTTTGGTTTGTCGTCCTCCGGGAACGGAGGGCGGCATTCCTGACGTTTATAATGCCATCCTCTAAGCAGAGTATGGCATTTTTGCGTTTAAGCTGTTCGCCATACAATATGTAGAAACAATTTGTTGTCAAGCGCTAAGTTTCTCATCACACATAACCAAAAAAGGCTGTCCGCTAACCAGCGGAGCAGCCTTTTTGGTTTTATAACATGAATTCTAGCTTTCCAGGAAATTGCCAAGAATATTGCGGGAGCCTTTTTTCTGGTTGCCGCCCATAGGTCTGAGTTCTTTGATTAGTTTTTTGATCGGCATGCTTTGCAGCCATACCTTGCCGGAACCTCGCAGGGTTGCCAGGAAGAGACCTTCGCCGCCAAACACCATGGATTTCAGGTTGCCGGCTTTTTCCACGCTGAAATCAATGCTGTCTTCGAAAGCCGCAACGCAGCCTGTATCCACGCGCAGGGTTTCATTGTTGAGCTCGCGTTCTATCAGTGTGCCGCCGGCATGAATAAAGGCCATGCCATCGCCCTGAAGTTTTTGAAGTATGAATCCTTCGCCACCAACCAGGCCGGAACCCAGTTTTTTGTTCATGGTGACGGATAGTTTTGTGCCCATGGCTGCGCATAAAAAGGCATCGCGCTGTGCAATCAGGTGTGAGTTGAGGTTGCCCAGTGAAATGGGTACAATGGTGCCCGGGTAGGGGGCTGCAAATGCCACATGGCTTTTTCCGCTGCCTCTGTGTGTAAAGTGCGTCATAAAAAGCGACTCTCCGGTAAGCATCCGGCCGCCGGCTTTCAGCAGTTTGTTCATTACTCCTTGTTTGGGATCGGAGCCGTCGCCCATTTTTGTCTGAAAATCAATGCCGTCTTCCATATACAGCATGGCACCGGCTTCTGCGATTACCGTTTCTTCCGGGTCGAGTTCAATTTCTACCATTTGAATGTCGTGTCCTGAAATTTTGTAATCAATTTCATGTGATTGCATAGTGATTGTAATTTTGGTTTGTCTGTTTCAAATGTAGAAAAATAAATTGATTCATTTTCATTGAATGAGAGCTGTTTTTCTGACTTGGCAAGATTTGGTTGAGATGGTAGAATTTTTCTGCGTTAGGGGGCAGGCAATTTAGCTTGCTGCTGGCTTTGCTTTACTTTACTGCACACACCTGACAGGGCTGCCGGAGAAAGCCCCTGTCCAGGTGGATTGTGCATGTAGCACAGCCAGTGGCAACTAAAAGCCGTACACCGACCGGAAGGCTCGCGTGTGGAGCTTTTCGCGTAGCATGTGAGTCCTTTCGGGAACGCCCTTATCAAAAAAGAAATCCGGAATTGGAGAATTGAAAATTTGTTGTTTTCTTTACTGCGGTTTACCTGAAAACGCTGGATTATGCTGAAGAAAGTACCGCACACCTATGTCATTATTTTTGCCATCATTGTCTTGTCTGCAATCCTTACCTGGTTTGTGCCGGCAGGAGAGTATGAGCGCACCGAAAAAGTGATGGAAGATGGTTCCACAAAGGAAATGATTGTGGAGGGCTCTTACCACAATGTGGAAGAGTCTCCGCAGACATGGCAGGTGTTCTCGGCAATGTTTAAGGGATTTGTTAAGCAGGCAGATATTGTGATTTTTATTCTCATGATTGGAGGTGCTTTCTGGATCATGAATGCCAGCAAAGCCATAGACGTAGGCATCATGGCGTTTCTGCGATATACACGCCGGCTGGAAAAGCATAAATTTATGCGAAAAATCGGGGTCAATAACCTGGTGATGGTGATGATTATGCTCTTGTTTAGTATGTTTGGCGCTATCTTCGGGATGAGTGAGGAAACCATTGCCTTTGTAATTATCCTGGTGCCACTGGCCATTTCAATGGGCTACGACAGCATTACCGGAATTTCACTGGTGTATGTGGCAGCGCATCTGGGATTTGCCGGAGCAGTGTTTAATCCTTTTACCATTGGGATTGCCCAGGGCCTGTCCGACATTCCTCTCTTCTCAGGATTTGAATATCGTATGTTTGCATGGCTTATTATCAATGTGATAGGTATGACTTTTGTCCTGGTATATGCTGCCAGAATCAAGAAACATCCGGAACGCTCCATCATGTACAAAGCCGATGCACACTGGCGCGACAGAAAAGCCGACCTCTCCGACGATTTTAAATATTACACGCCTGTCAGTGGGTGGTTTGCTTATGGACTATTGCTGGTGGTTCTGATATTGTTTTCCATTTCGTATCCAAGCACAGAGCTTAGTATCGGAAATTCTTCACGTATCTTGCCTGCTGTTCCCATAGCCACAGGTTTGTATGCCATACTTGGGTTCTTCAGTCTGAGAAAATCTGTGCATTACTACATTTTGAATCTATTGGCTTTTACCATCATTTTCCTGATCATCGGCGTGATGGGTTATGGCTGGTACGTGATGAAAATCGGAACGCTCTTTTTTGCTATGGGTATTTTGAGCGGAATTGCCATGAATGCTGATGGTACACGCATTACAAAATTGTTTATTGAAGGCTCAAAGGACATTTTGTCGGCAGCACTGGTTGTAGGACTGGCAGGTGGTATCATCGTCATTCTCGAAGACGGTAAAATCATCGATACCATTATGTTTCGCCTGTCTAATTCCATGGAAGGCATGGGAAAAACCGGTTCCATGGGCATTATGTACGGCATACAGAATTTTCTGAACATCATCATTCCCTCCGGTTCGGCCAAGGCAGCACTTACCATGCCGATTATGGCACCTTTCAGCGATTTGATTGATATATCGCGGCAGGCTACCGTGCTTGCTTTTCAGTTTGGCGATGGCTTTACCAACATGATTACACCTACATCCGGAGTATTGATTGGCGCCCTTGGTGTTGCCAAAATTCCTTATGAAAAGTGGTTCCGCTGGATCTGGCCCTTGATTCTTACGCTTATCATTGTGGGTTTCCTCTTGTTGCTGCCCACCCTCTATATGGATCTCAACGGATTTTAACCGACTGTAATCCAGAACCTTAACCTGTCAGGTTGCGGACTAAGAATTCTTCTGACCTGCAGGGTCATTTTGATAATACTGTTTACATGCTGACTAAAATTTGTGCAGCAACCCGCCGGAACAAACCTGTCAGGTCTTCATGCATCAATAGATACCTTAGGATTTAACGCTATACCTCTGAATCATGCCGACCTGACAGGTTTCTGGCTTGAGTGACCCGTCAGCGACGGGTCAAATACAAATAGCCCCGGGTAAGGATGTTTCATCCGAAACCCGGGGTATGCTGCAATATGGTATATGTTTTTGGCATGATATTTTGCGGCGGAGCAATGCAAAAATGCATGCCAAAAACCATAGATCGACTGCATTACCCCCGGGTAGCCACCCGGGGCTATTCATATTTGATCCGTCGCTGACGGATCATTACGCCGCGTTGCGGCTTGTGTTGGCAATCTCATCCTCCGACTACAGTTCGGAGGATGAATAAGGGTACATGATGATTTAGGATTGTTAATCCAGGGATGAGATGGGACAGTATAGACAAACTCTAGATAAGATCATCTCGACTGATCTGGCTAAGATCAATAATGCCGTTGATCATGGCGTAAACTGTCAGGCCTGAAATGGTTTTGATGCCAAGCTTTTCTGTGATGTTTTTTCGATGCGATATTACCGTGTGTGTGCTGATAAACAGTTGATCAGCAATCTCTTTATTGGCGTATCCGCGCGCTACAAGAGACAGGATTTCCGTTTCCCGCTGGCTGAGTTCACTGCTGCTTTCCTGCTGTTCTTCCTGCTTGTCAAAACACGTGTTTATAACAGCCTTTAATTCAGTGGAATCCGTGTTGGTGCTGATTTTTCTAATCCAGCCTTTCTTTTTTTGTTCGGGATGATCCTTAATGCCAATCACGCACAGGGCTTTGCTTTTTTCCTGCAAGCCTGAAAAATCGGTATGGGGCTGATTGGTGAGAACAATTATCCCAACTTCCTCAGAGCCGCGCACATCAACTGCTTCTGCTGTGGCAGACTGGCTTACCGGGTAATCAAACTCCTGCCGGATCATACTTTCCAGTCCCATGCGAATCATAGCTGAGGGATGTATGATGATGATGTGTTTATCCATTGGTGATAGATTTTTCAATTTCCATTACCATGGGAACCAGCACATGGTCCTCAATACGGGCATGATCTTTCAGATCTTTCTCAAAGCGGAAAATCAGGTTGAGAAATTCATTGCATTGGTTGATATCGTAAGTGGGGTGTATGTATTTTATAATCAGTTGTTTGAGATCATTGATTTTTACATCCACATTGGTGTGCTCTTTTTCAAAATCACTCATGCTATAATCTGTGCTTACTTTTTCCGGATGATTGATGAGCGTTTCAACATAGGGAAAAACGTTGGCATCTTCATTGTCCAGATGATGCAGCAGTTCTTCTTCGTATTTGCGGTAAAACGCCCGGATGAGTTTTAATTCCTCACAATCGCCGGTACACCCCTGCAATAAATCTGCCAGCAGAAGTT
The DNA here is from genome assembly GCA_051747965.1 of Bacteroidota bacterium. Classification (GTDB taxonomy): domain Bacteria; phylum Bacteroidota; class Bacteroidia; order Bacteroidales; family ML635J-15; genus JAQIBY01. The sequence continues at coordinate 24,032 of JBNJGS010000039.1, forward strand.
TGGTTCTGGGAATCACATAGTCAATATAGTATTTATGCGTTTTTTTTAGGTATTCCACTATGCTCAGCGGTGAAAAGGATTTCAGAGATGATTGAGGGAAATACCCTTCGTTGTGGTAGGTGTTGATGATGGTCAGGAAAAAATCAGAATTAACCTCATAAGCTTTACAGACTTCTTCAATGGTTTTGTTCTGAAAGCCCAGTTTAATGCCAAAACGGTTGATAACCGGAATCAGATCAACATTTTTGTTGATGACGTCGGCAAGCGGATCGGTGGTTTTGAAAATATCCATATCACAAATTCTTACCTGTAAAGGTATAAAAATGTTGAAAATTCAGGATGTTTCCTTTTGTTTTTTTTGATTAGGGCAGCTACGGCATCCGTTTTCTAGTGTCCTTGTGCATGCCTGCATGGCCTGTGGCCGGCAAAGGAGCTTTCTCCGGCAGCTCTTTCCCGTCCGGCCATGCAAGGCATGCACGGCGGCCAGCTATTCATCTCCTGCCTGCTGCGGGAAATATCAGTACTGGCACCGGTTGATTCGCACTCTCGCTTAGCGAGAGCGGCTTGCACCTCATCCTCCGACTAAAGCTCGGAATTTGTAGCAGCAACCGGATGTGTACGACCCTGCAGGTCGTACCGCGCATGCCAGGTTTCTGGCCCAGTAGAGACCCACGGCCGTGCGTCTCTACCATATACCATGTGCCCGCAGATGACCTGACTGACCAGGTTACGTGCTGTCTCCGGTACGACCCTGCAGTTCGCACCTTACCACAATAAAAAAGGGTCTGTTTCCAAAAACAGACCCTTTCTTTTAAAAGCTATGTGAAGCTTATTCAATAATCAATTTTTGAATATGCTCTTTATCCCTGGTATGGAT
>JBNJGS010000040.1:0-24872 GCA_051747965.1 Bacteroidota bacterium
AGTGATGGAGTGACGGAGCGCAGAATACAGTAGGGTTGCGATTTATCGCATCCCGATAATGGGGAGCAAACCATTAAATATGACAGAGTGATGGAGTGAATATCGAACCGCAGAATTTCGAATGAAGAATGCAGAAGTGGTATTTACTCGTAAATGACAGGTACAGGGCTCAGCGGTGTTTTTTTTTCGTGATGCCGTGAATGAGAAGCGGGATTCTCAATGCGTGCAAAAAATCAAACAATTTTCTTTGTCTCTCATATGTGCACTCCGGTAAGCCGGAAAAAAGCATAAGGCCAGGCGCTGAGCTGCGTTAGGGATAGAAGCGGTACCCCACAGTCCGCTGGAAGGCGGCGAGGAGTATTAGCGGATAGCCCGACCGTTTTTGGTTTCAGCCTGCGCTGTTAGAAAAACCTTCAGGGTCTTCCCTATAAACTTGTTTGTTGAATTTGAAAAGAACAGTACAGCGAGGAATTGGAGCGACTCTGAAGGTTGCGCCCGCAGGCCCGCTGAAACCAAAAACGGGAACGCCCAAAAATCGAAACATCACATTGACCATGACAAATTAAATATGTCTTCACTTCGGAAACATTTTAACTACCATTCAGGTTTCATTATCTTTGCATCAAAGTATGGAATATGTACAAACGCAAACCCGACTGGCTCAAGATAAAACTTCCCAAAGGTGAAAGTTATCACTTTGTGAATGAGGTGGTGCATCAGCACAAGCTGCATACCATCTGTGAAAGCGGCAAATGCCCCAATATTGGGGAATGCTGGGGAAACCGCACAGCAACCTTTATGATCCTGGGTGAAATCTGCACGCGCTCCTGCAAATTCTGCAACACCAAAAGCGGCAGACCTCTCCCACCCGACCCGGAAGAACCACGGCAACTGGCCGAAGCCATCAAGCTGATGAAGCTGAAGCATGCCGTAATCACATCCGTTGACCGTGACGACCTGCCGGACAAAGGTGCTGAACACTGGGTTAAAAGTATAGAAGCCATCCGGGAACTCAATCCGGACATCACCATGGAATGTCTGATACCCGATTTTGACGGTGATCACGTACTTTTGGACAGAATCATTGCTGCCAGACCGGATATTGTCAGTCACAACCTGGAAACAGTTAAACGTCTGACTCCGGAAGTCCGCTCACGTGCCAAATACGAAACCAGTCTGGAGGTAATACGCTATTTATCAGCAAATGGCATACGCAGCAAGTCGGGTATGATGCCCGGGCTTGGTGAAACCGATGATGAACTGCATGAAGCCATGGACGATTTGGTGGCGACAGGATGTGAGATTCTCACACTCGGTCAGTATCTGCAGCCCACGGTACATCACCTGCCGGTTGACCGATACCTGACACCGGATGAATTTGAAAAGCTGAAACAAACAGCCCTCCAAAAAGGATTTAAGCAGGTTGAAAGTGCACCCCTGGTGCGCTCTTCCTACCATGCCGACCAACAAGTGTAAATATTTTGTTATGATTAAAGGAACATTTGAAGATTGGGGAAACATTGATTTTGAGTCAGCCTGGGAAAAACAAAACGCCTTGTTTCAGGCCGGAATCAGGCAACGCAAAACCGGCGAAGACCAGGGATTTAAGGACAGTTTGATACTGTGTGAACATCCGCATGTGTTCACGCTGGGGCTGAATGCCGGCAGGGAAAACCTGCTTGTCAGCGATGAGGAGCTGGCAAAACAGGGTATACAGTACGTTAAAACCAACCGGGGAGGTAACATCACCTACCACGGGCCGGGGCAAATTGTGGCTTACCCTGTAATTGACCTGAAAAAGCAGGGTTTTTATGTAAAAGATTACATCTGGCATCTGGAAGAAGTCATCATTCGTGTGCTTTCAGATTTCGGCATCACCGGCACGCGCCTTGTGAATGCCCCCGGTGTGTGGACCGATATGCAGGCACATGGCAAAACCCGCAAAATAGCCGCAGTGGGTGTACGTGCCAGCCGATTTATAACCATGCACGGTTTTGCACTGAATGTGAATACCGATATGCGGTATTTTGAAATGATCAAGCCCTGCGGTTTTACTAACGAGGCTGTTTGCTCTATGCAAGAAATATCCGGGCATAACCACCAAATGGAAGAGGTTAAATCCCGTATTAAAACACATTTTTCAGCAGTATTCGGGATGGGGTTTTGAGTATAAATTTTGTGAAACTCATTAGCAAAACAAACCCCGTTTTTGAAATTATCAAAACCGGGGTTTGAAGTACCTTTTTATAAGAACGACAGCGCGGATTATAGTCAGCTTACTCAATCCAGTTTTTCACATCCTCCTGGCTGGGGTTCTTCAATCCCATTTTGTGCTTTTTGTTCAAACCACAAAGTGTCTGGTGGAGTTTGTTTGGATTTTCGGATTTTAGTTCATCTACGTTGAGATAGCCTGCTTTTTGCACGACGGGCACCCATTTTTCAGGTATTCCCATTTCCATATAATCTTCAGGTGCACTGTATTCCGGCTTTTTCTCAGGCTTCATTTGCGGAAAAAACAGCACATCCTGAATGGAATGACTGTCTGTCATAATCATTGCCAGTCTGTCAATGCCGATACCAAGACCTGTTGTCGGGGGCATTCCCACTTCAATGGCACGTAGAAAGTCTTCATCAAGCATCATGGCTTCATCATCGCCGCGTTTTGCCAGCAGAAGTTGTTCTTCAAAACGATTACGCTGGTCAACCGGATCATTGAGCTCAGTATAGGCATTGCAGATTTCCTTGCCATTACATACGGCTTCAAAACGTTCCACCAGGCCATCTTTCTCCCTGTGCTTTTTGGCCAGTGGTGACATTTCTATCGGATAATCCGTGATAAAAGTAGGCTGAATGAGTTTTCCTTCTACCGTTTCACCAAAGATTTCATCTATCAGTTTTCCTTTACCCATGCTTTCATCCACTTCGACATTCAGCTTTTCAGCGGTTTCACGCAAAGCGCTTTCATCCATATCAGATATATCGATCCCATTGTATTCCTGTATGGCTTCAAACATGGTATAGCGTTTCCAGGGCCGTTTGAAATTGATGAGATTCTCCCCTACCTGCACTTTGGTTGTACCGTGTATATCCAGGGCAATTTTTTCAACCATAGCCTCCACAAGTTCCATCATCCAGAGATAATCCTTGTATGCCACATAGAGTTCCATTTGTGTAAATTCCGGATTGTGGAAACGGCTCATGCCTTCATTGCGAAAATCCTTGGCAAATTCAAACACAGCATCAAAGCCACCCACAATCAAGCGCTTCAGATACAGCTCATTGGCAATACGCAGATAAAGTGTCATGTCCAGTTTGTTGTGATGAGTTTTGAACGGACGGGCAGCTGCTCCACCATATAAGGGCTGTAAAACGGGGGTTTCCACTTCCATAAAGCCTTTTTCATTGAGAAATGAACGCATGGAATTGGTTAGCTGAGTACGCTTTTTAAATGCTTCTTTTACTTCCGGGTTGACAATCAGATCAACTGATCGGTTACGATATCTTTGATCTGGATCAGAAAATGCATCATAGGTTTTACCGTCTTTCTCCTTAACAACCGGCAGTGGACGTAAAGATTTGGCGAGCAGTTTAAATTCCGTGACATGTACTGACACTTCACCCATTTTTGTACGAAAAGCATAGCCTTTTACACCGATAATATCTCCGATGTCAAGCATTTTCTTAAACAGCTTATTGTACATGAATTTATCTTCACCGGGGCAAATATCATCGCGACGAAAATACAACTGAATTTTTCCTTCAGCATCCTGCAGCTCCGCAAATGAAGCACTACCCATAATCCGGCGGCTCATAATCCGGCCTGCCAGACTAAGATTCTTAAGCTTTTCCGGTTTGTCATCATCATATTCAGCAAGAATTTCCCTGCTGCTTATATTGGTATCGTATGATTCTGCGGGATATGGATCTATACCTGCTTCTCTCAGGTCTTTTAGGCTTTGACGTCTGACCTGTTCCTGTTCGCTCAAATGTAAATTTTCCATAAATAAAAAATTTTTGCAAAGATAACAGCTTAGTTTCTAATCTCCGACCATTTCGTGAAATAATTCAGTCTTGAAGATGTGGGCATAAACATCCGGAAACCATATGGAAGATTTGCGCAAATCTTCTGAATCAAAAAACCTGATAACAGGTAATCAGAGAATAAAAAAAGCCACAGAAAAATCTATGTTTTTCCGTGGCTTTTCTGCTAAATCATACCTAACTATTCACTTTCTTCACCGTATTTCTTGATGTAGGCTCTGATTTCGTCATCTGAAGTCAGAATTGCGGCATTATAATCGTAAATATTCTCCTGTGTTTTATCTGCCCCGTTTTCCAGCAAATATTTAACCACTTCAAAGTGATTGTGTTCTGCTGCTTTCATCAGAATGTTTTCACCATAGGAGTTTGTTTTGTTGATGTCCTCTCCGGCTTTGAGACCTTTTTTAATTGTTTCCAGATCTCCTTCACGGGCAGCTTTAAACATGTCTCCGCCAAAAGCCTCATTAAGGGCATCATTGCTGACTTCCTTGGCTTTTTCTTCTATTTTGTCTGCAACACTTTTTTTCTCGCCTTTGTTGTTGCAGGCCGCAAGTGTAAGAATTGCAACACATGCAAATAAAAATAATTTGGTTGTTTTCATAATCATTTGTTTTGGTTTGGTTTGCAGCTGCTAAATTAGTATTTTTTTTAACACATTTTTGTTGAGCTCATGATTTTTGGGCTGCTAAAGTAAGATTGTCAGGGCATTACAAAGCAAAACGATTTATATAATTATCCGGTTTTTACCAGAACAAGTGCAATAATATTTGCATAAAACAGGAAGTACCATTATAAAACATCCTCCGTTTTTACAGGAAGAAAAGAAATCTTTTGTTGAATACTTGTGTTTCTTTTATGCGCAGTACATTTTGGATGCCGGCAATTTTTGGTATTTTTAACACATCAAAATCTGCTTTGCTTCAAACAAAGCCGGTTGAATGTTAAACTTAAGACCATTTCATCATGAAAAAGAAAGCCTGGATTTGGATTGTCATGCTCATCGCAAGCCTTGCAATCATTTATCTCATCGTTAGCATCATACTTGCTCAGAGCAAGTCACGTTCTGATGTTACAGAATTTGCCCCTTATATTTCCGCCTACACTTCAGGGGTCATATCGAAATCCTCTCCCATAAAGATTCAACTGACTGATGATTTTGCCAAAACATTGCCGGAGATTGAGGAAAGACCTGTTGATTTATTTGATATCTCGCCAGGGATTGATGGAAATGCAGGCTGGATTGATTACCGCACCATACAATTTACACCGGACAAGAATCTGGAATCGGACAAAAGCTACACAATCAGATTTGAACTTGTAGGCCTGGATCACAGTATGGACAGGCAATTGAGGGTTTTTATCTATACGATCAAAACCAAACCACAAAACTATTCTGTTGATGTCACGGAAATCATTACCACCGACAAAAAAGAGCTCAAGTGGCAAGAGGTACACGGTCGCATCAGAACAGCAGATACAGAAGATATTGAAAACATCGAAAAAATGCTTGATGTCAGATATGACGACAGAAGTCTGAATACGAAAATCATTCAAACTGACAACCGGCTTTTTGAATTCAGAATTGATTCGGTTCCCAGAAAAGAAAAATCAGGACGGCTCAATATCCACTATGAAGGTGAAGCCATTGGTGTGGATAAAAAAGGGAGTATGGACATCAATATTCCTTCAATCAGTGAATTTCTGGTGCTGGATGTTGATGTTGTGCAGTCTCCCGATCAATATGTAAAAGTTCAGTTTTCCGATCCCATTCAGGAAAATCAGTATCTGGACGGACTGATAAATCTGGAAAATGGAGGGATGCTGAATTTTTCAGTTCAGGACAACATCATTAAAATTTATCCTGAAGAGCGCCTCAAGGGACAGCACAGGCTCAGCATTAATTCAGGCATAAAAAACATTCTCGGGTACGCATTCAAAAAGCAGTATTATAAGGAACTGGATTTTGTGGAAATCCTTCCTGCCGTGCGCATGGCCGGTGAAGGCACAATCATGCCTAAAGGGAATGGCCAGCTCACACTGCCTTTTGAGGCTGTCAATCTGAAAGCCGTGGATGTCAGGATTTCCAAAATATATGAAAACAATATTCTGCAGTTTTTACAGGTCAATGATATTGATGACAATTACCAGCTCAAACGTGTGAGCAATGTTGTCAAAACAAAAACCGTCAACCTGAATCAAACGGATGTTACTGATTTGGGCAAATGGAACCGCTATCATCTCGAGCTCAATGAGTTATTAAACACTGACCCCGGAGCCATTTATCGTGTTGATATTGGTTTCAGAATGCAGCATGCCATTTATCCCTGTGATGAAAAAGAAACTGACGGTGATAAGCTTACTTCCATTGCAACGGAGGAAGAAGAACAAGCATTCTGGGACAATTTCGAAAACTACTATTACAATTCTAACTATTCAGACTGGGAACATCGCGATGACCCCTGCCACCCGGCTTATTATGGTTTCAAACGAGCTGTTTCGCGCAATGTTTTTGCATCCAATATCGGCCTGACAGGGAAAAAAGGAAATGACGGTTCTGTTTTGCTTATTGTAAACGATCTGCTCAGTACAGAACCATTGCAGGAGGCTGAGGTTGATCTCTATGACTACCAGCAGCAGCTGATAGAGAGTAAAACCACAGACAGATCCGGAGTAGCAGAATTTGACCTGTCGGAAGAGCAGGACGCGTATTTTGCCGTGGCCACAAAAGGCGATACCAAAGCCTATCTTAAAATGAATGACGGCAACAGCTTGTCCATCAGTGATTTTGACGTTGGAGGAACAAACGTACGCGATGGTCTGAAAGGTTTTATCTATACAGAACGGGGTGTCCGGCGTCCGGGAGACTCGATTTATGTGGGTTTTATTCTTGAAGATATTCATGATAAACTACCCATTGGGCATCCGGTCGTTTTTGAATTGTATAATCCCAAATCTCAGCAGATTGACAGACAGGTACAGAATCTGGATGAACTCCGGTTTCACGCTTTTCGTTCAGCCACCGATCCCGATGCTGTAACCGGAAATTATTCAGTTCGTATCAGTCTGGGCGGAAAAACATTTTACCATCAATTACCGGTTGAAACCATTAAACCAAACCGCCTTAAAATAGATTTTACCCTGGAAGACGGCTGTTTGTATGCCGGCAAATCAAATCCTGTTGAATTACAGGTAAACTGGCTGCACGGAGCTGTGGCCAAAAACCTGAAAACCACGGTTGCTATGTCATTATACCGCAGCAATACCAGTTTCAGCAATTATGAAGATTACCATTTTGATGACATTACCAGTGACTTCTCTTACAACACAACCGAGATACTGAATACAACTACCGGTAATCAGGGGCATATCAGTGCAAACATCAGTCCGGACAAGCTGGAACATGCACCCGGAAAACTGATAGCAAATTTAACAATCAAAGCATTTGAGAAAGGAGGTAATTTCAGCATAAAAGAACAGCAGGCTCCTTTCCATCCTTTCTCCACCTATACAGGCATGAAACTTCCTGCCAGCAATCGCTCCCATGGAAATTACCTGCCCACAGACAAAACCCACACTGTTGATATTGTCACACTGGATACAGAAGGAAGAAAAATCAGTAAATCCCACAACCTGCAAATTGAATTGTTAAAATCTGAATGGAGCTGGTGGTATTATTCTTATAACAACAACAGCAATTACACAAGCTCGGACAAAATTAAAATCATCGACAGGGAAACAATTCACACCAGCAATGGACAGGCTTCCTGGGATTTTGAAGTTGACAGGGATAACTGGGGGTATTATATTCTGAAAATCACAGATATGGACAGCGGGCATACCACGGCGCAACGCATTTATGCCGACTGGCCGGAATATGCCGGAATTGGCAGAAACAAGGCCAAATCAGCCAATATTCTGCAATTCAGGACTGAAAAAGACACTTTCAATGTTGATGAAGAAATCAAAATAAAACTACCCGGAAGTGAAAACGGAAGGGCTTTTATTTCTGTTGAAAACGGGAGTCGGGTTATTGACCATTACTGGCTCGAAACAGATAAGGGCGAAACAGAATTCACCTTCCTGGCATCAGAAGAAATGACGCCTAATGTGTACATTCACATCAGTCTGCTTCAACCCCATGAACAAACTGACAACGACAGACCAATTCGCATGTATGGTGTAATTCCTGTACATATCATCAATAAGGAAACCCATCTTAAACCGGTACTTGACATGCCGGACAAACTAAAGGCGGAATCTGAATTTGAGATAGAAGTATCTGAAGCCAATAAGAAAGATATGAGCTACACAATTGCCATAGTGGATGAAGGACTGTTATCACTCACAAATTTTGAGACACCTGACCCCTGGGATTATTTTTATGCCCGTGAAGCCCTGGGTGTAAAAACCTGGGACATGTACGACTGGGTGATCGGAGCATATGGCAGCAAGGTTGAGCGTTTACTCAGCATCGGCGGTGGCGGTTCCCTGAACAAGGAATCAGCAAGAAAAGCGAATCGTTTTGAACCTGTGGTAAAATTCATTGGTCCTTTCCATCTCAGGGGCGGACAAAGCACAACCCATAAGATCCGGCTGCCACGTTATGTTGGCTCTGTAAGAACAATGCTGGTAGCGGGAAACACATCCGGTGCATACGGAAATGCAGAAAAGACCACCACGGTTACCAAGCCACTTATGGTACTGGGGGATATGCCCCGTGTATTGGGACCGGGAGAATCGCTGGACTTACCGGTAAATGTATTTGCCATGGAAAAGCATGTAAAAAAGGTCAGGATTGAAGTCAGCACAAATGATCTCCTGAAAATTGACGGAGAGGCAAAAAAAACAATAAACTTTGACAAGCCGGGAGAAAAAATCATCAGTTTCCCCATTCTGGTACAGGACAAATCAGGAATTGCCAGGGTGGAAATACAAGCATTTTCAGGAAATGAAAAGTCTGCTTATGATATTGAGATTGATGTCCGCCATCCCAATCCACCCATGACAAGTACAGAGGGCATAGATTTGAATGCAGAGGAAACCAAAAACATCACATTCGATCAGTTCGGTATGCCTGAGACCTCCAAAGCCTCCATAGAGGTGTATGGCATCCCTCCCATCAATCTGCAAAAACGTATTAACTATCTTCTGCGCTATCCCCATGCTTGTCTGGAGCAGGTTGTTTCTGCAGCATTTCCACAACTATATTTGCATCGCTTTACTAACTTAACGGAAGAGCAAAAAGCAGAAAGCAAGGACAATGTGGAAACTGCCATTGAAAAATTAAGAAAATACCAGATGAGCAATGGCGGATTCAGCTACTGGCCAGGCGGGCAGAACACAAACCAGTGGGTCACAAGCTACACCGGACATTTCATGCTTGAGGCCAGAAAACAAGGCTATGATATTTCTGATGCCATGCTTAACAACTGGAAAAAATATCAGAAGGAAAGGGCTGTCAAATGGACTGATGAAGGAGCTACATCACAGTTTGTTCAATCCTACAGACTATATACCCTTGCTCTGGCAGGAAAATCCGGATTATCAGCCATGAACAGGCTAAAGCAAAGCGAGAACCTCAGTGAAAAAGCGAGCTGGCGACTGGCTGCAGCCTATGAGCTGGCAGGCAAACACAAAACGGCTGTGGCACTTATAACAAATCTGGATGCAGATGTTGACAGCTACAGATACGGGCCTGTGTTTGGATCATCAGTCCGGGATGAGGCCATGATGCTCGAGACCCTGGTACTGATTGAGGATAAAAAGGCAGCCTTTGATGTATTGGGTTCCCTGGCAGACGAGCTTGGCACGGACAAATGGATGAGTACACAAACCACTGCCTGGGCTCTGATGGCTACCGCAGCATATATTGACGCTTTTGATGTGGCAGAAAACATTGATTGCTCCTACAGCCTGAACGGGGCAGCAAAAGCAAATATACAGAGTGAGGAACCCATGATCCGAATGCCCTTAAAGGATCTCCGGCAGAAGGACAATGAAATCAACCTCACCAATAATACAGATGGGATGTTGTTTGTCCGGATTGTGCAGGACGGCATTCCGGCCACCGGCAGTGAAACAGCTTCAGAAAACAAACTCAGCATGGATATTAACTACCTTTATCCTGATGGAAGCAAACTGAATCCGATGGAAATTGAACAGGGTACTGATTTCATCTGCGAAGTCAAGATCAGCCACGACAGTTATGAGGCATCATTTACGGAACTGGCTTTAACACAAATATTCCCTTCAGGCTGGGAAATTATCAATAGCCGCTTATTCAGTACAGAACTGGGTAATGTTTCATCTTTTGACTATCAGGATATCCGTGATGACAGAATCTGCACTTATTTTGATTTAGGTAAGGGCAAAACCAGAACTTACCGTGTCATGCTCAATGCCAGTTATGCCGGAGATTATTACCTGCCCGCTTTTGAGGCCGAAGCCATGTACAACAAAAGCATTCATGCCCGAAACCGCGGACAGTGGGTGAAGGTAGTCAAACCTTGACGCAGTGAATTTACGGGGTTTTTGCGGACATTCATCAAATGTCTGCAAAAACCCCTGGCTGAAAGCAACAACAAAATTCCATAAAATTTCGTTATTTTTACCAAATGAAATCATTCAGGCATATCATAGTGGTTTTGGTTTTGGTGTCAGGCCTGACCGGTAAAGCCCAGACCCTGCTTCATCCAAAAATAAGCGGCCTGGGTTTTCATCCATTTGAAACAGAAAACAGGCCTTTGTATGAAAATGCCCTGGACGCCAATGCACAGTGGGTAGTTGAACCAAACTTCATGTTGTCCGTTGAGACATACCTGAGGGGAACTCAGCTTTCGTGGCGATTTATGCCCGGTGTATATGTGGATGCCGCTGCTGTACCTGCCCTGTTCTTTCATGCAGGCCTGAAATTGAGAGTTTTGCAGATTTACCGTTCCTCATTTGACATTGCCCTCGGACCTACATACAATTTCCGCAAAGACTGGCACAAATATGATAACTATATTGAAGAAGGTGACTTCAACCTAAACGGCGCCTGGGAAAATCAGTTTTATTTATTGGGCGAACTTGAATACAAATTCTTTTTATCAGACCATTTTGACATTACTTCCTCTGTCATATTTGGCCACCAGCGAGAAACCTTTACTTTCACCTTTGGCCTGAGATACTGGCTTTCAACAAAGATTAAGCACCCGATTGACTGCAGCTCCTGCCCTTTTGACGATATAAGCAGCAAACCCCGCCGCAGGTAATCATATTTTATTATTTTTGTGCTACAACCGCAATATAAATCAGATGTCACTGACACGAATATTTGACATACTCGACCAATATGAACACAAATATCATCATATTGAAGATGCTTTGGTTTACAAAAACAAAGGCAACTGGATAAAATTCTCATCTGAGGATTATAGTAAATATTCAAGGTACTTTGCTATCGGTTTGCTGATGATGGGCTTCAAAAAAGGTGATAAGATAGCCACCATTTCCAGCAATATGCCCCACTGGAATATCCTGGATATGGGTATGGCTATGATTGGTGTCGTTCACGTACCCATCTATCCTACCATTGGCAGCGAACAGCATGAATTCATACTCAATCACAGTGACAGTCGCATTGTTATTGTATCAGACAAATCATTGTACCGAAAGATAAAACCCATTGCTGAAAGAATAAAAGCACTGGAAAACATATACACACTGAATGACATCGAAGGTGCTTCAAATTGGGTGGAAATCATTCAGCTTGGCAGGGAAAACAGCAAAAATAAGGAGAATGAACTGGAAAAAATCAAATCAGAAATAAAACCTGATGATTTATTTACCCTGATATATACATCCGGAACAACCGGTGACCCCAAAGCTGTGATGCTGTCACACAAAAACCTGCTGAGCAATGCTTTGGCCACGTCAAAAATTCTTCCACTGAAAAACGGACATCGGGTGCTGAGTTTTCTTCCCTTGTGTCATGTGTATGAACGTATGATGAACTACAATTTCCAGATTAAAGGGATCAGTATTTATTATGCAGAAGGGCTGGGAAATATTGTCAACAATCTGCAGGAAATAAAGCCACATGGTTTCAATTCTGTGCCACGGCTGCTGGAAAAGTTTTATGATAAAATCATTGCCAAAGGAAAAGATTTGCCGCGCATTCCCAAATCCCTGTTTTTTTGGGCGGTAAAACTTGGAGGCAAATATGATGCTGCTGATAACAACAACCTGTGGTATAAATTCAAACTAAAAATTGCCCGCTTGCTGATTTTCCGTAAATGGCAGGCTGTTTTCGGAGGACAAATTAAATGTGTTGTATCCGGAGGATCATCACTGCAAACCAGACTGGCAAAGCTTTTCTGGGCTGCAGGAATTTATGTGATTGAAGGATACGGTATGAGCGAGACCTCGCCTGTGATTGCCGTGAATCATTACCGGGGTAAAAACTGCCGCATTGGCACGGTCGGGCCTGCACTGGAAGGCACACAAATGCAAATAAGCGACGAAGGCGAAATCCTGGCCCGCGGCCCGCACGTTATGCTGGGCTATTACAAAGATCCGGAAAGCACAAATCAGGTTATTGACGAAAACGGATGGATGCATACCGGCGATGTCGGGCAAATCATTGATGACAAATTCCTGCAGATAACTGATCGCAAAAAAGAGATTTTTAAAACTTCTGCCGGAAAATATATTGCACCACAGGTCATAGAAAACAAATTCAAAGCTTCACCACTGATAGAGCAAATCATGGTCATAGGAGAAAATGAAAAATTTGCTTCTGCACTGGTATCCCCAAGCTTTAACTACCTGCATCATTATGCCGGAAAACACAAAATCCACTACCGAGATAATACTGAACTCATCCGCCAAAAGGAAATCATAAGTCGTGTACAAAAAGAAATCAATGAAGTAAACAAAAACCTGGGTGAGCACGAGAAGATCAAACGCTTCCGTCTGGTATGCGAAGAGTGGTCACCGGATTCCGGCGAACTCTCTCCTACTTTAAAACTCAAACGGAAAGAAATCATGAAGAAGTATCACAAACTCATTATGGAGATTTACGGATATCCCTTTGAGGAAGACAAAGGCAGTGCCAATGTGAAAGCATTGCTGGATGCCAGAAAGATCTCCAACGGACTTGGAAAACTCATACCAATAACACGATTCAGAAACACGGATAAAGAAAACGATAACCAATAAAGACGCACTATTATGAAAGCATTTAAAGCATATGACATCAGAGGAGTATATGGAGATCAGCTCAACGAAGATATTGCCTATAAAACAGGGTACTTTCTGCCTCGGGTACTGGAAGCCGATAAAGTTCTGGTGGGCAGAGATATGAGGCTCAGCTCAGAAAGCCTGTTTGAGGCTCTTGCACAGGGCTTAATGGATGCAGGGGTAAATGTATTTGATGCCGGGCTCACCACAACCCCCATGGTTTACTGGGGTACAGCCAGGTACAATTTTCCCGCTTCTGTGCAGATCACAGCATCTCACAACCCGGCCAACCATAATGGGTTCAAGGTTTCCGGACCAAACGCTGCCCCTGTGGGTTACGATGACGGACTGAAGGCCATTGAAGAGCTTATCCTCACTGGTGAGGAGCCGGTACCGGTTGAAAAGCCCGGCTTTTACAGAGCCCTTGATTACCGCGATGCATATCTGGATTTTCTGAAAGAATACAAACCGGATATCAGTGGACTGAAAATCGTCATCGACGGCTCCAACGGCATTGGGGGGCCTTTCATCAAAGATTTGCTGAAAAAACGGCCGGTGTATATCTACGAAAGGCCTGATGGCACCTTCCCCAATCACGATCCCAACCCACTGAATCCCCAAAACCTGCACGATCTCAGGAAAAAAGTAAAACAGGAAAATGCTGATATCGGTATCATTTTCGATGGTGATGCAGACCGTGTAATGTTCCTGGATGAAAAGGGAAATTTTATCAGTCCTGATCTGATGATTGCATTTATGGGGGAATATTTCAGCGACAGACTTACACCGGGCACAAAAGTCATTCAGGATATCCGCACCTCCAAAGCTGTTGGTGAATACCTCGCAAAATACGAGGTAGATATGTATACCTGGCGAGTGGGCCGGGCATATGCTGCCAAAAAACTCAGGGAAATTGACGGCCTGTATGGTGGCGAACTTGCCGGACACTATTATTTCAAGGATTTCTACTATTCAGACTCGGGCTTACTGGCCTGCCTGATTGTTCTCCATGTGATGAAAGGGCTTAAGGAACAGGGCATCACGTTATCAGAACGTATTGCTGAAATCACACCATATCACTCTTCCGGAGAAATCAATTTTAAAATCAATCAGAAAAAAGAAGCCATGGAAGCAGTGAAAAATCACTATATGGAGCAGGAAAAACCAGTGAAATTCATGGATTTTGATGGCTACCGGCTGAATTATGAAAACTGGTGGTTCAATATCAGACCTTCAAATACTGAGCCATATCTGCGACTGATAGCCGAAGCTTCCGACAAATCAATGCTTGACAATAAAATCAGGGAGATCAAGTCTATTATTGAACAATTTGATTAAGGATATTTCCAACTGAAATATTAATCCCGGCTAATCACCGGGATTTTTTTCAGGAATTCTCAAATACGGGAGATTGAGCAAAATCAGGTGAAATTCGAACTAATTTTATAGCAGAGGGAGAAATTCAGGAATCTTTATTATCTTCGTCCTAACAAAGTCAATTTTAGGGAATGAAACTCATGAAACGTTTTACGTACATCCTGATTCTATTTGTGTTATTTTTGCTCACCGGCTCTCTTCATGCGCAAAATCGCATGCCCTATCCTGTCATATTTGTCCACGGTCTGGCCGGTGGTGAAACGACCTTTGGAGGCACACTGGAATACCTGCGTGATGAACAAAGCATGGGGCCAATCAATGTTTTTGACATGGTACTCAATGCCGACAACAACAGCGAAACAGCGATGATGAGTGAAGATGTCAGGTGGGAAGATTTTGTATATGACGGTGACAGCATTTACCTCGGTCGCCGGAATTACGATGTATCATTTGATGAGTACACCCACAGTTGGGAAGGACATAATCTGTTTGCCGTCAATTTCAAGGAAGAGAAGATTCTTGGTGCTCATGGGACATTCAACGATCATTTTGACCAAAGCAATCAGGCTGCCATTTTTAAGCAGGGGTTTGCACTGAGTAAGATGATAGCCGAAGTTCTTGAATACAGCGGCGCTGAAAAAGTCATTCTTGCAGGACATTCCATGGGCGGCCTTGCCATACGGGAATACCTGCAACGCACAGACGGGCAGGGCACACATATCAACTGGCAGGATCCGTGGTCACCCGACGGACACAAGGTTGCACGGGTGGTAACATTTGGCACACCACATCTGGGTTCCAATACATCCCCCGACCCTACCAAATCAAATACTCCCTCTGCCACAGGTAATAGCGAAGCCAACAGAGACCTGCTCTGGGAATATGATTCATACAATTTTTGTGAAGACAGCGCCGTGTACAAAGGCATATACATGTTTGGCGGATACGAGCATTGCATAGAAAGTGAAAGCGGAATATTCGGCAACAGTACTTTTGACAATGTTGACATCAACTGCGACGGGGACCATAACGATTACATCAACGGCATCAACGAAAGTTATTACAGCTACCGCGACAACCCCGACATGCCCCTGCCCCAGAACATCCGATACACCTGGCTCACTTCAATCTGGGCAGACTGGGCCAGCTCACTCACCGGTGATGGGGCCGTTGATATTGAAAGACAATGGCTGCATGAAAACGGTCAGCCTGTACCGGAAGGACTGGCAGACACATGTCTAACGAATGTTTTCCACACATCAGAGGGTGGAGATTATGCAACATTCATGCGCGGACTTGACGAACCCGGACAATTTTCACTGGCATACTTCATATCTCCCGGGGACAGCATCAATGGTTATATCACCTACGGCCAGAACTACAACCCCGTGGACAGAGATATGTTCCTCATCCCCTCTGCTATGGAAGATGCAATAGATATCATTGTTGATAACCCACAGAACCAAATTGACAGCATATACATATTTGATGTTTTACAAAATGAAATCAGCTCACAGAATATTAACACCCCATATGACAGCCTGCACATTGAGTTCCCCGGTCTGAACACAGACTCAGTATATCTGTGCGTAAAGGGTACTGCCACAAACAGTAATTGGCAAACACCCTATCAGCTTACAGTAAAACCTTCACTTATTACCGGATTGGCAAACACAAAGAACAAAACTTTTGCCAGCATTTATCCAAATCCTGCAAAAGACGTTCTAAGCGTCATTATACCAGGTGATACAAAAACATATTTCAGAATTTTCACACCGGAAGGTCTGAAAATCATGTCAGACATATTGCCAGATAACGGTCAGATATCACTTGGCAAAATAAACCGGGGCTTGTATTTTATTACCTTCAAAACCGGTAATAAGATGGAAACCCACAAACTGATAATAAGTGATTGAAACCAGGCAAAATAATCATAATCACTGATTTTTTTAATTAAGCCTGCCCGGCTGTTGCACCGTATAATATACCCCATATTTTGTACCATTATCCTACTTATGCCTCATTTGCAATACGCCACGATTGAAAAAATCAGGCCTGTTCCAGAAAAAAGCTAAACCAAAACAGTCCCCAGGTGTTTTTATATATTATGGTTGAAAAAAACAAGCAGAACAAACACAAGATGGCGATTGAGGCAGTTTTCAACACACCTCACACAGGCATGCTGGTATGCGACCAAAACGGCTATATTGAAGCCATAAACAAGCATATGGCCAGGAGCCTGGGCAAACCTGCCAACGAATTAAAAGGTGAAAGTTTTTACAAATATCTTGACAAAACCAATGCTGATTTACTTTCCGGCTATCTTCAGGCCAATTCAGATGATATTCTTTTTATTCAACTCAAATCACAGGATTCAGCCGAAAATGACCAGAAATTGAAAATTTCAGCTTACGGGGAAGGAGAAAACCGGCTGTTTTCAGGCATTGCCTCACCCCTGCCCACATCACAAGAGCAGCAGCAGAAATACCAGGCTGAACTTGATGAGCTCCGCTCACAGTTTTTATCCATTGCTTCACATGAATTAAAACTCCCACTGGCCGGATTGCTGTCCTCCCTGAACCTCATTGAAAGATATTTACATTCTGCGGGTGAGGAATGGAACCGGTTTTCTTATAAAGACAAAGTGGAAAAGCACCTGAAAACATTCAAAACGAGCATAAGAAACCTGCAAAATATCATCAATGAGTTTTTGTCAATCAACAATATTGAGCAGGGAAAAATTCAGCCAAAGTATGAAAGTTTCAACCTACGCCGGTTTTTACATAAACATCAGAAGTACATCCTTGAAACCCTGAATCCTAAACAAGAACTGATTTATCAATGTGACACTTGTGATTCAGAAATCATCACGGATAAGTATTTTCTGCATAGCATTATCAGCAATCTGATATTCAATGCCATTAAATACAGTCCTGAAAACAGCCGGATAAGCCTTATTGCAAATATTGACGGACAAATGCTGAATCTACAGGTGAAAGATGAGGGAATTGGAGTACCCAAATCAGAACAAGACAAAATATTCGAACATTTTTACAGGGCAAAAAATGTGATAAACTATGAAGGCACGGGATTGGGGCTCACCATCACAAAAAAATACATCGATATGCTAGGTGGCAAGATATCACTAAAAAGCAATACCAATCAGGGCAGTACATTTATTATTTTATTACCTTTAAAATCATGAGAACGAAGATATTGATTATTGAGGATGACAAAATCCTCAGGGAAAACATAGCCGAACTGCTGTCTCTCTCGGGATATGACACAACTACTGCAGAAGGCGGCAGGCAAGGAATACAACAGGCAAAATCAGAAAAACCTGATTTAATTGTCTGTGATATCATGATGCCGGATACAGATGGTTTCAGTGTATTGTATGCACTGCAAAATCAGGGCATATCTAATACAATTCCATTCATTTTCCTCACAGCCAAAACCGACAATGAAGCTTACCGTCAGGGGATGAATCTGGGTGCTGATGACTTTTTGCATAAACCCTTTGACGATATAGAATTACTCAATGCCATAGAAGTAAGACTTAACAAACACCAGACCCGGGCAGATTCCACAAACCAAACAGGCAAAGAGCAAATTGCGGATGCAAAGCCATCTGCAAATAAACAAAACTCTTCCCTTGCTGATGTTATGGAGGACCTGCTTAGCGAGGCCTTTAGTATTCAGCTGGACGCCGGTGATAATCTGTACTACCAGGATGACAAACCCAGTTTCGTATATTTTGTTGAATGGGGAAGTATCAAAACATACAAAATGAACAGAGACGGCAAGGCTTATATCACAGAAGTCTATTATGAACACGAATTGATGGGCTACAAACCGGTCATTGAAAACAGAAGTTATAAGCAGTTTGCCGAAGCTTCAGTAAAATCAAGTGTCAGAAAAATCCCCGCAGGCAGATTTAAGAAAGCTATTTTTAATGAGCCGGGACTGGCAGAACATTTCATCAGACATATGTCAAAACGCTTGAGTGATAAAGAAGCAGAACTGATGAGCATTGCCTACAACTCAGTTGCCCGAAGGATTGGCGATAAGCTTTTGATGATAAGTGAAAAGCATCCGGAAAATCTCATTGATATCTCACGTTCCGAGCTCGCAGAGATGGTTGGAACAACTCCCGAGACCATGGCACGTACAATTTCTCAATTTGATGATGACGGCCTGATTGATACTGAAGGCAGAAGCATTAGCATTCCTGATTACAAAAAATTCAAAAAAGCTCTGGAAAGACTCTAACAACAGGATCCGGGAAGTAATCCACGGAGCTATCTCAAGCATTTCTTGAGCTTAATCATACTTTTGCAAAAATCTGCTTGATTAGAATCAATTTTTCTATTGATGCAGCGCATTGTAAAAACCTTTCCTGTGAAGGATATTTGTAGTGAACCAAAAAAATAGAAGCTATGATTAAAAGAATTTCAATTATTCTCGTATTAACTTCAGTAATTTTTGCTTTCGGATGCAATAACGGATCCGAAGATAGTAAATCCAAAGATGCAAAAAAAGAAATGGAAGATGTACAGGAAGAAGCCAAGGAGGCTGTAGACGAAGGTAAGGACTTACTGAAACAGGAACAGGAAGAAGCCATCACATCCTTAGAAAAAGAAAGGGACAAACTCAGAGTCAGGCTGGATGAATTGCAAGCCAAACTTGGTCAGAAAGAAGCCGGTGTACAAAACAAAACAAAAATGGTGATAGAAGACCTGCAGGACCAGCAGACAGAGCTTGACAAGGAACTGGAAGAACTCAAAAAAGCAAGTCAGGATGAATTTGAGGAATCCAAAAAAGAAGTAAACACACGCATTGAAAAACTGACCAATGATATTGAAGAAACCTGGAATTCCATTGAAAAATAAAAAACAATTTAATTATGAAGATTAGTTTAAGACATATCATAGGATTCCGACTTTCAACGAAAGACCGGGTAAAAGGAAAAGTACTGGATTTTTTCTTCGACGAGGAACGCTGGGTTGTCAGATATATGGAAGCCGATCAGGGCAAGATATTACCCAACAAAAAAGTTCTCGTTCCCAGAGCTTTGCTTGATGAACCCGACTGGGAAAAAGAGAATTTCAATGTAAGCCTGACAAGAAAGGAATTTGACAAATGTCCTGCAATGGATGAAAACAAGCCGGTTTCGCGAGAATACGAAGCCCGATTGCTTTCCCATCTGCAAATGAAAGATTACTGGACGGTAGCTCCGCCGGCTCCTACCGGGATGACTTATCCGGTTAGGCCAATAGAACCTCCGGCAGCTCAGATCAAAGAAGAAGACATTGATACAAATCTTCGGAGTTTCAATGAAATACTCGGATACAAGGTGCTGGCCCTGGATGGCAAATATGGAGAATTGACTGATGTCATCGTGGATGATGAAGACTGGCAAATTCTCTATATGGTGATTTCTGATGGAGGTATTGATCATGAAATCATGTTCCCCATCAGCTCGGTCAAAGAAATCTCTTATAAAGATCAAACTGTTTCACTGGATACAAAAATAAGAGATCTGAAAAATGCTCCGGAATTCATTCCTGCAGAACCGGTTAATGAAGAATATGAAAAAAAAGTATATGATTATTACGGCAGGGTGATCAATAAAACAAAAAAAGACGAATAAGCCATGCATACTTCAGTATTCATTTTAAATCAAACGGAAATAATCATTATGCAAAAAGAGAAATACAAATTACAGGCAAAAAAGACCATTGACGAAATTTTCGATCAGATTGAAGAGCTTGAGCAAAAACAGAAAAATGTCTCGGATAAAACACGAGCCAAATATGAAGAGCAAATAGCTGAGCTAAAATCCAAAATAGCTGATCTGAAAGAAAATTACAAAAAACTGGAAACAGAAGGAGATGAAAAATGGCACAAAGCCAAACAAAAATTTTCTGAAAGTGCCGAATATATCAAAGAAGGACTGAACAAACTATCTGAAATTTAACAATGGAATTCGCACATGTAAAGGGCTTCAAATCCGAAACATCGCACAGGGAAGCAAACCCTCCCTGCACTGCAAAGTCCTTTGCCACCAGAGTAATTTTTGAAACAATTCATCTTGAATGGAATAGTAATAAGTTACACTCCTCTAAAACATTTTAATTATGAAAACAAAAACGATATTGATTGTACTGTTTACACTCATAAGTATGATAGCCTTTGCACAGGAAAAACTTCCCGATCAGGAGATTGAGGATGTCATAGAAAACCAGATTAACTACGACCATGCCATCAACACCAATAACCTGAACATCAATTCTGTTGATGGAATAGTTGAATTAACTGGCTGGGTAACAAATATCAAAGCCAAAGAAAGGGCTGCTGATATTGCCGGTCTGGTAAAAGGTGTCAGGTCTGTATCCAACAGGATTGAGATAAAAACCAGGGAAGACATCAGTGATAAAGATATCAAAACTGATATCATGGCATCACTGCTAAGCAACCCGGCTACAGAATCTTATAAGGTAGATGTTGATGTCAGCAACGGAATTGTAGAACTTACCGGCACAGTGGACTCCTATCGTGAAAAACAGTTGTGTGAAAATGTAGCAAAATCCGTTGATGGAGTAAAAAAACTCGAAAACAAAATTGATATTGAATATGATGTAGTCCGCAGAGATGCAGAAATCAAATATGAAATTGAACAGGCTCTGAAATGGAGCAAATTGGTGGATGATGCATTGATAGAGGTTGAAGTAAACGACGGAATTGTTGAGCTTAGCGGTTCAGTGGCCAGTCTTTCAGAAAAAAACCACGCCAATTTCCTTGCTTTGACAACAGGAGTAAAAGAAGTAAAAACAGAAGACCTCGATGTGGAATGGTGGGTACCCTCGGATAAGCTAACCAGAGACAAAGACGTATATGCATCCGACCAGGAAGCCGAACTAGCCATACTCGATGCTGCAAAACTTGACCCCCGATTGTATTCAACAAATATCGAAGTTGAAGTTGGAGAAGGTATTGCCACCCTGCGGGGTACAGTAGATAATATGCAGGCAAAACAAGCGGCTGAAAATATTGCAAGGAATACCATGGGAGTAAAATCGGTCAACAACCGGATTAAAGTATACACAGAATTTCCACCCAAAGATGATGAAATCAGGGAAAATGTACTGCAGGCTCTTGCCAGAAATAGCATCACTGAATCGTATCAGATCGTGGTTGATGTCAATGCCGGCATTGTAACACTCACCGGTGTTGTAGATAGTCATCTTGAAAAACTGGAAGCTGAGAATACCGCCGGAAAAATAAAGGGTGTAACCGGGGTGAACAACAACCTGCATGTTGAGAAACCATATTCCTATTATTTTTGGGATGAGCTCCCTTTCTACGATTGGTATTTTGTACCGGATATCTCTTCAAGGGTAATCTCCGTCAGCACCATTGACGATGAGGAAATCAAACGCAATGTACAAAATGAATTATTGTGGAGTCCTTTTATAGATCAGGAAAACATCAATGTAAGTGTCAACAATGGAAAAGTCACCCTTACAGGTACCGTGCCAACGCACCGCGCTTACAACAAGGCAACACAAAATGCTTACGAAGGTGGCGCCTGGCATGTAGAGAATAATATTCTTGTAAAATAACTTAGCACCGGTTGCCATGCTTTATCTGGTATGGCCACCGGCATTGTTAAATTAAAATACTATCAATTATGTTTTATCCAATCATCATATCATTTGTATTTGCAATCCTCTTTGCCATTTTGCTGCCCTCACTATTCAGACGGAACGGCCCGGGCCCACTCAGGGGAATGGTATTTTACTTCCTCATAATTTTCCTCTTTACATGGGCAATCGGTTCCTGGGTAACACCCATAGGTCCTGTGGCTTTTAACACATCCTGGCTGGCATACCTGGCCATTGCATTCCTTATCATGATACTGATTGCCGCCCTTGTACCTCCCAATCCACCCGAGAAAAGTGAGATGTACAAAACAGCAAGAAGGGCTGAAGACAGAAGAAATGCAAACCAGATTGTCAATGCAAGTTTTGGCATCTTTTTCTGGTTGCTGATTATAATATTAATCGCAATGGGCATTGCCGGAATCATCATGATTTAAACCAATAAATAAAAAGCAGACTGAATCAATTTAGAAACGCAAAAAATATATATATGAGAACAAATGATAGCAACGAATTATTCAATCAATCAGATTTTGAAAGACTCGCAAAGGTACACGAACCTCACTGTCTGTCAATATTTATCCCGACTTTCAGGGCGGGGCAGGAAGTGAAGCAGGAACATGCAAGCAAAATTCTGAAAAATCTGTTGAAATCTGTCCGGCAGGATCTTGCTGACAGGGATTTTTCAGAGAACGAAACAGAAGCTTTCTTACGCCCTGTTGTGAAGCTGGTCGATGACAAAGAATTCTGGACACTCCAATCTGATGGACTGGCACTGTTCCTCACAGATAAAGGCATGGAAATGTTCAAAATACCCATACATTTTGAAGCGTATCATTATCTGGCAGATCACCACTACCTCAAACCGCTGATACCAATGCTCAACAGGGACAATACCTTCTATTTGCTGGCTCTCAGCATTGAAAATCTCAAACTGTATGAATGCACACCACATACCATCGCTGAGATAGACACCAGTGATTTTCCTCAGCAACTGGAAGATGTTGTGGGTTATGACAAGGTACCGGACCATCTTGACCAGCGTTCAGGGCAGGATGACCAGGGAAGAGCCATATACCACGGTCACGGCAGTGCAAAAGACAGCAGACCGGAGGAAATCAAAAAATTTGTCAGAGAAGTGGACAAGCAAGTCTGCGCCATCACCGGCGATCAGTCGGTGCCGCTGATACTGGCTTCAGACGAACAGCTTCATGGCGTTTTGCGGCAGGTAAGCAAATACAAAAGCCTTGCAGATACATTTATTCCGGGAAATCCCGAACACGACGATGTGGTTGAACTGCATCAGATAGCTTATGAAAAACTACAGGACAAATTCGGGAAAAAGAAAAAAGAAAAAATCAATGCATTCCTTGATGTATCTGCCACAGGCAAAGCCAATACAGATATTGCTAATATTGTTCCCGCCTCTGTTCACGGACAGATAGACAGCTTATTCATCCGCAGGGACAAAGATGCTTTCGGATTGTATGACAAAGCAAACAATACAGTCATCATTGACGAGGAAAAAATGCCGCAAAATGCATCTCTTTATAATCTGGCAGCCATCAACACCATACTCAATAGCGGCAATGTGTACCTAATGGATGCCGAAGAAATGCCGTTAAAAAACACCAATGCCAATGCATTGCTAAGATATTAGGCATCTGATCAATCAAATTGTTGAATTCTAAACTATATCAATTATGGAAAAAAAAGATAAAATAAAAAGAGAAGTAAAAAGAAAAATAGAAGACATCAGAAACAAAGCCAAAACGGCACAAGATAAACTGGAGAAGGAAGAAAATCCTTCCGATGAACTCAGAAAGGCTGTTGATGAAATGAATGACGCCAGAAAAAAACTTGATGAGACCTATGAAGGCATCAAGGAAGATACCGATGTCAAGTGGGATGAAATTGAAAAAAACATCTTTAAGGATATCAACACTTTCAATGATTCATTCGAAAAAGCCGGAAAAATGTTCACCGGCAGATAAAGCTAACAAAATTCAAAAATATCAGATCCCGGCATCAGAAATGATCCGGGATTTTTTTTACAGAAACATTGCAAGACAGTATGTGGAAAGAGTATGCCGGTATTTTTGCAAATAATCTTGCAAATGGTCAGGAAATCTATTACCTTTCACGAACAGACAAACTCTTTGTAAGTATGTTGGCAGATCATTGTGAATACGGACGTGCAAATGTTTTTGCACAAAATTTATTGTCTATGTTATATGGCTATGAATACGAGATGTGTGAAAGTACAACCCGCTCATCCATGGTGCAATCTCTGATCTCTGATAATAGCACTTTGGATATCAGTATTGGTAATGCCTATCCTAAGCCTGCAAATAATCGTGTTTATGTTCCGTATAAATGTCCCGATGATATGTCAGTTTCCATTCAGGTTACTGATCTTACAGGAAGGGTAATCAAAACAATGGCATTATTAAAAGGTGAATCATTGCTTGATTTGGAGGTTGATAGCTTTACCCCTGGGATGTACCAGATTAAATTTACATTCGGAAACAATGATGTTCATACTGCTAAATTTGTAAAACAATGAAA
>JBNJGS010000041.1:0-24718 GCA_051747965.1 Bacteroidota bacterium
TAACATTGGTCATGCGTGATAAAAAACGATAAAACATTTTGGCGGTCATTCGCTTAAGGAAAGTCTCCCCCTTGCGGTTTTTTCGGCGTCCGTAAACCACCTCCCAGCCTTCGTCCATTTTGTTGTACATGGATTTCAGCAATTCGGGCGGGTCCTGAAGATCAGCATCCATGATGGCAACGCGTTGACCCAGGGCGTGTTCTATACCTGCAGATATGGCAACCTGCTGACCGAAATTCCGGCTCAGGTCTATGAATTTGACAGCAGGATTATGCCTGGCAAATGCTTTGATGATTTCCAGTGAACTATCCGTGCTTCCGTCATTCACAAAAATCAGTTCATAGCAAGGGCTGATTTCTTTCAGGACTTCCTCAAGTTTGTTGTAGCATTCAGGCAGGTTGGCCGCCTCATTGTATACCGGAAGTACAAGACTTATGTTTGTTTTGTCCCCTTTGCTCATCATGGTTTTTTTACTGTCAATCAAAGATAAGTAAAAATCAATCAGCATACAATCCAAAGACCGAATCTGAAAAATGTTCAGCTTATCTTCATGATTGTATTTCTGAGGATTTGCATCAAATATCCGGTACTTTTTTATTCCGGATGCTAATAATTTGTACCTTTGGGTATAACGCGGCACCTTTTTTGCCTGCACAACTAAAACATAACAAAACCTGAATATTATGAGAAAGAAAGTATTATTATTTAGCGTGATAGCATCCCTGGTTTTTCTTTTTTCCTGCGGGGATGATCCCGAATCCGACGAAACGGAAATTGTAGAGATAACCGATGATATCAGTTCAGCCACTACCTGGGCGGGCAATACCGTTTATGTTATCAAAAAGTATGATTTTTATGTGGATGCCACACTGACAATCATGCCCGGTGCCATCATTAAATTTACTGAAGAAGGGGCCAATATGACCCTGGGGCAGGATGGGATAATTACTGCTAACGGAGAGGCTGATGACCCGGTTGTATTTACTGCCTATGCTGATGACAGCAAGGGAGGAGATACCAACGGTGATGGCAGCAGTTCGGCTTCGGCGGGGAGCTGGAGTCTGATTGATGTTAATGGCCAGCGGGCTGATTTTACTTATAGTGAATTTTACTACGGCGGCAACAATCCCGATGGCATTACCATAGATTTTACAACCGGAGCCACCGGTTCATTGGAAAACTGTCTTGTAAAAAACAATAAGGGAAGTGTGGATGTCAATTATTTTTACGGTGCTGTCAATGCTGCCGGAGCATCTGCTGACCTGAGTATAAGCAATACCAGTTTTGAAAATAATATTGTGCCTCTGACCATCAACGCTGATGTAAGTACAGATAACTCCAATAGCTTTTCAGATAATACTTACGAGGGTATTTTTGTCAGCGGTTTTGTCAATGGCATTACCAGCTGGGAAGAAACAGAGGTGGCTTATGTTTATACAGGTCAGAATCTCCAGATCGGGGATGGAAACAAACTAAATCTGGGTACAGGTGTGACAGTTAAATTTGTATCTGAAAGTGGAATGAACCTGTATAACGATGCAGAAACAAATCTTTCAGCCGGATATGATGATCCAAACCATGTTATTTATACTTCTTATAAAGATGACACAAACGGCGGAGACAGCAATGGCGATGGCAGTGCTACCCAGCCGGCAGCCAATGACTGGGAAGGAATATATTACGAAGGTCAAAAGAATTATGTTGAATGGCCAAACATAAAATATGATTCACACGCAGTTGTGTAAAATTGCCATGGATAATAAAAAAGCCCGGTTTGCCGGGCTTTTTTATTGGTAAGACATGGGAGCTTTGTCTGATAAAAGTTTAAATTCTGTTGTAGGGATAACGCTCGAAATGCAGTTCTTTAACCTTCTGGAACAAGGTCTTCTTAAACTGTTCCATATTGTGTCCTGTTTTTGCTGAAATGAATACACAGGGTGTGTTTTCAGCGGCCACATACATGGATTTAAAGTCATCAAGACTCATGTTTTCCCGCATATCCGGGGTGAGGTCATCCTCGTCTTTTTTGTTGTAGGTAAATGCATCTGTTTTATTGAATACAAGCAGTGTTGGTATGTTGGCAGCACCAATATCTTCCAGGGTTTCCTTTACTACCTGGATATGTTCTTCGAAACCCGGGTGAGAGATATCCACAACATGAATAAGTAGATCTGATTCACGGGTTTCATCCAGGGTTGATTTGAAAGATTCCACCAGATGGGTGGGGAGTTTCCGAATAAATCCCACAGTATCAGACATCAGAAAAGGCAGGTTGTTGATAACCACCTTGCGTACGGTGGTGTCAAGGGTGGCAAACAGTTTATCTTCAGCAAATACCTGAGATTTGCTCAGACTGTTCATGATGGTGGATTTGCCTGCATTGGTGTATCCTACCAGAGCTACACGAATCATTTGACCGCGGTTTTTGCGCTGGTTGGCCATTTGCTTGTCAATTTTGGCAAGTTGTTTTCTCAGCAGAGCGATTTTATCCCGTACAATACGTCGGTCGGTTTCGATTTCACGTTCACCGGGACCACGCATGCCGATACCGCCTCGTTGGCGCTCAAGGTGAGTCCAGAGACCTTTCAGGCGTGGCAGCATGTACTGGTATTGTGCCAGTTCCACCTGGGTTTTTGCATGTGCTGTTCTGGCCCTGGTGGCAAAGATGTCCAGAATCAGGTTTGTACGGTCCATGATTTGACACTTAAGCCGTGATTCAATATTTCTCAATTGCGTTGGTGTCAGGTCATCATCAAAAATCACAAGTTCAACACCATGGGATTTGACATACTGATCGATTTCGGTGAGTTTACCGCTGCCTATGTAATGCTTTGGGTTGGGTTTGTCCTGTTTCTGCAGAAATGTCTCAATCGGTTTGACTCCGGCTGTTCTGGCCAGAAATGCAAGTTCATCAATGTATTCCTGTGCCTGCTCCTTGCTTTGCTCAGCCTGAATTACACCGACAAGTGCGGCTTTGGTTATCTTATTTTTTCTTTTTTTTATTTCTTGTTTCATATTGTGGTGATAACCAAAAAAAACCCCGATTCAAAAACCGGGGCTTTGGTATCTGAAGGTAAATTTTAGTACAATTTAAAATTGATGGGTACAATATAGGTTACGGGAACCTTTTTCCCACGTTGTTCTCCCGGTTTCCAGTCAGGGAGCTGAGATACAACACGCTTGGCTTCTTTGTCCAGATAGGGATCCACACCACGTGCAACACTTACGCTGGTTACCTTTCCGTTTACGTCAATTACAAACTGGATGAATACTCTTCCCTGAATATTGTTTTCTTTTGCAATTTCAGGATATTCGGTTTCCTCACTGAGGAATTTCATCAGGGCAGCATCACCCCCCGGGAATACAGGTTTGTCTTCTACCACAGCAAAGTCGATTGGATCAACCTCTTCTTCTTCTTCCTCAAAAGAGTCCATATCAATATCCACCTCGGTTTTTTCGTCTGCTTCAGAGCTAATGTCAATATCTGAATCATCTGCATCGTCTTCAACGATATTCAGTTCTTCAATAACCTGTTCTGGTTCGGGCTCTTTTTTCTCTTCAGGTGGCGGCGGAGGCTCTTCCTCCTGGAATGTATTCAGCATTTCTTCTTCGAACATTTCATCCATATTGACATCTCCGAGTGAGCCCCTGTTGGTTTCCTCAGTTCCCCATTCGAAAGCAAGCAGGACAATGCCCAGAACAACAACCAATCCGATTTCCAGGAAAAGAACTTTTTTATTCTCAAGGTTTGCCTTTTTTGTTTTCTTCTTTTGCATGACAAAATATTTTTAGTGGTGTAAAATTAATTGTTTTATCTCAGTATTACAAAATTGTTTTTCATTTTATAGAACAGTTTACTAAGTATCTGTTAAACAGGTCTGTATTTTAACGTATGATTGCCGTGCTTATTATCAGGCCGAATCTGATGTGGTGAATTATTCCAGAACAAAATGGATTGGCAATATTTGATATACCGGAATCCTGTTCCCATTTTGTTTGCCGGGAATCCATTCAGGCATTTTATTCACCACCTCCAGGGCCGCTTTATCGAGGTCGGGATGAATGGAACGGTATATTTCGACATCAACAACTTCGCCTTTTTTGTTCACGATAAATCGCACAAATACCGTACCACTGATGTTTTGCTCGACACAATTTCGCGGATAACTGATATTTGAATTGATAAAATTCATCATAGCAGCATGTCCATCAGGAAAAGCCGGTAACTCTTCTGCGAAGTAGGGCTCAATAGGGTCTGTTTCTTCCTCCGGATAATCTATTTCAACAAAAGCATGATTATCTACCTTTTCTGTATCACCGGAATCAAAATCTACATCACTGTCGTTATCGTCAGTATTATCAATAAGCTCGATTTCATCAAACACGTCCTCTTTTTTACGTGGTTCGGGTTTTTCCGGTTCAGGTTTTTCGTCTTCCGGAAAGGTTATGCTTATATCATATTCCGGGATCTCTTCCATTTTTATGCTGCCGCTTGTGTGGTGTTTCTCGTTTGTTCCATATTCAAAAGCACTCAAAATTATGGCCAGTGCAATGATAAGTCCGAGTTCAAATAAAAGGAACCGTTTATTTTCAAGATTTGCCAGTATTGATTTTTTCTTTTTCATAACGTTTGGAGTTTTAGTGAAACATCATACCAAAAGGCGCCTTTGTTAT
This sequence comes from Bacteroidota bacterium, assembly GCA_051747965.1. GTDB lineage: Bacteria > Bacteroidota > Bacteroidia > Bacteroidales > ML635J-15 > JAQIBY01. Next base: position 4,675 of record JBNJGS010000041.1, read on the forward strand.
TATAACGTGTGCATATTCAATTGTGCTGCACGCGCTTTCTTTATCCTTGGATGCATTGCCACCCGGGATTCCACAAAAGCGGAAAAAGAAAATTGTAATCGCGTATTTTAGATCAATCTAATTTCTTTTGTTAAGAATTTTTTGATGCAGGGTTTCCAAATCTTCCCTGGCAGCATCTGTGTTGTTGTTTTCAATCAGTTGCTCCATAGAGCCGGTGAGGTAATCCGGAATGCCTCTGTCGAAACCATCAATCAATCCGAGTAATTTTTTCCCCAGTTGTTGTTGCTTTTCCCACTCTTTGCTTATGATTTTCTGGTTTGCGCTGGTGTCACTCAGCATAAGCCTGTTGCTTTCAATCCAGACACCAGTCATGATTAAAACAGCAGTGCCCTGCCGATTGGTTTCAATCATTTTTGTATTGATATTATCGTAAGTGTCTGATATGATTGTTACCAGACTGTCATGATTGTGGATGTTTTTTTCCAGGCTTAAAGCGAGTTCGCTGATGTCTTTTTGCGGCATGTCATAAGCCTGCATTCTTTTTTTGAGAAGACCGGAATAAAACCTGGTTTTGTTTACCTGTTCAAAATATCGGCAATATGCCATATCGCTCATAAAAATACCGGTTTGAAGTGCCGCATAGGACTGGTCATCAGGCAAAGGGAGGTCTTCTTCACTGATCAGCTCCGGCTGAAATTTACTGTCACTCTCCCTGAGAGGGATGACAAGTTCCTGATATGAGGGGAGTTTGTTGATGAGTGAATCCATGGTTTCGGTGGTGTTCTTACTCTCATCAAATGTAAAATCAGATTGATTGTTTTGTCCGCAGGCAAAAACAATGCCTGCCAATGCCAAAAGGCTGAGTTGTTTCAATTTTTTATTCATAATATATCTCATCTGTAAATAACCATGTGTCGTGATTCGCTCCGGGGTGCCAGTCGGGAATAATTCCGTAATTGACAGCCCTTATTTTTATGTAACGTACTGGTTTGTTATTTGTTTTAATTTCGAAAGTTTCTGTAAATACTCCATAGGCATCATCAGCAGTTTTGGGTTTGATTTTGCCTGCCGGTTCGAAATTTCCTGAATTTCCAGCCAGCCAGAATTCCACTTTTACAGGCATCCATATCCAGCTTTTGATATCCTGCAAAAAGCCAATGCCAGCTTTACTGAATGTTTTTTCACTTCCCAAATCAACCACAGCCTCCAGGTCTTGTCCCTTATAGCCCTGCCATTGTCCGGTACGGAAGTCATCGCCCCCTCTTATGCCATCGATTAAAGCCCTCTTGCCACCAGCATTGTATTGTTCGCTGTATTCAGACTCCAGTTGTAATTTCGTGTCTTTATCCAACTGAGTAAATCTGGCGCTTACCAGTCCGCTTGATTTCTCTCCCCGGTATGCCACAGCTTTAACCTGGCAGTTGTTTTTTATGTAAAAACCTTCAGAATAGCGGATATCGTTTTTGTCTGGCTGACTGCCGTCTGTAGTGTAAAAAATCTCAGGCTTGTCGTTGTGAGCCATGCTAATTGTTACGAGCATGCTGTCTTCGAAAGTTCTGTGTTCTGATTCAATTACCGGTGCAATTGCAATGGGTTCAGCATCGATTTCCGACAAATAAATATCTGCTTTGTCAGTGCCAAAATCCCTGCAAGGCTTTTTACCCATCACAAAGTGCAGATTTCCGCCGGACATAATATCCTGATGGTGGATGTAACTTTTATTCCATGCTTCTCCATTCAGTTCAACAGATTGCACATAAATATTTTTATCTGTCAGGTTTTCTGCCGTAATCCTGAATTCTTTGTTGTTTTCAAGTTGAATCACAGCCGTGTCAAATAGCGGGCTTCCTATGTCATATATGCCGTTGGCCGGATTGACCGGATAGAATCCGAGTGCTGAAAAAACATACCAGGCTGACATTTGTCCGCAATCTTCATTGCCTATATATCCATCCGGTTCTGTGGTGTACATTTCATTCATAATATGTTTTACCACTTTTTGTGTTTTCCATGGTTTGCCACAGTAATTATAAAGGTAGGCTATGTGATGACTTGGTTCATTACCGTGGGCATATTGTCCGATGAGGCCGGTGATGTCAACCTGATGCCTGCCGCTTGTTTTGTCGGTGGCAGAAAACAGGGAGTCAAGTAAACTGCAGAGTTTATCCCTGCCACCCATCATCTCAATCCAGTTGTTGATATCGTGGGGGACATAAAAACTGTATTGCCATGCATTGGCCTCCGTATAATTAAAATTGACTTCGGCGGGATCAAATGGTTTTATCCAATCGCCGTTTAGTCTGGCTCTCATGAGTTTTGTTTCAGGGTCGAAATGGTTTTTGTATTGTTGGGCTCTGGCAATATACTCGTTGTACACCTTCTCATTGTTTTGCAGTTTTGCCATTTGGGCGATGCACCAGTCATCATAAGCATATTCCAGCGCTTTAGAAACGGATTCATGTTCATCTTCAACGCCAATGTATCCTTTTTCCATCCAGGCAGGCAGCCCAAGGTGGGGGAGAGTGGCAGAGTGCTGCATGGCCTCCAGAGCCAGATCACCGTCCTTATCAATAATTCCTTTTGCATATGCATCCAGCATGACAGGCACGGCATGATAACCAATCATGCATCCGGTATAATTTCCTGCCAGCTCCCAAACGGGTAATTTGCCCCCTTCCTGATAGTGCTTCAGAAATGTTTTGATGAAGTCTTTGCTTCGTTCCTGCTGGGTAATTGTAAAAAGCGGATGTGTGGCGCGATAGGTATCCCAAAGGGAAAAAACGGTGTATTGTGTATGATTCTTTGATGAGTGAACTTCTAAGTCTGTGCCCCTGTATGTTCCATCAGTGTCACTAAATGTGTTGGGTGCGATATATGCGTGATATAGGGCTGAATAAAATTTGGTTTTGTCTTTCTCACTGCCTCCGTTTACCAGAATGTCACTCAGTTCATCATTCCATTCCGATCGGGCAAGTTCCAGTGCCTGGTCGAAACTAAGCCCTTCTGCTTCATCCATGAGGTTTTTTCTTGCTCCCTCTATGCTGACAGCGGAGATGCCAACTTTTATACCGATTTCCTTTTGTTCCGGCTTACTGAACTTTACAGATGCTTTGATGTCTTTACCAAAAATATCGAAACTCTCATTTTCTTCCAGCCCGGATCCTTTGGCATGGTATGCTTTGAATTCTTCAGAGAATCTTGCATAAAAGTAGAGGTGCTGGTCTGTTGCCCAGGCATTTGATCGTCTGAAACCTGCAATATCGGTATCGTTAATTTTTTTGATCCCTGCATTGATGACTTTATCACGGTGAGTAAGATCAATGATAAAGTGGATATTTTCAGTATCTTCCTTAAATCCGTATTTGTGAAAAGCGGTTCTTCTGGTGCAGGTAAATTCAGCATCAATATTTGGTTCATTCAGGTGTACGGCATAATATCCGGGGCCTGCTTTTTCTGATTCTTTATCAAAGCTGCTGGAATAGCTGTGTTCAGCATTTTCACTGTTTTCATACACAGGTTCTCCTGTTACGGGCATTATCAGTACATCACCATAATCGGAAACTCCGGTGCCGCTGAGATGGGTGTGGGAAAATCCGTGAATGATGGTATCTGTGTAGTGGTATCCGCTGCAGCCATCCCATCCGGTAAGCCTGGTATCCGGACTTATCTGAACCATGCCAAAGGGCAGGGTGGCTCCGGGAAAAGTATGTCCATGTCCGCCTGTTCCAATGAAGGGGTCAGCGTATTGGGTATTATGCCGGATTTCCTTTTGATTCTTGGGTATGAAAACAATAACCGAAATAATCAGCAGGATGAAGAGAACAGTAAAAACTATCGGAAAAACAGGACGGCGTTTCATATGGATTGGTTTATAAATTTTGCCCAAAATTAATAAAAATGCCTGAGCAGCCTAAGAAAATGCCATTAATGCGGGAGGGGATTACCCGATGTCTACCTGAGCAATTTGATCAGTGATAAATCTCTTTCAGGATTTGGTATGATTTTAGTTTTCCAAAATCCGGCAAGTGTCTTTCGTAATAGCTCATCAAAGCATCCAGACCCAGCTGGCGGTCCTGATTTGAAAAACCACCCCGGGGGATTTCATCAGCAGAGAAGTTGGTAAACTTATCTATTATCATGCTTTCACGTTCGGTTAAGCAGGCAGAGTTTAATTGATGGTTATTTACGAACTTACCTGAGTCAGTGTCCAGGAGTGGTGAATCATGGCTCCACTTATTCCCGGGAGCAAAGCCCAGGTATTTCATAAGATGACTGAGGAAATACAAATGAAAATTAACACTTGATTTATCGCTGTGTTCAAACATCCTTACAGCATGCCAGACAAACTGGAAGAGGGATTCATCCGGTTCATTTTCTTTTATACTGCGCTGCAGAACATCAGCAAGAAAAATTGCAATGCTTTGTTTCTGAGGTGTGGGATCCGGCAATCCCGGGTTTTCTGCCATTCTGAGGTCGCGGATTTGTTGAATTTCTTTTTTTTCACGGAAATTCAATTCTATGTCCAGCAAAAACAGAGGCTGAAAATACATTGATTTACCCTGGGACTTTTTGCTTCTTCCTGTACTGGTAATGATGGAAATTTTTCCAAAGTCAGGGGTTAGCAGGCGTGCTATGATACGGGAATCTGTATATTTAATATGATTCAGGACAACTGCCCGTGTTTTGACATACATGCCTTATCAGTTAATAAAGAGAATTTTGGTGACATCTGATTTGGTTCCATCTTCGTTGGCGGAAAAAACCAGGTAAACACCTGTTTGTACTCTGTTGCCATTGATACTTTTTCCGTCCCACAAGGCCTGCCCGCCTTCTGAACGTGTTTCAAACACAAGATTGCCGGCAACATCCGTAATCTTCACAATGGATCCTGCAATCAGCCCGTGTATCGTAATGGGCCCGCTGTAGTCGGGTCTCACAGGGTTGGGAAAGGCATAGACCTTATTATAATCCTCACTGCCTTCTGTTGCTTCACCGCGAAATGAGATGATACCGGAGTTTGTGCCGATAAAAACCTCACCTGATTCCGGTTCTATGTCCAGGCTTAACACGTTGTTAGAAAACAAGGGGCTATTGGATTGATTGAAATGATGGATTTCTGTGATGCCGTCTTCTGAGGTTTTAAATACACCCCCGTTTTGGGTGCCAAACCATTTTTTATTTGCCCCATCCACGGAAATGGCTGTTACAATTTCAGAACCAAGCAAAATATCTGCATTATCAGAGCCATCATTACGTGGAATCAAAACCTGTGATGCTATGATGGATTCATCAAACACATCTTCGGGATTGTAAAAAACCACAACTCCTTTGCTTGTTCCAAGCCATATACTGCCGTTCTTGTCTTCAGCAATGGAGTAGATGTCATTGGAAATGATTTCACCGTACTCATTTGTGACATTAAATTTTTTCGTTTTATCATCGTCGAGGTTTTCCGGCGTGCCGTTGTCATCAAAAGCAAATATGCCATTGCCCCGTGGCAGTACAATCCATTTATGATCATTTTCTGTAACGATGATATCGCCAATATTTGATTCATTGATTCTGTTGCTGTAGTTTAATCCTACCCAGTCGCCGTCAGGTTTTCTCATGTGCACAGGCACAGTTCCGCTGGAGTTGGTAATCCACAGGTTCTGGTCATCATCAAAAGCAAGGCCGCCAATGCGTATATATCCAACATCTGGTATCGCAGTAAGGCTGGAATTGGTTGTTGTATAGTGGTCTTTTATTTCCCCGTTTTCAATTCGGAGCATACCCTGTCCCCACATTCCGATGAAGGCCTGGCTGGGATTTTGGGGATTGATTGCAACTTCACAGGCATCTCTGAGTTGACGTAAAATGGTATCCTCCCTGTATGTGAGCTGATTCCACTCCTGATTTTCGAAATAATTGATTTCTGCAAATCTGTATTGTTGTGTCCAGCTCAGGTTTCTTCCTCCGGCTACTGACATTACTGTTCCGGCTTGTGCATCAATATCAAAGGCATTGCTTGAAGCCGGTCCGTTCAATTGGACTACCTGATGATTCCATCTGCTGTTCTGAAGGACCAGACCGGAGTTTTTATCGGCAATCAAAAGCTCATGGTCTTTGCCCGGAATAAAATGAATTGGATACAAGGGAAGGTTATCCTGTCCCTGCATTGCATAGGTATATACTTCATATTCTGTTTCGAGGTCCTCATTCATGAAAAACAACTTATATCGCTTGTTTACAATGAGTTGATTTTCATGGCTTGCGATATGTGTTGTTGTTGTAAAGGATGTGTCCGGAAAATAGCTCCAGGTATCATCTTCGAAAACGTACAGCATGTCACTGTAATCATTTTCCGTATCATGCAGGTTTGTGATTAGTTTTCCGTTGAAATAATTCAGAATAGTAAAATGCTGATTGCTCAGATGTTCAAAAGTGTGTCCTTCAGGGAGATTTGTGATGATTTCCCAGGAATTGAAATCTGCCAGATTGTCATTGTAATAATCACCACGATATATTCCGTTATCAGTTGCGGCATACAGGTATTCTCCATCAAATTCGGTATCATAAACAAAAATGTACGATCCCATGTCTCCAATATAGTAGGTATATTTTATTTCCTGGCGTTCAATATCCATAACCACAATCCCAAATCCGGTGGATAAAATTGCATAATCATCAATAAACCGGATCTTATTGATGCTTTTTTCTGCCGTGATGGTTTTTCGTTTGATATCAGATATGTTGGTGATTCTACGGTTTTTTAAGATGTCGATGTTTCCGTTTTTATATCCGATAATCAGCATGTCATGTGAGTCATTGTATGCGATGGTGCTTACATTGATATCAGATAGTGCTGTGATTTTATTGAGTTTTTCTGTTTCTCCGGATGTTTTGTCATAGGAGAATACAGCGGCATTGGTAGCAGTAAAAACTTTGTCATTGCTTTCAGCCACACATGTTCCTGAGGAGTAGGGTAAATGTCCGCGCCATTGGCCAACACCAACCTGAGAGAAGGACAGCTGGAACAAGATAATAAAGCAGACTGTAATAAAAACTTCGCGTATAGATTTCATCGTCAATTAATTTAAGCTTAAGCCAAAAATAAGTTTGTTTTGCTTAGCATACAAACTTGTTTAAATCTAAACTGTTTTTTTTCGTTTTTATTATTTAATCTGATGTAAAAACCGGATAAAATCAGCCAATTTTCCGATGGCCCTGGCTCTGTGACTGATCTGGTTTTTTGTTTCAGTGGGCAATTGAGCGAAGCTTTCTGTGTATCCATCAGGTATGAAGACCGGATCATAGCCAAATCCTTTACTTCCTTCGGGTTTTTCAGCAATTTTTCCTGTTACCCTGCCTTCAAAGAACCAGGATTTGTTTTCTATGATGAGGCAAACAGAAGTTCTGAACCTGGCTTCACGCTCCTCAATGCCCTGCATGGCTTTTAACAGCTTTTGCAGGTTTGCACTGCTGTCCTGCTTAATTCCGGCATAGCGCGCGGAGTGCACACCGGGTTCATTGTTGATTGCCTGTACCTCCAGGCCTGTGTCGTCAGCAAAACACGGCAGGCCAAATTTGTCATAAACTGTACGCGCTTTGATTTCGGCATTGCCTTCCAGACTGTCTGCTGTTTCCGGAATGTCCTCTGTAAAACCCAGCTCTCTGAGTGATTTAATCAAGTGTTCCGGTCCAATGATGGCTTGTGCTTCCTGAAGTTTGTGAGGGTTGTTGGTTGCAAATATGAGTTCCATCAGTTACTGAAATCAATGTTTAGCATTATTTGTCTGACGATTGCCGGAAAATAATCTTCGACCACGGTTTCCACATCATTCAGTCTGAAAGGAATGGTGGTTGAGGAAAAGCCACCGTGCAGCAGTATGCCGGACTTATTGTACAAGCTGTAATGCACTTTGATTAAGCGGCTGGCTTCTCCGTCGCCACTGATATAGGGATTGCCGTAGCTCCCCTGTATCTCAAGTTGATTGACGAAAAGAATCTTGTCAAGATTTCTCCTTTTGGCCAGCTCAGGAATGAAATCGGGATTGGTATATATTACGTGCAGGTATTTGTCATTTGTGTTGTAACGCTTACCTCTGATTTCACCTGATTCCCGCCGGGTTTTCACTACGCTGTCCGTATATTTTTTTTCTTTTCGTTTTTCAAAAAACTTTCCCAGAAATTTATTTTCCCCGCCCTCTTCTTTTTTGTCCGGCATGGCCCGCCTCATTTCATAGGCCGTGGTGGTGTATAGTCCAAGCAGGTCGTTTCTTGCTTCGGTAGTGTATGACTGCGTAAGGTCAATTGGTTTGCAGGAGTCCACAAGAGCAAGTTGAATCCGTCTGTTGAGCTGGTTTCTAAGGTAATTTTTCAGCTCATCATGATTCATATCGCTGTTTTTTACCCACATATCACTGGCATCATTCACATAAATTGAGGGATCAAAAGGAAGGATGAGGATGCGCTGATTATAATCATCAGGAAAGAAACGGTTGTTTTCCTGTGCCTGAAGTTTTCCTGCGAATGTCAGCACAACTGCAACAAGTATGAGGGTTTTTAATTTCATCTGAACAGATTAATTATATCATTTCCGATCACAAATATCATCAATCCCAATACAATTATCAGGCCAATAAACTGTATTACTTCCATGAATTTGTCAGGCAATTTGCGTCCGATGACCATTTCAACCAGGGTAAACAGCACATGTCCTCCATCAAGGGCAGGTATTGGCAGGATGTTGACAAAGGCAAGTACCATGGATATCATGCCGGTAAGTGCCCAAAATCGTTGCCAGTCCCAGGTGCCGCCAAATATTTTGGCTATCCCAATAGGTCCTTGCAGGCTTTCACTGGCTTTTTCCTGTCCGGAGAATACTTTTCCCAGACCTTTGGCATTGGCGCTCACGGATTCAAATGCATCCCGCCAGCCATATTTCATGGCTGAAAAAAATGTATATTCTGTTGTTGGATATTCATGCATGCCCAGTTCAATTCCAATCATTCCAGTGCTGTCAACAGGCACAGGCACTTCCATGCGGTTTCCAAGGCGGTTTACTGTCAAATTCACTGTATCACCAATGTTGGTGAGCAATACTTCACGAAATTCACCAAGCACCTGAATGTCACGACCATTGACTGCCTGTATTTTGTCAGTGGATTGTAATCCGGCTTTTGCTGCGTTTTTGCCCTCCTGCACTGACTTTATTTCCAGGGGGAAATTTTCATAGCCCAGGAAAGGCGTTTTCGCATTCATCATATGCCGGTATAATGTATCCGGAAGTGGAATGGTGATGGCCTTTCCGTTCCTTTCAACAGTAATTTGGTCACCCAGGTAAAGGCGGGTTGACAGCACATCGGACATTCGCTTAACATCTTCACCGTCAATAGAAACAATCTTATCTCCGCTCTGCAGGCCGATGTCACGTGCATACTCATAGGGATAGATGCCTTCTTCAATGCGATCAACATCAATGTATTGTTCGGAATAGTTGAGATGTGAAAAAGTAAAAATCAACACACCGATAATTACGTTCATCACTACACCTGCCACCATCACAATCAGGCGTTGCCATGCCGGTTTCGACCTAAACTCCCATGGTTGAGGGGGTTTTTTCATTTGTTCCTTGTCCATGGATTCATCTATCATTCCGGCGATTTTCACGTATCCCCCGATAGGCAACATACCAATGCCGTATTCAGTGCCTTTTACTTTTTTGCTGAAAATTTTTCCTGGCCAGTCAAAGAAGATGAAGAATTTATCCACCTTGATTCCAAAAGCTCTGGCAGCAAGGTAATGCCCCAGTTCATGTATGAATACCAGTAATGACAGGGCCAGCAGCAGTTGTGCCGCCATAATTAATCCACTCATAATTGTAAAATTTTTAAAATTTCTTCCGCTTTTTTTCTTGCTCTGTGGTCAGATTCAATGAATGCTTCAGTTGTTGTAGGTTTTTGTACGGGCATTGCATCCAGGCATGCCTTGTTAAGTTTTGGAATGTCGGTAAAACGTATTTTATTTTGTAAAAAAGCTTCAACAGCTATTTCATTGGCTGCATTAAGGGTACATGCAGCATCTCCTCCCGCTTTCATGGCTTCGAAGGCCAGCCTGAGGTTCGGGAATCTGTCATAATCTACAGCTTCAAAATGCAGGTTTCCTAATTCAGCCAGGCTGATACCGGGTACATGTGTTGGTATGCGCTCCGGCCACGACAAGGCATATTGAATGGGTAACCTCATATCTGTGTTCCCAAGTTGTGCTTTCATTGAGCCATCAATGAATTCTACCAGGCTGTGAACAATCGAGCCGGGATGTACGATGACATCAATTTTACCGGCAGGTATGCCAAACAGCCAGTGTGCTTCGATTACCTCCAGTCCTTTGTTCATGAGACTTGCCGAGTCTATGCTGACCTTCTTGCCCATGTCCCAGTTTGGGTGATTGAGGGCTTCGGCCGGACTGACATGTTTGAGTTCATCACTTGTTTTGTTTCTGAATGGTCCTCCGGAGGCTGTAAGAATTAATTTTTTGATACTCTCATGTGATTCTCCGCTGAGGCATTGGAAAATTGCTGAATGTTCGGAATCAACGGGGATGAGTACAGCTTTGGAGTGGCGGAGTTTTCTCATGATTAACTCGCCTGCAACAACAAGAGTTTCTTTATTGGCCAGGGCTATTGGTTTGTCTGCCTCGATGGCGCTTAACACGGGTTTAAGGCCTGAAAAACCTACCATAGCTGCCAGTACCAGGTCAATGCCGGACATGCGTACAACATCCGAAATGGACTCTTCGCCTGCAAATACTTTAATATCTTCATTGGAAAGGGCCTCAGAAATCACATCATATTTGGTTTCATCAGCGATGACAACTATGTTTGGCTGAAATTCTTTTGCCTGTTTGATTACAAGTTCTGCATTTGATCCGGCTACAAGTATTTCAGCCCTGAATTTATCCCTGTGTTTTTTGATTACATCAAGGGCTTGTGTGCCTATGGAGCCGGTGGACCCCAGAACAGCTATGTTTTTAATTTTTTTCATTCAAAATCTATATAGTTTTCGGGATTCAGTGCTTTACCCTTGTTCCATAATTCAAAGTGTAAATGTGGCCCGTAGCTGATTTCCCCGGTGTTCCCGTAAGTGCCTATGCTTTGTCCGGCGGTGACTTGTTGTCCGGTTTCCACCAGGCATTTTTTCAGATGCCGGTAAACGCTGATGTAATTGTATTTGTGCTGAATTTGTACGGTGTAACCGGTTTCCATTGTCCAGTTAGCTGCGATGACAGTTCCGTCAAGTGTGGCTCTCACTATTTCATTATCTCTGGTGACAATGTCGGTTCCGAAATGTTTTCTTACCGGATCAAAACTGTTTGTTATCACACCTTTGGCGGGTGGGAAAAACACAAGTGTTGCCGGTGTTTCCGGAATTACCACTACGGGTTTGGCTTTAGGCCGGTTATTTGGGAAGCCCGTTGTTGCGGAACTTTCTATGGCTTGTTTGTTATCGCTGCTGTCCGTTATCCCTTCGGATATTTCCAGTTTGGGATTGTATGGTATTTCACCAAGCAATACCTGTTTCATGTTGCTCAGATATTGATCCCTGAGCGCAATTTCATGTGCGAGCGAATCGAGGCGTACGGCATTTTGAATGCTTGCCCTTCTTGCTTCCTTGTCAGGATAGCCGGGAATAAGTTCTTTGAGGGGTGTGACCACAATCAAGGTGCTGGTCAGGGCAATGATGAGAATTATAAAGCCTGAAAGCAGGCTTATGAAGCCAAACCTGCTAAAAATCCATTTCTTTTTTTGTTCGAAAGTTTTGTGTTTGAAAAGCGCAAGGCTAAAACGCACACCCAACCATCGTGATAATCTCTTTAAGCTTGACATAGCTAAGGTTTAATCTGCAAAGATATGTTTTTTGGGTGGATATTTGTTTATTATCTGCATTTTTTGAAAGCCAATGTTTCCGGAAATAAAAGGAGCCACCTCTTTTTCAAAAGGCGGCTCCGGGGTATATGTCAAATGCCGGTTAAATCTTATCAAGAGCCTGTCTGAGATCATCAATGATATCCTCTACATTCTCTATGCCTACAGCAAATCGAACCAGTCCCGGTGTGATGCCGGATTTCAACCTGGCCTCTTCCGACAGGCCGGCATGTGTCATTGAAGCCGGGTGCTGAATGAGCGACTCAACACCGCCAAGCGATACTGCCAGTAATGCAAGCTGAACATTATTCATCATGGTTTTACCTGCATCAAAACCGCCTTCTAATTCAAAGCAGAGCATTGCGCCATAGTCTTTCATCTGTTGACTGGCAAGTTCGTGTTGTGGGTGAGATTTGAGCCCCGGATAATTGACCCATTTGATTTTTGGGTGTTTTTCGAGAAAAGCTGCAACCAGTTTTGCGTTATCTGTGGCTTTTTGCACGCGCAGGGATAAAGTTTTCACGCCGCGATAGACCATATAGGCCTGATGCGGATCCATATTGCCTCCCATATAACGCATTGCAATCTGGAGCTTTTTATGGATTTCTTCATCTTTAGAGATGAGTGCTCCTCCAACGATGTCAGCATGGCCATTGATGAATTTTGTCAGAGAGTGCAGGACAATGTCGGCACCCAAATCCAGGGGTTGCTGCAGGTAGGGGCTGCTGAAAGTATTGTCAACCACTACGGGGATGTTGTGTTTGTGAGCAAGCCTGGAAATGGCTTCAATATCAGACAAGTCCATGGTTGGGTTGGCCGGGGTTTCCAGAAAGATCAATTTGGTGTTTTCTTTTATGGCTGCTTCAACATTTTTGGGATTGCTTGTGTCCATATAGCTTGATTCAACACCAAATTTTGAGAAAATGGTTTCCATCAGGATGCGACTCGGGCCATAGACAGCATGCGTGCTTATCATGTGATCTCCCTGTTCGAGCAATGCTGTGTAGACAGTTGAAACGGCTGCCATACCACTGGCCAGGGCAATGCCACCAAAACCATTTTCCAGTTGTGCCAGCTTATTTTCAAGTGCCTCAATGGTTGGATTGGCCAAACGTGTGTATATGTAGCCTTTTTCGTCTCCCTTAAAAAGCTTCGCACCGTGTTCTGCATTTTTAAAAGCAAAAGTTGAGGTTTGATAAATTGGCGCTACTGCAGAGCCAAACTGATCTTCAAAATCACCGGCATGTATTTGCCTGGTATCGAATCCTTTATTTTTTGTGTCCATAGCTGAGAATTATAAAAGTGTTAAAACAAAACAGGGAGAGTTGCCTCTCCCTGCATTGATGAATAATCTTTTCGGATATGTGGAGTATATCGGAGTCGAACCGATGACCTCTTGACTGCCAGTCAAACGCTCTAGCCAACTGAGCTAATACCCCTTTTTATTATTTGACAATCAGCAGTTTCTCGCTGCCGGTGATTGTTCCTTGTTTGTTAAGAACATTGATGATGTACCAGCCTGCTGGTAAATTATCGCATGCAAAGATAAAAAACTTTGTGTTGACTGCCACATTTTTTACAATTTTTCCTGCGCTATTTACAATTTGCAGTTCATTCACAGTATGATCTGTGTTGTCAAGGCTTATGTGAAATTGCTCATTGGCAGGATTGGGATATACCTCAAAAGAAGTGATGTTTTTGTTGTCAATTCCTGACTGGCCATTGTAGTTGAATCTGGTGGCAAAGACCGTATCATGTGACGCATTGGTTTCAATTTCCACAAATGGTGTGGAGAATGCCGGGTTCCAGAGGTTGATGGTGTTGCTTGTGTCGATATAGGGTAATTCCATTGGCAGATTGTCACCTGCTACTTCACCGAGTGGCATCCAGTCGCCGGTGAGGATTATTCTTACATAAATATCAATTTCGGTGATCATAAGCCTGTGCTCTTCAAGGCAGTCGTAGGTTCCTCCCATGGCTGATGGCAGATCTACAGTGACCTGAGGTTCATCAACAACATCAGATTCGATTTCCATAGTGAGCATGATTTTTACAGAATCAATATACTGGGCATACTGATCATAATAATCCGGTGGCAGTACCTCTTCAAAATCACTGAAAAGCATGGCTCTCTCACCATAGGTGTTATCAGTAAAGCTTGTGCCTTCGCTGGTTGGGAATTTCATCAGTGTCAGCGGGGTTTCTCCTGCAACCGGGAGATTCATGCCCATTTCAAACATATCACCACTGAAGCCTGTGGCGTCTGCTTTTTGTTCTGTTTTCACAATGAAAATATCCTGATTGCCATCCCGCATCATGTGGGTTGCATTGGGGAAATTGCCGGCTGTGTCGTGATCCTCAGGATTGAGGTAGTTCACTGTATCAATTACATATTGAGAAAAATCGTCCACGGATGAAAAGTCCCATGAGTTTCCGTCATAAAAATCTGAAACAAAAGCAGGGATGTCTCCGGGATTGTTCAGATATTTTATTTTCGGATGCAGACTACCGGTTTCCGGATAATCATCAGATGTAAATGTGGTTTGTGCTGACAGGTTTTGAGCTATAAATATGCATAGAGCTATGACAAAATATTTCATGTCAGAAACTGATTTGTGGTGTAATGGTAATGGTTTCTTCGTATGTTTTATCATTTTCAAGAATCAACACTCCAATCCCTCTGCGGGTGGGGGTGTTATTATCGCCGTGTTTGGTGACTTCTACTCTGTAAATGGATTCATACAAAAATTCTTTTCTTACTACGCCATCTTCGGTGTAAGAAGTGTCGGCAATTTCTTTAATTCCTGATGCCAGATAAATTCTGGTTGAAGTATCGTCAGAATCTGCGGCTTTTATGACCACCATGGCCTCGTCAACCAGCTCATCGTTTTGGTCAATGACTGTAATTTTTGCTTTTGGTGGTTCGGGGTCTTTACAGCTGAAAACCAAAGCTGTTGTTGCAGCTAAAACCAGAGCAGGCAGAATCTTTATATAATTTCGTTTCATGATCAGGTAAATTAGTTACTTTTGTAACGTACAATATTAAAAAATCTTTTTGGAACATTCAAGAAAATCTGAAATGAGAAAAATAATTGTTTTTTCGCTGGTTATGCTGCTTATAGCATCATGTGCATTGTTTCGTCCGAAAGGGCCGGTTGAAAAAAAGGTGCAGATTGAAACAAATAAAGGTGATATTTTCGTCAAACTTTACAATGAAACCCCAAAACACAGGGATAATTTTCTGAAACTTGCTGATTCGACTTTTTACGATAGCTTGTTGTTCCATCGTGTGATTGATGATTTCATGATTCAGGCCGGCGATCCGGAATCAAAGAATGCAGAAAGAGATCAGCGTCTTGGCAGTGGAGGACCCGGATATACAATAGAAGCAGAGATTGTTGATGGTTTATATCATAAAAGAGGAGCATTGGCTGCAGCCAGAGAATCCAACGATGTGAATCCGGAAAAACGCTCATCAGGTTCACAGTTTTATATTGTGGAAGGAAACAAATGGACAGATGATAAGCTGGATTTACTTATTAAGCGCAGAAATTCACAGGTTTACAATAAATACATTGAACGTTATTTAAATAAGCCCGAAAATCAGCAGCTGCAGCAAAAAGTTGATTCGTTGCGCAGACATAATGAAACGGAGGCGTTTAATGAAATTTATCTTGATCTCCAGGAAAAAGTAAGGCCGGAGATGATGGCTGATAGTGTTGAGTTGTTTGATCTGAATGAGCAGCAACGTCAGATATACAAAACTGTAGGAGGCAGCCCGCATCTGGATGGAGAATATTCTGTCTTTGGAGAAGTGGTTCTGGGAATGGATGTGGTTGAGAAAATTGCAGAAGTTGATACAGATATCAGAAACAGACCGCTGAAAGATGTTTACATCCTGAAAATGCGTGTGTTGCCTGAAAAAGAATGGCGGGAGATTAAAAAGCGTCATGATAAAAAAGCCAAATAAGCTGATAGCGATAAATATTCAAAATCCGGCAGATTATGCTAGAGAAAATAGAAGAATTAAAAAGGGAAGTTGAAAACTTCAATGCTGATACAGAAGAGCAGCTTGAAGCTTTCCGATTGAAAATGTTGAGTAAAAATGGTGAAATTCCTTCATTGTTTAAACAATTCAGGGAAGTGCCCGCCGAAGAAAAAAAGGAATTTGGTCAGCGAATAAATCAGCTCAAACAAATGGCGGGTGAAAAGATAGAAAGCCTGCAAGCATCTTTTGCTGCACAGGACAGGGATTATTCCCATCTTGATCTTAGCAGGCCGGCATATCCTTCCGAAACCGGTACACGACACCCTCTGGCGATGGTTAGGCGGGAAATGATTGAAATATTTCAGCGTTTGGGATATGTTATTGCTGATGGTCCGGAAATTGAAGACGATGAACACAACTTTGGTCTGCTGAACTTTCCGCCCGAACATCCGGCAAGAGATATGCAGGATACATTTTTTATTGAAAAGAATCCTGATGTACTTTTAAGAACCCATACCTCTTCTTCTCAGGCCCACGAAATGCAGGACATGGATCCGCCCATCCGCAGCATCACACCTGGACGCGTTTATCGCAACGAGGCTATCTCTGCAAGGGCACACTGCCAGTTTCACCAGATTGAAGGATTGTATGTGGATGAAGGGGTTTCCTTTGCAGATCTCAAACAGACACTATTGTATTTTGCCCGTGAGTTTTTTGGTGAGCAGAGTAAAATCAGGCTACGGCCTTCATATTTTCCGTTTACCGAACCTTCTGCTGAGGTTGATGTTTCCTGCTCACTTTGTGGTGGTAAAGGATGCAATGTCTGCAAATATACAGGCTGGCTTGAAATTCTGGGTTGTGGCATGGTTGATCCCAATGTACTGGAAAGTGCAGGCATTGATCCCGAAAAATATTCCGGTTTTGCCTTCGGTATGGGCATTGAACGCATCGCCATGCTGAAATACGGCATCAACGATTTGCGCCTGTATTTTGAAAATGATAAGCGATTTCTGGATCAGTTTAAAACTCAGGTTTAAATCTGTCTATGATCGGAAGCCTGATGAAATCCGCCAGGTTGTGGTACTACCGGCGAAGAGCAGCCCGCGAAAACCGTACTATTGTCCATTTTTTGCACATTGGAAAAAGTGGTGGGACCGCCATAAAATCTGCTCTGAACATTAAAAACAAACCATTGGTTTACCCGGGTCATGTGCTGTTTGCGCATCCCCATAATTTCACGCTCATGGATGTGCCCGAAGGAGAAAAGGTGTTTTTCGTTGTGCGTGATCCTGTGGATCGCTTTGTCAGTGGTTTTTATTCCCGTAAACGTAAAGGTATGCCCCGTATTTACAGGGAATGGACCAAGGGAGAGGAGGAGGCTTTCGGGTGGTTTGATACACCCAATGAGCTGGCCATGGCATTGTCCGATCAGGATGAAGCCAGAGCCAAAGCAGCAGCAAAAGCCATGAAAGAGATTTATCATGTGAAATCTTCCTATTGGGATTGGTTTGAAAATGAAACCTGTTTTTTGACTCGGCTGAATGATGTGATCTTTGTGGGAACGCAAAAGACACTCAACCAGGATTTTCAACAGCTTAAAAACACACTTAATTTACCGGAACACATTAGCCTGCCCGATGATGATGTGAACACGCACAAGAATCCGGATAGCCTGGATAAACGGATTGATCCTGTAGCAAGAAAGAATCTGGAAAACTGGTATGCTCAGGATTACAGGTTCCTTGAACTGCTAAAAGAGCAGCATCTTATTAAGTAATTTTATTTTGGGTTTATTTTAATACCCGTTTGGCCAGCTTAAGCTTTAGTTTTGTGTATGGAGGATAACGTAAGGCCGGATCTGTGAGGTTGGATTTTTTCAGACGTGATTTGTAATGTGTAAAGGTTTCGAAACCGTACTTGCCGTGATAAGCCCCCATGCCGCTGTTTCCTACCCCACCGAATGGCAGACGGGGATTTGTAATGTGCATGATGGTATCGTTGATGCACATGCCGCCACTGCTGGTTTCCAATTCAAACTTTCGTTGTTGTTTTTTGTCGCTTGTAAACAAGTATAATGCCAGGGGTTTTGGCCTTGATTTGATTTTTTCAATGGCGTCTTCATCTGAATCAACAGAAATCACTGGTAATATCGGCCCGAAAATTTCTTCCTGCATAAGTGGGTGTGATTCAGGACAGTTTTTAACAATTACCGGACTGATCTTTTTTGCATTTGCATCAATTTTGCCGGACGATTTGATATCACAATCTTTGATGAGATTCTCCAGGCGTTCGGCTTTTTCCTTGTTTATTATGTTGGGATAATGCGGATGATCGGTCGGTTCTTCTCCCCAGAAATCCCGGATCTGCTGTACCATATTGTCCATGAGCTCCTCAGAAATGCTGGTGTGTGCATACACATGATCCGGAGCAATGCAGGTTTGTCCTGCATTCAGGAGTTTTCCCCAGATAATGCGTCTGGCAGCAAGTTTTACATTGGCACTCTTGTCAACATAAACCGGACTTTTTCCGCCCAGTTCCAGTGTTACCGGCGTGAGGTTTTCAGCGGCTTTTTGCATGACAATTTTACCAACACGCGGGCTGCCGGTAAAAAAGATGTAATCCCATTTTTTTTCCAGCAAAGCCTGAGAAACATCTTTTTCTCCCTGAAACAAGTGGATGTAGTTTTCCGGAAAATATTGTTTAAACAATTTCTCAAGCAGCGCGGATGTATGCGTTGAAAATTCAGAGGGTTTTAATGAAATAACATTTCCTGCTGCGATGGCCGCTGCAAGTGGTGCAATGGTAAGATTTACCGGATAATTCCATGGTGAGATGATCAGCACCTGTCCGTAGGGTTCCGGTAGTATGTGACTCTGTGACCAGAAGTTTATCAATTGATTGGTACGTACATGTTTTTTTCTGCTGTATCGCCTGACATGCTTTTTTTGATGGGATATTTCATCAAGAGCATATCCGATTTCAGTTGCATAAGATTCAAAATCTGATTTGCCAAGATCTTTATTCAGAGCCTCGCTCAATTCACTGATGTTGTCAGAAATGCAGGTATGCAGGCTGTGCAGCATGCTTTTGCGGAATGCCACAGATTGTGTGTTGCCCGATTCAAAAAACTGCTGTTGCTGCTCAAGTTGCTTATTCATTTTTTTCATAGTCATATGATATCATTTTCTTAGAAACGCTGCGAAAATTGTGGATAAATCTTAAATTTGTCACAATTATGATAACGGATTATGCCCTCCTATTGTTCGGTCTTGTTCTGCTGGCATTCAGCGGCGATTGGCTTGTGCGTGGCGGCTCATCCCTGGCCAAGCGATTTCATGTGTCGCCACTGGTGATTGGGGTGACCATCATCTCACTGGGCACCTCGGCACCGGAATTGGTGGTAAGTCTGAATGCTGCATTATCCGGGCATCCGGATATCAGCATTGGCAACGTTGTTGGTTCAAACATTGCCAATATTGCACTGGTGCTTGGTTTGACAGCATTGCTGATTTCCATACCCGTGAGCAGAAAAACCATTCGCATGGACTGGGTAGTCATGATGGTTGCGACCGTATTGTTTTTTCTGTTTTCACTGGACGGCATCCTGCAGTTTTATGAAGGACTGATATTTGTGATCTTGCTGATTACCTATGTTTTGTATTCTGTTCGTTCATCGCATGCGGAGATGAAGGGGAAAATAAAGCAGCCCTCACCCTATGGAACATGGCTCTCATTTGTAATCGTTTTGGTGAGCATTGGCGGCTTGATTCTGGGGTCCAATATGCTGGTAAACAGTGCAAGCAATATTGCCATTGGATGGGGTGTAAGTGAGCGCGTGATTTCATTATCTGTGATAGCATTTGGAACATCTGTTCCGGAGCTTGCAACTTCAGTGATGGCAGCCATTCGCAAGGAACTCGATATATCCGTGGGAAATCTCATCGGCTCGAATATTTTCAACATTTTTGGTATTCTTGGTGTTACCTCACTTGTAACAGATATTCCGGTGAATGAAGATGTACTGAAATTTGACTGGTTCTGGATGGTAGGCATATGTTTGCTGCTGCTTGTGTTTATGTTGCCGGTAAAGCGGGCAAGAATCAGGTGGTGGGAAGGGATGATCTTTCTTTTGGTTTATTTTGCTTATTATT
>JBNJGS010000042.1:0-21761 GCA_051747965.1 Bacteroidota bacterium
TGTGAAATGAAAAATGGCTTACAACTTTCATTATAAGCCATTTAGTGGTAATCGGTTTTCCTTTCAGTGGAGCTGCCGGGAGTCGAACCCGGGTCCAAACAAGAAACAGAAAAGCTTTCTACATGCGTAGCTTGTTTTCGTTTGTCGGGATGTGAACGGGAACAAGCACCCTGGGCACATCCTTAGTTCCTTAAATGTCTCTGTTTTCGCGGAACACAAAAACAGATAGCCTGAAATTTTCTGCACTCCCTTATCGGTCGGAATCAGGCTAGTCCTTCCGGGGAATGTCTCGTCGCGGCACCTGGTGCCGCAACTAAGCATAACTTACTGTGATTCGGTTACGCAGCGAGAGCGTAGTTATCTTCGCCATTTAAAAAGTGTGTGAACAGTTGATGACGGGCTTTATCACATGGCCCGGCATGCTTACTCATCCATTTACCTTGCTGTCAATACCATTTCAGCCCCGATAAATGGGGTGACAATTATATTGCAAAAATAATGCTAAACCCGCACAAAGCCAAACAAATTTTCAGAATAAGCAATGCAACTGCTCATAAGACTGAAAATATGCCACTTATCCTAATTAGTATCTGTCAATAAAGTCGAAAGTTTGAGCTATAATGTTCAAGGTCGAGGCGGATTGAAAATCATAAATCGCAGTGTGCTATGGCACATGAGGATTTAGGGTTTTTAATCCAACGATGAGATTGGACATTATAGACAAACTCTAATTGGGCTCAAATGAAAACACAAGATCGAAGACTGACATATCGGCATTCTCATTCCATCTGTCCTGAATTTTTATGTAATAATCCTTATCAGCTTCCTCTATATCAAATTTCCCGGGAAGGGCATCTGTGCCTCTTATTTCCCTGAGCTTATTTTCCGCTTCATCCAAAAAATACAAACCGGCCGCCACTTCAAGATTTTCTTGTTTTGAAGCCATGACAGACAAAACACCGCTTTGTTCAGGATGGATTACAAAAATATCCTTATCCTTGGTCGGGAAAATTGCCAGCTGAATCGTATCGTTCACATCAACAAGTTTGGCCTGGCTGTAGTCATTGTTCGGTTCATATTCATCCATTTCAGGGATAAACTCGGCCTTCCAGGTAAAAAGCTGCTCCGAAGCGTTTTCATTCCAGCGATCACAAATACCCAGGTAATACTCACCCGGTTCAGTAAGGGCTACACTCTGTGGCAATTCCTGTTTCCCTTGTATGGTTTTGGATTTTTCTTCATCAAATTCATCAAAGCTTGCAAAACTGACAGCCAGATTGAGATTTTCAGGGACATCTTTGGCAGTCACCCTGATGTATCCCGCAGTATCTGTTGTCATCTTAAACCAATCCACCTCCCCTTTTGGAAATATTGCTGATTTATGTGTTTTACCTGTTTCGCTTTCGTAAGCAGACTCCCGCTCGTTATTGGGTTCGTACTCATCAAACTCTTCCAGAAACTCAAACTTTATCTTAAACGAGTCCTCTGATGCATGTTCATTCCAGCGGTCAGCAACCATTGCATAGAAGGTATCAGCTTCATGAACGGCAAACGCCCCCGGCAATTCCAGGAATGGAGTAAGAAATTTTTCCTTTTTTTCACCCCACTCGTCATATTCGGCAAAACGCACCTGTACATTAAGATTTTCCGGTTCGGATTTGGACATCACTTTGATATAGCCTTTACCGGGAGCTTCCATCATGTACCAGTCAACATCTTCTTTGGGATGAATTTGCATGCTGAATTCAGTTCCTGTCTCTATGGCATTTGCCTCTTCAATCTTGTCATTTGGCTCTACTGATTCATTTGCTGCTTCCTCAGGTTCGGAATCACAGGAAAACATAGCAATCATCAAGCCGAATAAAAATAAGTTGCGTGTTTTTTTCATAATGCTCTTTGGTTTTGGTTTAGTCCATGTAAAATAATACTATTTTTCCTTATCACCAAATCTTATCTTAAATAACACAAAAATCAAACAGGCAACTGTAAATCAGATATTTCAGATGCAATACTTTTGCATCAAAAGAATGAAACAGTACAGGCCTTTGGAAAAGCATAAATTAAACTGTAATTTTAAACAGATTTTAAAATCATTCGTTTATGAACAAAATAAAAGTTGGTGTACTCAAAGAGACCAAAACGCCACCTGACCGCCGGGTTGTGCTCACCCCTGTTCAGGTTATGAGAGTAAAAGAGCAGTTTCCCCATGTAGATGTTGTGGTACAGCCCAGCGATTTACGCTGCTACAAAGATGAAGAATACGAACGCCTCGGCATCACCATGCAGGAAGATCTGTCCGATTGTGACATTCTCATGGGTGTTAAAGAGGTGGATATCCCCACGCTTATCCCCGGAAAAAAATACCTTTTCTTTTCCCACACCCATAAAAAGCAGGACTACAACCGTGAATTACTTCAGGCACTGGTAAAAAACGATATCCAGATGATAGACCATGAATGCCTTACGGATGACCATGGCGTCAGACTTGTGGCATTTGGCAGATGGGCCGGAATTGTAGGTGCATATAACGGCCTCATTGCATGGGGAAAAAGAAGCGGAGATTATGATCTGATCAGGGCAAAAGATTGCTTTGATATGCAGGAAATGCTGCACGAAGCAGAAGATGCCATACTGCCCCCAAGATTTAAAATCCTGATAACAGGCGGTGGACGTGTTGCCGGTGGTGCCCTGGAAACACTGGAGCCACTGAACCTCTACAATGTCAGCCCCGAAGAGTTCCTCAATGAAACTTTTGATGAACCTGTGGTTTGTCAGATTGATGCTGATCAGTATGTAGAACGTAAAACCGGTGGGTGGAAATCTTTCCCACATTTCTTTGAAAATCCGCAGGAATATAAATCAACATTCAAACCATACAGTAAAGTTGCTGATATGTGGATCCCTTGTCATTTCTGGGACCCAAACAGCCCGGCATTTCTAAAACCGGAAGATTACAGAGAGGATGACTTCTCCATCAAAGTGATTGCAGACGTATCCTGTGATATCAAAGACCCCATCCCATCCACGCTCAGGGCATCAACCATTGCCGATCCGTTTTACGGGTACAATCCGGAAACAGAAGAGGAAAGTGATGCTTTTGAAAAAGACAATCTTACGGTAATGGCTGTGGATAACCTGCCGGGAGAACTGCCGCGTGATGCATCTGAAGACTTTGGCAACACACTTATTGAAAGGGTATTCACCTATTTGTTTGACACTGATAAACCTGACAATGATGTGATCATGCGAGCAAGTATCTGTAAGGATGGTGAACTGACAGATAATTACAAATACCTGCAGGATTTTCTGGATGGAAAAGAATAATCGCATACCTTAATCAAAAGGAATTATCAATTCTGAGGCAAAAATGAATTATGAACAAATCCCTGCCATTTGATGATCTGGAAATGCGGATACAGGGCGACATTGCAGTATCCGAAACCTATCGCCGTCTCTATGCTACCGACGCATCGGCATATCGTGAATTACCTGCAGCCGTAGTATGGCCCAAAAATAAAGAAGATATTCATACCACACTCCGGTTTGCCAGGGAAAACAAAATACCTGTCATTCCGCGTGCAGCCGGCACATCTCTGGCCGGTCAAGTGGTAGGCAAAGGACTTGTAGTGGATATATCCAGGTACATGAAAGGCATTTTGGATTATCAGCCCTCTGCAGCCCGCATTACTGTGGAACCGGGTGTAGTCAGAGATGAGCTCAACAAGTTTACTGCTAAGGACGGATTGTTTTTTGCCCCTGAAACGTCCACATCCAACCGTGCCAATATTGCCGGCATGGTGGGGAACAACTCCTGCGGTGCCCACTCCCTCATTTATGGTTCCACCCGCGAACATACCCTGGAAATTGAAGCCATCCTCAGCGACGGAAGTGAAGTGGTATTTAAGAATCTGAACAAAGAAGCCTGGGATGAAAAATGTCTGCTCAATACAAGAGAAGGAGATATATACAGAAAACTTAGCGAACTCCTCTCCCCTGCTGCCAATCAGGAAGAAATCAGAAACCAGTATCCGGACCCGCGTATAAAAAGAAGAAACACCGGATATGCCCTGGACATCTTGCTTGACAATACAATTTTTGGCAGTAAGCAACAGGATATCAATCTCTCAGCCCTGATCTGCGGTTCAGAAGGTACACTGGTGTTCATCACAGCCATAACATTAAACCTTTCTCCCCTTCCCCCCACAGAAAAGGCACTCGTATGCGTTCACACTGGCAGCCTGGAGGATGCGTTTAAAGCCAATCTCATTGCATTGAAATACAATCCCGGCAGTGTGGAACTGATGGATAATCAGGTGCTGGAACTAAGCAAGAGAAATCGTCAGCAGGAAGAAAACAGATATTTCATCAAAGGCAATCCTGCAGCCATTCTAATCGTAGAGTTCGCCCGCAACAGCAAGGCTGAAATTGAGAAACTCGCCCGGCAGATGGAAGATGAAATGCGGTCTTCCGGATACGGATACCATTTCCCCATTGTCAGAGGAAGCAATATTCAAAAAGTATGGGATTTAAGAAAAGCCGGTCTGGGAATTCTGTACACCATGCCCGGTGATACAAAACCTGCCCCGGTCATTGAAGACACTGCCGTACATCCTTCGGTACTGCCACAATATATGGAGGATTTTGGCCGTCTGATTGAAAAATACAATTTGCAGTGTGTGTATTATGCACACATCGCTACCGGTGAACTTCATCTAAGGCCACTGTTGAATCTAAAAGACCCGGCCGATGTGGAAATGTTCCATACCATAGCTCTTGAATCGGCAAAGCTGGTTAAAAAGTACCGCGGTTCCCTGAGTGGTGAACATGGTGACGGACGCCTGCGTGGTGAATTTATTCCACTCATGCTTGGCAAGCAGGTATACCATATGCTTGAACAGGTAAAAGATGTTTTTGATCCCGACAGATTGTTCAACCCGAACAAGATCACCGAAACACCACCCATGAATGAGTCGCTCCGGTATAAACCCGGACAGAAAACCCGTGAGATTGATACTGTCTTTGATTTCTCCGAAGCAGGTGGAATTTTGCGGGCAGCTGAAAAATGCAACGGCAGTGGTGATTGCAGAAAAACCAGTCTGATGGGCGGCACCATGTGTCCTTCTTTCATGGCCACAGGAGACGAGAAAGATGCCACCAGAGGACGGGCCAACATGTTGCGTGAAATCCTGACAGGAAACACAAAAGCAAATCCTTTTGATGATAAAAAACTCTATGAGGTATTGGACCTTTGCCTTGTCTGCAAAGCATGTAAATCAGAATGCCCAAGCAGCGTAGATGTAGCCAAAATGAAAATGGAATTTCTGCAGCATTATTATGATGCTCACGGTATCCCTCTGAGAAGCCGTGCAGTGGCGTATCTTCCACGTATACATAAACTCAGTGCCGGCTTTCCACGCCTGACCAACTTTTTCCTGAACAACAATATTAGCGGCACACTGGTAAAACGCATCATCAGGTTTGCTCCGGAAAGACAATTCCCACCCATGTCTGAACAAAACATGGGCAAATGGATAAGAAAATACCTGAAGCATATCAGCCCGAATCAAAAGCGTGGCAGACTTTACCTGTTTAAAGATGAATTTACCAATTTCCTGGATGCACACGCCGGAATTGCGGCCATACAGTTTTTTACCCGACTGGGTTATGAAGTGATCATTCCGGAAACGCGGGAATCAGCTCGTACCTGGCTGAGTAAAGGATTGCTTCGTACCAGCAAAAAAATCGCCAATGAAAACATACGCCGACTGAAAGAGCAGGTAAGTGAAAAAACTCCCCTGGTGGGCATAGAACCGTCTGCTATTCTGGGTTTTCGGGATGAGTATCCTGATCTTGCAGATCCCGAACTGAAAGATGATGCAAAAAAACTGGCAGATAATTGCCTGATGTTTGAAGAGTTTGTGGCAGCAGAAATTAAAGCCGGCCGCATCACAAAAGAAGATTTCACCGAAGCCCCTGCCCAAATAAAATTCCATGGACATTGTCAGCAAAAAGCTGTTGCCGGTACTGAAGCCACCCAAACTGTACTTTCATTGCCCAAAAACTATAAGGTGGAAGAGATACCGAGTGGATGCTGCGGTATGGCCGGTAGTTTTGGCTATGAAAAAGAACATTATGACCTCTCTATGAAGATTGGCGAAATGATTCTGTTTCCTGCAGTCCGGGAAGCTGAACAGGATACACTAATTGTGGCAGGTGGCACATCATGCAGATGCCAGATTAAGGATGGTACAGGTACCGATGCACTGCATCCCGCAGAAGTCATGCTCGCTGCCTTAAAACCGTAATACCGGCAATTACTTATCTTTTTGGATTGAGGTGGTTTTACCCCTGGTTTATAAACCTTTCTGCGAATGCTTTTGCAATTTTCTGCAGGGCCAGCCTGGCTTCTTTTCCTGGAGTGTTTGCAGGTGGCCCCTGGGGAGTATTGTTCACATCAACAACATATATTCGCCCGTCCTCATTATCCCTGAGGACATCCAGCTCTCCATAATCAAGACCCGATTCCAGACAAAAAGTATTCAGCTTACTTATTTCCTCCTCACTCAATACATCATTGATATTTTTTACTTCAGTATCATAAGTGGTGTTGAGAAAGCGTTCTGATTTGTATCTTCGTTTCAGATATACAAAATCCAGGCACCCCCCAACAACAGGAACCCGGATATCTTCCACTGCATCTTCGCCAATGCTGTTATCAATCAATCGCTGATAAATATAGCCATCTTCCGGTGATTTTATCGGGCAATGTAGTACCAGGCCATCGTGGGTAGCATTCTGATCACTCTTGCGCACACAAAATCCCTCATATTCCCGCGGGTCAACGAATGTACCATAAGCAAAGACATCAAAAAATATTTTATCCACATGTTTTTTGCTGATATCCCGGCTTTGTACATTAACCACGGGCATATCTGCCGAAAGCTGCTCAGGCAAATGATATTCTTTCCGAAGGGTAAGATATTCCCAGTACACACACAAACCGGCTTTTTCCGGTCTGCGGTTACTAATATTGTAGTGCAGAATCTTTGCTATTTTATAAATTGTAGATCCCCGGCTGGGAAAATGAGGATAAACAAAAATCCACCTGTGACGGAATCCATTGATAAAATAATGCCTCAAGGAAAGAAACAGATGTCCTGTATCCTTTGTAAGCATCTCAAATACCGGCATTCCTTTACGGTATTTATTTCTTATGCCCCGATGATATTTTTGCTGAAAATACAACATTGTAATTTTTGATAAAAATACGTTTTTTTGCCCAACCAATATCGCAGAAAATACCTATTTTTTTTAACATAACTTTAACTTTTAAGGCTTGGTTATTTAAATGAATAAGCTGATATTTGCCCCCAATTAAGAACCAAACCAAACAGTATACTACATGAGGACAAATGTTATCTTTTTAGGCTTAATCAGTATATTTGCAGTATTCGCGAGCTGCACCGAAAGTGAAACTCAAATCGAAGGTGAAGGAAACGCACAAAAGAAGGAACTCGCAATTGACGGATTTAATGCAATTCATCTGGATTGTGATATTGATGTAGAATATTCCTATGGTGATCATCACAGTGTTATCCTGGAAGCGCAGAAAAATCTCATGGAATTTGTTAAAGTTAATGTCAGGGACAGCAGGCTTTATATTGATATTCCGAGGGATCTGAGCATCCGACCGACTTCAGATATTGTTTTACATATCACAATGCCTGAAATCAGAAGCATCACCAACAACAGTACAGGTGACATCCATAATAAAGTAGCTTTTGAAAACACTGAACGTCTTAGCATTATTCTCAATGGCCTGGGAAACATCACCTGTCACTGGCAGGATGCCGGCAGGGTTATTATCGACAGCGACGGTAGCGGTAATATTTCAACTGACGGAAAAGCAAAAGAAATGTATGTTCAGACCAATGGCACAGGAAACATCAAATTTTCAGGTGAATCCAAAAACACAAGAGTGGAAATGAACGGCAGCGGAAACTGCAATTTCACAGGATCTTCGGATTATTACGAATTGATTCTAAATGGCTCAGGAAACTTCAATGCTCATTCTTTCCTTGCAGAAAATGCAGAGGTAATTAATAGTGGTTCCGGTGATGCTGAAGTGAATGTTGTCGACATGCTTACTGTAAAAATGGACGGTTCCGGCAATGTCATCTGTCACGGTGATCCGGTTGTGCGTCTTGAAAACAATGGCTCAGGCGACTTTATTAAATCCAATGAATAAACTCTCTTTATTAATAACCTGTAGAAAGCCCCATGCAGTTCTCTGTCTGGGGTTTTTCATTTTCCGTGCTTATTTATCATAAAATGCTTCAGCCTTCTACATCAAAGTCATCCTCCCCCATCAGTATCCGGCAATTTTAACATATTATTACATTTTTTACCGGTTTTTTGATGTAACAAATGCATGGTTCTTGCGTCACACAGCTTGAAACAAAACAAAATTATTATGAAACCAAAGCTTATTATTGTTATTTTCAGTCTGCTTACATGGCTGGGAGTAAGTTGTGATTATCACATGAACAGAATTCAGGGTCAGGGGGAGCCGGTGATAAAACACTACAATCCGGACAGTTTTGAAACCATTGTTTCTGATCACATTATTGATGTGGAATATGCATGCTCGGACACATTTGCTGTAAAACTTGAGGCACAGCCCAACCTGATGGAATTCATTGAAATATATGTAAATCAGGAGCGCTTGCATGTTGATGTAAAAGACGGCATCAACCTGCATCCTACTTCAAAGCTGAAAGTGTATGTTGACATGCCTGATATACGCAGTCTGCAGATAAATGGCACGGGAAGCATCATCAACACCCATCCCTTTGACAGCATTGACGAATTGGACATCATGATTAAGGGCACAGGCAATGCCACTTGTCAATGGCTGACGGCAGAAAAGCTTACTCTCACCACAAGCGGAACCGGAGACATAAGTACCGGGGGAAACACAAGCCACTTATTTGCGGAAATTGATGGAACGGGAGATATCACCTACAGCGGAAGTTCAGAAGAAGCCATAGTAAATTGTGATGGAACGGGCAATTGTTTCTTCTATGGGAGCAGTGATTATCTGAAACTCATCATCAATGGCACAGGTGATTTCTACGGACGTGATTTTTCAAGCCGTAATGCTGATGTGTACGTGGATGGTACGGGGGATGCAGAAGTTTTTGCCACGGAAAGTCTTATGGCCACGATTAAAGGAAGCGGTAATGTCTTTTGCTATGGAAACCCGCAATGGGAGGTAGAAAACAATGGTTCCGGAGATTTCATTCTTCAACCATAATGTGGGGAAGTCCGGTAAACTCACCTTCAAGCGACATTATGCAGGCTAAGTTGTGCCAGGCGTTGCAAATCAAAAAAAAAGCCGCTCTTTCCAGAACGGCTTTTTTTTTATTTTATCACCGGATAAATCTTTATTTATCCTCTTTACCTGAATCATCTTTATCTTCGGCCTTGGGCTCATCAGCTTTATCCGTGTCTTTGGCTTCTTTTTTCTCATCAGCTTCAGACGTTTCTTTTTTGGTTGTGGATTTTTTTGCTTTGGCAGCCGTTGATTTTTTAGCAGTTTTCTTTTCTGCCTTTTCCTCAGCTTTCTCTTCTTTTTCTTCAGCCTTTTTCTCTGTAGCTGCAGATTTTTTAGATTCGGACTTTTTCTCTTCTTTGGCCTCCTCTTTTTTGTCTTCAGCTTTTTCGGCTTTGGATTCAGACTTTTTTGCTGTTGTCTTTGCTTCAGCCTTCTCTTCTTTAGGTTCTTCTTTGGCTGTAGCTTCTTCCTTCTTTGCTTCTTTGGCGTCAAGCTTTGCTTTGGCTTCTTTTACTTTTTCAGCTTTTGAAGCTTTTTCGCTTTCCTCCATTTGCTCTTTGAGAGCAGCAAGTCCGGATACATCACCAAGCGTGGTTTTCTCGACCTTCTCATTCATTTTACTTACTTTACTCTGGGTGGCTTTGCCGGCTTTTTTCTTAGCCTTACGTTCACCATCCTTTTGAGCTCTGCTTTCATCTTCATGGATACGTGAATGAGATACGAAGATTTTTTTGGCATCTTTATTAAACTCAATCACTTTGAAATTGAGTCTTTCATCAGCTTTGGCCTGTGATCCATCTTCTTTCACAAGATGTTTAGGTGTAGCAAAACCTTCAACACCATAAGGCAGGGAAATTACAGCACCTTTATTGGTAAGTTCTGTAATTGTACCTTCGTGAATGCTGCCCGGGGTGAAAATGGTTTCAAACACTTCCCATGGATTTTCTTCAAGTTGTTTGTGACCAAGGCTCAGGCGACGGTTTTCTTTATCGACCTCGAGTACAACAACTTCCATTTCTTCACCAATGTTGGTAAATTCGGCAGGATGTTTGATTTTCTTGGTCCATGACAGGTCGCTGATGTGAATCAGGCCGTCAACGCCTTCTTCAAGCTCAACAAATACACCAAAGTTGGTAAAGTTACGTACTTTGGCTTTGTGCCTTGAATTGACAGGATATTTTTCTTCGATATCTTCCCATGGATCGGGATAGAGTTGTTTGATACCGAGAGACATTTTCCGTTCATCGCGGTCGAGAGTCAGGATAACAGCTTCTACCTCGTCGCCAACTTTCATAAATTCCTGAGCTGAACGCAGGTGCTGTGACCATGACATTTCAGACACATGGATGAGACCTTCTACGCCGGGAGCGATTTCAACAAATGCGCCGTAATCAGCCATAACAACAACTTTACCTTTCACTTTATCACCCACTTTGAGGTTTTCATCAAGTGAATCCCATGGATGTGGAGTAAGCTGTTTCAGGCCAAGGGCAATACGTTTTTTGTCATCATCGAAATCAAGGATTACCACCTGGATTTTTTCATCAAGAGAGACAATCTCTTCGGGATGCTGTACGCGGCCCCATGAGAGGTCTGTAATGTGAATAAGTCCGTCAACACCACCAAGGTCAACAAACACACCATATGAGGTAATGTTTTTAACTGTACCTTCAAGTACCTGACCTTTTTCGAGTTTGGCAATAATTTCTTTCTTCTGTGCTTCGAGCTCAGCCTCAATGAGTGCTTTGTGTGAAACCACAACATTTTTGTATTCCTGGTTGATTTTAACCACTTTGAACTCCATGGTTTTACCAACATACTGGTCGTAGTCACGGATAGGTTTCACATCAATTTGTGAACCGGGCAGGAAGGCTTCAATACCGAACACATCGACAATCATACCACCTTTTGTGCGGCATTTGATGTATCCTTTGATGATTTCATCATTGGCATAAGATGAATTTACACGTTCCCAACTGCGCAGTGAGCGGGCTTTTTTGTGAGAAAGCAACAACTGACCGGTAGGGTCTTCAAGGGTTTCAACCATGACTTCCACTTTGTCACCTGGTTTCAGGTCTTCATTGTAGCGAAACTCACTTGCTGATACCACTGCTTCAGATTTGTAGCCAATGTTCACAACCACTTCTCGTTTGCCAACAGAAACAACAGTACCGTCAATTACCTCATTTTCTGTGATGGTTGAGAGGGTGTCGTCATAAACTTTTTCCAGCTCATCAATTTTTTCATCAGAATAGACATCATCAGTTTTGCTTGTGTCTGTCCAGTCAAAATCATCTGAGGGTGTGGCCCAATCGGTGGGACTGGCTTTGGGTTGCTCCGGAGTAAAATCTTTTGGAACTTCCGTTTCCTTCAGATCTTCGGGAGTAATTTTTTCCGGCTTGGGTTCCGGAGTGGCCTGATTGGCCGTGTTTTCTTGCTGTTTTTCAGCATTTTGATCCTTGGCCTCAGCCTTTGGAGCGTTTTGTTTTTGTTCTTCAGTCATGTAATTAATTTCTTTAAAATTACTGAGTTAGACATTATGTATCAATTCACTGAGCCGCAAAAGTAGGCTTTTTTCACTAATTAACAAGGGGATAGAGAAAAAAATATGCCTCCAAAATGCTTTTCCTGATACTGAAACCTTTGGCATCCTGTAATATCAGACAAAAAACAGTTTTGATAACATATTTCAAGCAGACAATAATCCTGTACATACAGTTTTCCATCAATATCGCAGGCATTATATTTCAGGAACTACTCCATCATGACATAATTTATCTGAGCGCTGCTTCTGTTTTTTGTGACCAGGAAAAATATATTTCTGCAATTATCATGAAGAAAAGCCTTTACCTTTTAAAAGGAAATTTGGGAAGAACAAACATGGCTGATAATTTCATAAAATAAATATAATCAGTAAATTTGTATCTTCTCGCAAAAAGATGGGTCAATATGGAAAGAAAGTGGATACTGAAAGCGAATGTCACCGGGGACGAAGTCAGCAAGCTGGCAACATCTCTCAACCTGGATTTTCATCTGGCGAGCTTACTGATTCAAAGGAACATCAGAAATTTTGAACAGGCAAAGGCTTTTTTCCGACCCAGTCTGGATGATTTGCATGACCCATTCCTGATGGAAGACATGGATAAAGCCATAGCACGCCTGAACAAAGCCATTGGCAATAAAGAGAAAATTCTTGTATATGGTGATTATGATGTTGACGGAACCACTTCAGTATCTCTTGTTTATAATTATCTGAGCAACCTGAATAAAGAAATTGATTATTATGTACCCGACCGCTATAACGAAGGTTATGGAATATCATTTGAAGGTCTGAAATATGCTGTGGATAATGAAGTTGATCTGATCATTGCTCTTGATTGCGGCATCAAAGCCATTGACAAAGCGAAGTTTGCATCAGAGCATGGTGTGGATCTGATTATATGTGATCATCATACCCCCGGGGATGAGATTCCTGAAGCAGTTGCAGTACTGGACCCCAAGCGCAGCGATTGTAATTATCCCTACAAACATCTGTCAGGTTGTGGTGTTGGATTCAAATTGCTACAGGCCTTTGCTGACAGCAACAATATGCCTGAAAGGGACTTATACCAATTGCTTGATCTTGTTGTGGTAAGTATTGGCTCCGACATTGTTCCCATTACCGGAGAAAATCGCATACTGGCATACTATGGATTGAAAGTTCTCAACCACAGTCCGCAAGTTGGTCTGAAAAAAATCATTGAACTCGGTGGACTCAATGACAAGGAAATTGTCATCAGCGACATTGTTTTTAAACTTGGCCCCAGGATAAATGCTGCTGGCAGGATGGAATCCGGCAAAACTGCAGTGGAGCTTTTGGTATCAAAGGATGAAAAACTTGCTGAAGAAATTGGAAATCAGATCAATGTCATCAATGATGAACGGAAAACCAAGGATCATGAAATCACAGATCAGGCCCTGGAACAAATTGCAGAAAACATTGAAGGCCGGGAGAAAAAAACCACAGTGGTGCATGCCAAAGACTGGCACAAAGGTGTCATTGGCATTGTTGCCAGCCGCCTGATTGAGCATCATTTCAGACCAACAGTGGTTTTGACAGAATCCAATGGATATCTCAGCGGCTCGGCAAGATCAGTACCGGGATTCAATTTATATGAAGCCATTGAAAGCTGCAGCCACCTGCTTGAGGATTTTGGAGGACATATGTACGCTGCCGGGATGACTCTGAAGCCTGAAAACATAGAAGATTTTAAGCAATGTTTTGAATCTTTTGTTGAGAAAAATATTACCCCACAACAGTTGATTCCAAGCATAGACGCAGACCTGGAAATAGAAGTCAAACACATTACTCCCCGCTTTTTCCGCATTCTTAAACAATTCGCCCCTTTTGGCCCGGACAATATGAAACCGGTTTTTATTTCCCGGCATGTATATGACAATGGCAGTGCCCGGCAGGTAGGAAAAAACAAGGAGCATCTTAAACTCAAGGTCATTCAGCACCTGGGCGATAATCTCTCAATAGATGCCATAGGCTTCGGCTTCGGAAAGTATTATGATGACATCAAAGATTTCAAACCTTTTGATATCTGTTATACAATTGAAGAAAATGTTTTCATGAACAGAAAAAGCCTTCAAATGATGATAAGAGATATCAGACCTGCTTCGGATATCAATCCCGAAAACAAATAAGCAAAAGGGTGAAATTATACATATGAACATCCTGACTACATACATTTGCATCATTTACCATATCACCTGAATGTAGGCCTGGAATATTTCTGATAATGTAGGTGTATTTTATCAAATTATTCATTTCTACAGGCAACCTTTTGACCCCAAAAGGCGTTTATACATATATAAATAAATATTTTCAGATATGGAGAAAAGTATAATTGTACCTTTTGATTTTTCCGCCCCTGCTGACAGGGCATTGGAAAAAGCTTACGAGATAGCTGTCAAAATTGACAAGCCCATCATTGTGATTCATGTTGTTAAGCGTGATTCCGAGATAGATGAAAAACAGAAAGAACTGGATAAAGTAGTGGAAGATTTTTCAAAAGATCATCCCGATGTCAGGTTTGAAGCCATCATCAGAAAGGGATCTCTTTTCAAAACCATCTATAATACTGCACAGGAATTCAATGCATACCTTGCTGTCATGGGCACACACGGCAAGAAAACATTCAAGAAAGCCATGAAGGTTGTCAGTAAATTCGTAAAAATTGCGTTTTTACTCGTGCAGGACCCCAGCGACAAACCCCTGTTTAATAAAGTACTTGTCCCGCTTGATTCCAATCAAAAAACCAGGGCAAACCTGAACTGGGTAAAAAGCCTGAGCCGCCATTTTGACCTCAAAGTCATTCTACTGTATCCGGTGTTCAAATCCGACGTTAAAAACGGACTTGTAAAAAGAAACCTGAAATTTGCAGAAAAAGTACTGGACAGGGAACTGATTGATTATGAAGTTGTGAGATCAAACATCGACAATAATTATGCAGATGAAATATTTAAGCATGCCAGACAGCTTGATGTTGATACACTTACCTTAATGTCAACAAGCTATAAAGAATACATTAAGAAAATCAAGGATGAACATAGTCTTGAAGAATATAAAAAAATACCGATTTTATGTGTAAATCCGAGAATTGATCTGGAAAAATTTGGTGGCATTGCATAGTTGCGTTAATCCTCTTGCCAATCAAAACCAATTCTCTTGCGCCTGAGCTCTCCGGAGTTCAGGCGTTTTATTATTGCCTCCCCTGCCCTTTCAATATCATCTGCCAGGCTACCGGCATGCAGAACCAGTTTGCCCTCTTTTTCAGTTAAATGCCCACTCATATCACGGGAGGTAAGTTTCAAACGAGCTGAAGGAACAAGCATGTGTGTAAGCGAAGAACGGAACTCATTATACAACCTGTCTCCTCGGTTCATGCTGCTGTATTTACCGGGAAACAAATGATACAGGGCATTGCGGAAACGCTTTTTCGATTGCTGCCTGGCTTTCAGCGGCTTATCATCCAAAAAAGCACCCAGCACCTCTATAGACTGACCCATCATTACAAATGCAGCCCGCTCATGATCGTGTTTTAACAGTGCCCTGATTTCAGCAACCATAACTTCCCGGATGAATTTTTCTGCCTCCATAAATATATACCACGCTAATCCGCTCCAAAGATGCAGATATTTTTTGAATGCTTCACAACTCTCTCCCCGAAAAATGCCGGCGAATAAGTCATACAGGTAAACGGTGGTTGCATTCCAGGTACAGCATTGGCTTATCCCTGCCCGATCAATATTTATGAAGGTTGCAAATTAATTAACAAAGCACAGTTGATATTTCTTTTGGAGAATTGTCATTTCTCTTATTATCTTTACATCAGCAATGGAACACCTGCAACGCATATGGACATTCATTAAACCGGTGGTAAGGAACAAATACATCCTTAGCCTGCTGGTATTTATTTTGTGGGTAGGTATCTTCGACAGTTACAATCTCGTTAACCGGATACAGGATGTCAATAAATTACGGGAACTGCAGGAGGAAAGAGATTTTTTTCAGGAAGAAATCCGGAAATACCGAAAACAGATGCAACAACTGGACTCCAGCACTGCAATGCTGGAAAAATTTGCACGCGAACAGCATCTCATGAAAGCACCCAACGAAGATGTTTTTATCATTATGGATAAAGACTAAGCTTGCATTACACCGCTAATCACCTGCAAATTGCGGACTTACATTTTCCAAAACTGACAAAACTCACCCTTAATTGCTTTGCATTGTACTGGTATTTTCACAGTTTTGCGCAAAATTTCAAAACATGCAAGTAGAGGTAGAAGCAAAAGATGCCGGCAGTTTAAAAAACCTGGGAATTCTTCAGCAGACTCGCTGGTGGGCAGAGATGAAGGAATCCCAGGGTTATGAGCCCCGGGCATACAGGATAACAATGGAAACAGAGGAAGACCGACAGATACAGGATGACTTGTTGGTTATCATGCGAAAAGCCATGTCCGGCAGTGAATCCGCACCTGCCATGGCATACATACCCTACGGCCCGGAAATTGATCCTGGTGATGAGAATTCAGGTCAGTTTCTTGAGAAATTATCCCATGAACTCATGCACTACCTGCCCGGAAATTGCGGCTTAATCCGCTTCGACCTGCAGTGGGAATCACCGTGGCTCCACGATGACAACAGGTATAATGACCAGGGCGAATGGCTTGGATTACCTTCAGAACAAACACGGGAATTCAGGATGAATATCTCCACAAAGGACTGGAATCTTTTCAAAGCCCCTACAGACAGTCTTCCGTCCAGCACGCTGTGCCTTGACCTGAACCTGAGCGAAGAAGAATTGCTGGCTCAGATGAAGCCCAAAACACGATACAACATCCGCCTGGCCGGTCGCCGCGGTGTTCAGGTGAGAACTGCAGGAAAGGCAGACCTCGAAACGTGGTACCGTTTGTACCGGGAAACCGCAGAACGAAACCATTTTTATCATCATGGAACAGATTTTTTTGAGGGCATGCTGAAGGCCAATGAGCAAAGCCATGAAAACACGGGAAGCATCATGCTCATTGCTGAGCATGACGGAGAAGCTCTGGCCGCCATGTGGCTGGGACTATCCGGCAGACAGGCTACTTACCTGTACGGAGCATCTTCCACAAACAAACGCAATCTAATGCCTGCATACGCACTGCAATGGGCGGCTATCAAAAAAGCAAAAATGGCAGGTTGTACTTATTACGACATGTTTGGCATCTCCCCTACTGCAAATCCGGCACATCCCATGTACGGCCTGTACCGGTTCAAAAAAGGTTTTGGCGGAAAACAAATTCTGCGACGTGGTTGCTGGGATTATCCACTTGATGAAAGAATCTATCAACATCTGCGCAGTGTAGAAATGCATGCCATGGGATACCATCGCTAAAATGAAACCTCAATTTTCATGGTCTTGTCCCGCTTTTTTACTACTTTCATAAGCTGTAAGCTATGAACAATAACGAGCCGGACAAATACCTTATCAGGGGGTTAAAAAAAGGAAAACTCCAATGCCTTGAACAAATGTTTCGTAAATACTATGCCGGACTTTTTCAATTCCTTGTTAATAAGGGAACAGACACAGAAAAGGCAGAAGAAGAAATCATCGCACTCTTTTTGCACATGTGGACAAAACGCCGCAAAATATTGCTGAAAGATGCTTTGCCCGCTTACCTTCTGACATCCCTGAAGAGCCGTGTAAACATCAACCGCAACACAAAACCGGCAGATATCTTTTCGGCATACACTGAAGCACAGGCAGATACAGATAAAGCCTGGAAGAAACTGCAAAAAATGGCAAAATCAAGTCCTAAACAGGGCATGCCATACAGCAAAAAGATCATTTTGCTCACGGCAGCGGTGGTTACGCTGCTTCTGGTACTTCTGATTATTTATCAG
Source organism: Bacteroidota bacterium (assembly GCA_051747965.1). Taxonomy (GTDB): domain Bacteria; phylum Bacteroidota; class Bacteroidia; order Bacteroidales; family ML635J-15; genus JAQIBY01. The sequence continues at coordinate 17,775 of JBNJGS010000042.1, forward strand.
GAATTCATCGCCTGATAATTCAGAACACACCTTCTGTGTCATAGTCTATCTGTATATTTCCCAAAAAAATCTACCTTTGCGGCAAAACAACTAGTATGGCAACAAGTCACAAAATACTGATTCTCTACACCGGTGGCACCATTGGTATGGTTCCTACCGAGGATGGCTACCAGCCGGATCCTGACTTTCCCGGGAGAATCCGCAAAGACATCGGGCAAATTGAGGATTCCCAGTTGCCCGAATTTGAAATCCTGTCTATGGATCCACTGCTGGATTCATCCAACATGAATCCTGACAGCTGGGACCGCATCGCCAAAATCATTGACAGGGAGCGCCGGCGATATAAGGGTTTTGTTGTACTGCACGGAACTGACACCATGGCATATACAGCTTCGGCACTTGGGTTTATGCTGGCCGGGATCAACAACAATGTCATCATCACAGGTTCCCAGGTACCTTATGTTGAATTGCGGAATGATGCACGGGAAAACCTGATATCATCCCTTATCATTGCCGGGAACTATAGTATTCCTGAAGTGGCACTGTATTTCAACAACAAACTATTGCGGGGATGCAGGAGCACCAAAATCAATGCCTCCGGTTTCGATGCCTTTGACTCACCAAACTACCCTGCCCTTGCTGACATAGGCATCAACATCAACCTGAAAAGACACTGGAGCTACAGCATTTCACTAAAAAGCAATCTGATACAAAACAAACTCAAACGCACACAGCCGGTACAGTATTTTGGTGATGACAAAGCAGGTAAGGATGCAGAAATTGGTGTTTTGAAACTTTTTCCCGGAATATCAGCCCGCTACGTGGAAAATATGCTGACCCCAGAGTTGCAGGGTCTTGTAATAGAAGCCTATGGCTCCGGCAACGGCCCGACCAGAAGCAAAAATCCGGAACTGCATGCCGCATTAAAAAATGCAGCCCAACACACCGTATTGGTAGCTGTAACTCAATGCCTTAAAGGCAGCGTGCATCTGGACACCTATGCCGCTTCTCTGAAATCTGCAGGTGTTATTTCCGGAAAAGACATGACCCTGGAAGCTGCTGTTACCAAATTGTATTACCTGATTTCCAAAAAGAAATATGATTTTGATAAAGTAAAGGAACTGATGTGCAAAAATATGATAGGTGAACTCAGTGATTAAGGCTTTGTTTGGCCCGTCAGGCTTTTTACTCTTTTTTCTACTGTTGTAATATCATGAATATCCTCAATGGCAGGCCCTGCCACCCAGACACTTTTATAACTCGCTCCAAAAGCAGCTTTTTCGAGAGATTTCATTCCCCGTTTCATGGCCAGGGCTTTCAGATATCGCCGCAGACCTTTATGCCGGTATAAAAACCTTGTCAGAAAATTCGATTTGGTACCGGTTTTTTTGACATATTCGGTGTTGATGACATGCAATGGAGCACCTGAAAGTTTTTCCGTACGAACAATATCATCGCCACCGTATTTTACCATGGCCTGCTTATATTCCTCTGACACAGGAGACTCTTCAGTAGCAAGAAACAATGTTCCAACCGAGACTCCGGCAGCACCCATGTCCATAACTTTGTTGTATTTGGCAACATTGCTGATGCCACCGGCGTAAATCACCGGCAAATCCCATTTAGCAAGCAGCTCTTCAAGAAATTCGTGGCCATGGTGCTTTCCAGGATGCCCGCCTGCCTCCCTGTTGACAGCAATCAGGGCGTCTGCACCAAGCTCAACCACCTTAGCGGCATATATCATATCTGTTACATCACAGAAAACCAGAATTCCTGCCTTATGGCATTTTTCTATGACTTTATCCGGCTTACCCAAAGATGTAATGATGAAATCCACCTGCTGTTCCACACAGGCATGCAGTTGTGCTTCAAGCTCGACATTGGATTTACTGACAATGATATTGACACCAAATGCTTTGTCGGTCTTTGATTTCAATGAGGCCAGTGCCTGATTCAGAAGCTCGGGACTCCGGTAATTGGCAGCAGGAAAGGCAGCGGTAATACCAGCAGCATGTGCCGCCAGAATCATACTTTCATCTGAAACCAAAAACATTGGGGCCATCAAAACGGGATGTTCAATACCCGGCAAATCACTCAGTGTCTTCATGTCAGCAAAGTTACATATTGTATGCTTCACAAACAAGGAATCAGAGGGCAGCTAAGCTTCAACAGTGCTTTTGATTCTTGCACCGGACATTGGTTGATTGAGCTACGACTGTCAGACAGAAACCCCAAAAAAGCAAAAAGCCGCCCCGAAAGGAACGGCTTTTGCGTAGTATTGTTGATTCAATATTAAATACCGAGCACATCTTTGCCCTGATCAAAGACAATATCTTTGGCGATACCGGCTTCGTTCACCCGGTTAAGATCAGATTGCAGGTCTTCGCCCACAACGGCTTTTTCTTCAATCCAGTTTTTGGCAAAATCATAATTGCCGTCTCCCTGTGTTTCGATAATCATACCGGACAGGTCTGCCACAACTTCTTTCATGCGGTCAAAATTAATTCCGTATTCCCCGTCTTCATTGCGTGTGATGGCCTCATTTTCCAAAAGATAATGAAATTCCATCATGTTGGCTTTGCCATGCGCACTGGCAACACCAAAACGAACGGAGCGGAAAATTCCTGCCAGGAAAGTCACATAGTTATCCACAAGCTCATTCTCGCTGAGTTCTCCCATTTCATGGAGTTGGGTTATCAGGTAAAGACCTGTGATGTCAGCTTTGACTTCTTCTAACGGGCTGTAGGCATCAGCCAGTACTTCGCGAACAGTACCGCTGCCATCCAATGTCTGATTGACACCAAGACCATGCGCCACTTCATGAAACATAACATTTTCAAAGAAAGCACTGAAATTGATATTGGCCCGTTGTTCTTCCACAATCAGCATCTCACTGATGGGCACGAGGATTTTATCAAACTTTGCCTTCATGGAATTTTTCAACTGCAATTTACGACTGCCTTTTGCTTTATGAACACGCGGATCATTGGGCAGATTGATGGCAATATTTTTCCCGGCAGCATTGCAATCACCGGCATAATATATTACTTCATATACATTCATATCTTCATTGGGACGAGCTTCTTCTGCTTTGTACTTATCATCCACGGGCAGTCTCTGCTGCAATTCGGGAAGAAGTTTACCAAAACGGCGGAGTTTTTCGCTCCATTCCAGGTCTTTGATCAGCAACTGCCCGGAGTGTGCAGCTTTGTATCCCATGAATTGGTCTTCGTAACTTTCAATTGGTCCGACGACAAAATCAATAAGGTTGTCCTGCATATCCATCCATGCCAGATCACTTGCCAGGTATTCATCGGTACGAAAAGCCAGTGCCCTGAGTTCAAGGTACTTTTTGAAACCATCATCTTCAGCAAGTTTGGCAGCCTTTTCAAGCAAATCAGCAGCTTTGTTGATTTTTTCTTCAAAAAACTCGTGGTACCAGATGTTCATCAGCTTGCCATCATCATCACGGCGAACCATGGTGTACCATGATGTTTTGTTTGAATTTTCCCAGTTTTCAAATTCCTCTTTCGTGATGTCTTCGGGATAAAAGTTGGCGCCTGCAGGTTTCTCGCCATAGCCTTCCATAAACGGTTCGTCACCATTGAGGCGATCCCAGGGACCGTAGTTGATTTTCGCGTACTCTTTGGTTGCTTCATCTTCAATCTTGGATAAAAACTCATCTTTTGGTTCGATGGCTTCAATCCAGAAGATTTCTTCCATAATGTCGGCCACATCAATGAGAATACCCAGCATTTCCTTCTGATTATCACTTAAATGCGATAGATCAGCTTTCAATTCAACCTCGGCATAATTGTCCACTTTTTTTTCCATTTCGGATTTTTCTTCTTTTTCTTTTTTGTCGGATTCGTTGTTACAGGCGGTAAAACCAGCTATCAAAACAAGCAATCCAAGCACATACCACATTTTTTTCATCATTGTACAAATTTAGTTTCCTGAGGTAAAGGTAATGAAATGTCAGGAATC
>JBNJGS010000042.1:21861-24691 GCA_051747965.1 Bacteroidota bacterium
ACCAGCTATCAAAACAAGCAATCCAAGCACATACCACATTTTTTTCATCATTGTACAAATTTAGTTTCCTGAGGTAAAGGTAATGAAATGTCAGGAATCGGGCAAATTTTTGTCTCCCAACTGCCAGGTCTGCGACGCTGGCAGGTTGGGAGGTCTGCAACCGATCCCGCCTCTGCCCGTCTCTTCCGTCTTGTCTTCTGCCAGGTCTGCGACGCTGGCAGGTTGGGAGGTGTGCTTTATTTTTTGTACTCAATGCCGAGGCTTTCGCCGATGATGTAGGCCGGAGCACCGAAACCGATACCTTCGATGCCAGCAGCGGATATTTTGGCGTTGATGACACCAATGAGCTGCCCGTCTTTGGTAATGAGGGCACCACCGTTGTTTCCGTAATTGATGCTCACATCGGTCTGTATGATTTCAAACGGACCGCTTCGGCGCATGCTGCTGATGATGCCCTGGGTAAGGGAGACGCCAAAATCGTCGGTGCCGCCCATGGCCACAGCATAAATGTCCATGCCGGTTGTGAGATCATTGCCATAACCGTCAAAAGGAATGGCTGACAAATTATCGGCATCAATTTTCAACAAACAGAGATCGGCTTTGGCATGTTTGCGCAGGATTTCTGCCTCATATTTTTCGCCGTCAACCATAACAGTGATGGTATCGTTATAGGTGGTAAGGTTGTAAGAGGTTAACAGGTGGCCTTCGGCGCTGATGGCAATGGCTGTGCCGCGTTCGTCATCGGCTTTGACGGCATACACGGATTTGGCCACCCTGTCGGGACCGTCTTTTTCGCTTACCGGGCGGTTGAGAACAAGGGGGTCATCGAACCCATATTCCACGGGTGCCTGAATTGCATCTCTGAACTCATCATCCCCAAGCATCTGCAGGTAAGCGCGTTTTACAAGCCGGTACAGCTGGATTTCTTCGTAAGTGGAATAAAAGGTATGCTCTGTGTTATAGACTTTCTGAAATACGGTATCGCCGGGGCTGTTGATGACCGCCCACTGAATATCAGCTACCATGCGGTTTTCGTGTGGTGCAGGCCGTGAGTGCGCAGGCAGGTAGTTTTCATGCAAACGAAGGTCCTTTATTCTGGCGATAATCTTGTAACTGTAATCGGGATGGAACAGGTAAGATTCATCTTTGTCGATCACCTCCCCGGGTACTGTTATGCCTGTTTCGCTCATCAGGCGGTTGATTTCATACTCAATATCCAGGGTATCTTTTTCTTCGGTTTTCGATGATCCGGAAGAACTGCCGCTGCTTTTGCGTTCTTCGTAAATTGACTCACCGTAACGTATACCGTCGATACAAGATATGGCAATGGTATCGCCATCCTCCAACGGCCAGTAGAGCGCATAAAAGTAGGCTGGCTGTGTGCTGTCAACGCCCTTGGGTATTTTGGTAAGCTCGGGTGCAACAAAAGCTTCAGTAATTAAACCACTTTTGTTTGAGAGTGCATCAAGGTTACTACCGAAGTAGAGATTAAGCGCATTCAGGTAAATCCAGTTATTTCTTTCATCAGCGTAAATGCAAACCTCTTCGTTGAGGTAGCCATCTTTCTGAAAATCGTATACGACAGTTTTGGAACGTTCCTGATCAACGGTAAGCGGAGTTTTGCCTTTTTCTTCTCCTTTTGCATAGACGGTAGCTCCAGAGGGTTTTGAGTCCAGTTTAATTTTGGTTGGTCCTCCGGGAAACATGCTTGCACAGGATGAAAAGATAAGGGTTACAATTGCAATGTATATAATGTTTTTCATAATATTATCTGTTTTGAATGTTAAAGGGTATATAAAATGGTATACATGATAATTGTTTTATTGGATGCATCTGCAGCCTTTCTCACATCAGGTTGGGATACGACTTCTAGTGCCCACCCTAAATTGGCTGATTTATAAGCTTGACCAATATTTTTAAAACCAATCCGATAACCAAACTTATCTAAAACCAGATCGCCTGTATGATCTTCTCTAACAATACCCGGCCGAATGTTTTCTGAACTCGTTTCGGAATTAAATTCCACATTATCATCAAGGAAAGAGGTAATAAAGACATCGGCAAAAATGGAGTACTGTTCTGTGTATCCATTAAACTCCCGATTCAAGATGAATCGGTATCCTTTTGTAAACCGGTACTCTACACCCAGGTATGGTGACAGGACTCTGTAGTTTTGATTCAGCAGATTCTCTGTACCATAATCGTATATATCCTGCCCTTGGGCAAGCTCGCTGCTACTGTAATTTGTGATGGTATTGCCGGTGATATGCAAGCCACCGCGAACCAACATATTATGTTTGGTAATGTCATTGATATCGTTCTTCACCCAATACAGGGTATCAACCAGGTAAGACGATTTTTTTACTGTTATTTTCTTCTTTTTTTCTTTGGATGTTTCAAAGCTCATCAGGCTATAGCCACCGCCAAGATCAAAATACCCATGGTCTTTGAAAAACGTAGTGCCATCGCCTTCTAAAATACCAAAAACAGATGTAAGGTTTTGGGCAGAAGCAAAAAGGAGCCACTTTCGGTTTTGAAAGTATTCCACCTCAGCACCTACTCCGTAAACTACAGGCATGTCCATATCAACGCCTAACATAAAGCCGACATTTGTTTTCAAGCTAAGGCTCAGGTCTCTGACCTGCTCGGGATCAGAAACTACCTGAGCAGAAATACTTCCTGCCAGCAAAGCAGACAGCAGGAACAAACAAGCAATTTTTTTCATAATTGTAATTTTTTTAAAAGGTTAATTTTTTGTAACAATGCTCTAAATCAGGCATAAACGACCTCAAACTGCCGCCTTATTCCAGATTTTGCTTTCAAAGATACA
>JBNJGS010000043.1:0-23615 GCA_051747965.1 Bacteroidota bacterium
TTGCTGTCGGTCAGCTCATGGCTCAGGATATCATTCTGCTTCACAGCAACGATTTACACTCCAAACTCAACGGCTATTCGCCCGAAACCGAATACAGCCCCTTAAACACAGGGGATGACGAAACGCTCGGAGGATTTGCCCGCATTGCCGGCCTCATCCGGGAGGAAAAGTCAAACAATAATGATGACATTGTTCTGGCAGTGGATGCCGGTGATTTCCTCATGGGATCACTCTTCCATCCGCTTGAACCTGACACCGGATTTCAGCTACGGCTGATGCATGAAATGGGTTATGATTACCTTACCATCGGAAATCATGAATTTGATTACGGCCCTGAAGTTCTGGCGCAAATTATCAACAAAGCCCGGGAAAAAGGCGACATCCCACAGCTCTTACTCACCAATGTGGAATTTGATGAGGATGACCCGCGGGATGATGCCTTAAGTGCCCTGTACGAAGAAGGTCTTATCAAACCATACATCATCCATGAAGAAAAAGGACAAAAAATTGCCTTCCTGGGCATTATGGGATACGATGCCGAAGAGGTACAGCCGTATTTGCCGCCTGTCAGCATAACAGACCCCATTAAAACAGCTAAAAGAACCGCCAGAGAGCTCAAAAAAAGCGGCAAGGCCGATGTGGTCATTGTCTTGTCCCATTCCGGTGTAGCCAAAGAAAAAGGCGAATGGGGCGGTGAAGATGTGAAGCTGGCAGAAAAAACTTCCAAATGGGTGGATGCCGTGATCTCCGGACATACACACACCACACTGAACGAGGCGATTCTTGCAGATGGAGTGCCCGTTGTACAGACCGGAGCAGGCGGGCAAAACATGGGCAGGCTTGTTCTTTCTCCCGGCAGCGAAGAAAGCAAACTGAAAGACTTCAGCCTGATTCCCCTCAGTGACGACATCAAAGGCATTGCTGAAATACAGAATAAAATTGACCGTCAACAGAAACTCGTACAATCTGAGATACTGGACCCCCTGGACATAGATTACGACAAGCCTGTGTTTGAATCTGATTTTGAAATGAGCTGTGAAGAACTGGGAGACCTGGATGCATCCCTTCTCGGCCCGTTTATTGCCGATGCCATACAGTACAACATCACATCACAGGGCATACATTCCGATCTGTCCCTGGTAGCGGCCGGTGTCATCCGTGACCGTATCAATCCCGGCAAAACCGGCAAACAGGGCATTGCCGACATCTTCCGGATATGCTCACTCGGCCAGGGTGAAGACGACATTCCCGGATACGCTCTGGCGCAGGTGCACATCACGGCAAATGAGCTGAAAAAAGTGATAGAAGTGTTGTATATGGTGCGGGAATCCTCTCCGGCCAGTTACATTTATTACAGCGGCATCCGCATACATGCCAATCCTGACAAAGGGTTTTTGAATAAGATACAAAAATTAGAACTTGGCAGCGACAGCACAGCCTGGAAAGAAGTTGACCTGAGCAAGAAAAATGACAAACTGTACACGGTCTCAGCCAATGCTTATATGCTTGAATTTTTGGGTATGATTAAGCAAAAAACCTTCGGCTTGGTACGGGTAAAGCCCAAACTGGCTGATGGCGGCGAGTTTGAAAACATCCGCGAAACGGTAATCGACTTTAATCCCGACAAACCCGGCATACAGGAAGGCAAAGAATGGTTGTCATTTTACCGCTATGCCATCTCCTTCCCCGACACCGACGGCAACGGCATTCCCGACATTCCGGAAAAATACAGAACGCATACCAATCCGGTAATTGAAATACAGAACGAATAGTTACCGGACAGCTCCCGCAAGCTGCTTCGGACTGACAAGCGTTTCCTCGCCGCTTTGCATGTGTTTGAGTTTAACTTTGCCGGATGCCATTTCTTCTTCGCCGGCCATCACAACCCAGGGGATTTGCTTGCGGTCGGCGTATTTCATCTGCTTTTTCATTTTGGCGGCATCAGGGTAAATTTCGGCGTTGATGCCGTCTTTCCGCACTTGTGCCAGCACGGGCAGTATCCAGGCTTCTTCCTTCTCGCCAAAGTTCACAAACAGCAGCTCACTCTGGTGCATTTCCGATTCCGGAAAACCATTGCGTTGCTCCAGCACATCGTATATCCGGTCGGCACCAAAAGATATGCCAACCCCCGACACATCCGGCAATCCGAAAATGCCCGTCAGGTCATCGTAGCGACCACCACCGCATATGCTACCCATCTGAACATCCCGGGCTTTCACTTCAAAAATGGCTCCGGTGTAATAATTCAGACCGCGGGCCAGGGTGGTATCAAGCTCAATCTCTGCATCAAATTCAAAGGCATCAAGGTAGTTCCACAGCTTTTCGACCTCGGCAATTCCTTTCATACCGGTTTCGGAGTCTTTCAGCAGTGATTTCAGGGCCTCAGTTTTTTCTGCGGTGCTGCCCTTTGCTTCAAAAACATCCATCATTGTTTCAGCTTTTGCCTGCGGGATGTCCTGCGCTGTCATTTCTTCAAGCACCTTGTCGCGGCCAATTTTATCCAGTTTATCCACCGCCACCGTGATTTCGGTAAACTTATCCTTCACACCCAGGCTTTCTGCAACGCCCATCAGCAGTTTCCGGTTGTTGATTTTAATGATCACAGGCAGATTGAGACGTCTGAACACCTCATCCATAATCTGCACCAGCTCAAATTCATTCAGCAGGGAGTCTGATCCAATCACATCCGCATCGCACTGGTAAAACTCACGGTAACGGCCTTTCTGCGGGCGGTCGGCACGCCATACGGGCTGAATCTGGTACCGCTTGAAAGGAAAAACAAGTTCGCTTTGATGCTGCACCACAAAGCGGGCAAAGGGCACGGTCAGGTCATAGCGGAGGCCTTTTTCTGACAATTTGAAGCTCAGCTTGTTCAGATCCCGCTCTGTCAGCTCCTGATCGGATGCTTTTTTAAGAAAATCACCGGAGTTGAGCACTTTAAACAACAGTTTATCGCCCTCATCCCCATATTTACCCAGCAGACTACTGAGTTTTTCCATGGCCGGTGTTTCTATGGGCAGGTAAGCGTAATTTTCAAACACCTCACGTATGGTATTGAAAATATAATTGCGTTTAAGCATTTCAGCGGGGGTGAAATCCCGCATTCCCTTTGGTATGGATGGTTTTTGTGCCATAGTCTCTGAATTTGCTGCCAAAATTAACAAAATATGAGCAGAACGTTTTGGTCAGGGTGGAATTTATGGTATTCAATACACAAGACATCAGTTAGATTTACCTAATCTTATACAGGCAGGCTAAACACAAAATCAGCCGGAGACAGGTCCCCGGCTGATGAAAATTGATTTGGTTCTATGCTTCTATTCAAAGAAGCTCAGTTCTCTGATAAATGGTTCATAACCCATATCGCGAAGGTTTTGCATGGCGTCACGGGCTTCCTCGCGGGAATCAAAACGGCCTACATAATAACGATAGAATCCGTCCTCACCACGGCTTTCTTTTACACCGATCAGGTCATCAAAGTAATCAATGGACCTGCGGTTTTTCAGGGCGAAAATCTGTATCGTGAAGGTGCCATCTTCGTCAGCTTCCATGGTTTCATCACCGGCGATTAATTCTTCAGTAGCATCTGCAGCTTTTTCAATTGGCTCAATAATCAGCTCTCCGCGTGTACCCTGCTTAAGCACAGAGAATTCAACACGGCGGTTAAGCTGCCGGCCTTCCGGGTTATCCTGCCCGTCTTTCATGTTGGCAGCAATGGGATCGGTTTCTCCGTACTTTTTGGTAATCAGACTGGATGGAGCGACCCCCTTATTCACCAGGTAATCTTTCACAGATTTGGCACGTCTGTATGACAACAGGTAATTGTATTCATTGGAACCCAGTGCATCGGTATGGCCGGCAATTTCAATTACGGCATCGGTATTGTTGAGCATGTATTCAGCCAGTACATTCAGGTTTTCGTGATATTCAGGAATAATTCTGTAGCTGTCAAATTCAAAGAAGATATTTTTCACAACAACATCTTCCCTGGATGTGGTGGCTGTAGCGGAAAGATCGATATCGAGGAATTCCTCTTCACCTTCAGTAATATCAAGTCCGTAAATAATTTCAGCATAGGAAGGAACATTTCCCTGAGCAACAATATCATCAGCCTCAACACCGGATTTTATCAGTTCGTCTTTCACCACTTCAAAGCGCTGTCCGCTCAGGGGATGACTTGGGGGAAAGTTGATTGTTACGGCCATGGGTGCTTCTGTGGTATCCACAAGACCAGCCATTTTATCAATCGCACGGTTTCCGCTTGGTGTCATATCCACTTCTCCCGATTCAAACAGTACCCTGTCATGATAAGCATAGAGTTGCACAACTACAGGATTCAGATCCACGGGTTCATAATCACTGGCAAATTTATCTGCATCCTCTTTGGTTGGTTCAATTTCAGTTGTCACCATTTGCCGTCCATTCACATTATAGATCAGGTCGTATTCTGATCCGGGACGCAGGGTCAGGACATATTCTCCTGTATATTTATTGGGTCGGTAAACACCGGCAATGGTATTGGTTTTCTTATTTCTTGCTACGATCACCACATCTTCCGGTATGTTATCTTCAGAGTCTGTAACGGTTCCCTGATAGATGGCCAGATTTGTAATAAAAACATCTTTGTGGTTAATCTGATAAATATCCAGGTCACCGTATCCTTCTTCCCTGTATGTACTAAGATAACCTCGTCGTCCGTCCATACTCATAACATAGGAGACATTGTCACCTGTGGTATTGATGGGATATCCCAGGTTCACCGGCGGGCCGAAGGTGTAATCTTCATTCATTTTAGCATAAAAGATATCAAATCCTCCGATGGTTTCATGTCCTTTGGAGCTAAAAAAGAGGGTTTGTCCGTCGGGGTGTATAAAGGGAGTTTCTTCATCATAGGGAGTATTGATATTCTCACCCAGCAGGCGGGGTTCTCCGAATTCATCATTGGGCAATCTTCTGACAACGTAGATATCAAGGCCTCCATAACCTCCGGGTCTGTCGCTTGTAAAATAAATACTTTGGTTATCCGGAGAAATACAGGCATGTGTTTCCCTGTTCTCTGTATTGATCTCTTCAGTCAGCAGCTTCGGCTTTGCCCACTCGGTGGTATCTTTTCCTTTTTTGGTGGTAAAAATATTACCTGCCTTGTATTCTGAGCGAAAAAACAGCAGAATATCGCCCTCGGTTGACAATCCGATGGATGCTTCATTTTCCTCTGTATTGATGTGTTCTCCCATGCGTTCAGGGGAAGTCCATTCCTCATTCTCTTTTTTGGAGATAAACAGATCCTCATCCTGATTGTAGAATGGTTCATCAGACTTTGGCCGTTTGGAAGTAAACACCATTTTTGATTCGTGAGCATCAATTACAGGGGAGTGATCAGAATACTTTGAGTTAATTACCGGGCCCATATTAATCATATCAACATTGACAGGTACATCAACCATCCGCTGAGCCCTTTTGGTAATGTCAATCTGCCGCATGGTTTCGTCTTCATCAAAACCGGGAACAGGATTTATGTCCGGCACATAGGAAAGATATACTTCAAAGGATTCTATTGATTTGGCGAATTCCATATTGATACGGAATGCCTGTCCAAGAAAGAAATAGGTAATGGGAGGTGCATTTCGTTCCCTGTGATTGTCAGGCTCGAAATCCTTGCTAACGTATTCCGAAGCATATTCGAGTTTTTCTTCTGCCATTTTTTGCATGGTCCGGCTTTTCAGATAGCACAAACCAAGCTTGTATTGTATATTCGCATTATCCGGGTCAATGGAATTCAGTTCTTCCAGTAAGGGAACAGCGGCATTATAATTCTCCTCATAAATGTACGCAGAGGCATCATAAAACAGATTTACAAAACGCCGGTCCGGCTTTCTCTGACCAAAAGCAGTCAATATCGCTGTAAATAACAAAATAAATAGCAGGCTTCGCTTCATGGTATGTTCTTTTCAATATTGGATGAAGGTAAAGATACAAAATAATACAAAAATGCCAAATCGGCCACATTCCCCATGTGGCAAGACTTTTATGCTACACCATTTTTTCTGTACTTTCGATAATACCCTGAATATCAAAGCCACAAATCTGCTTAAGTTCATTTACCTGCCCATGATGTATCCATTTGTCAGGTACACCGAGGCGTTTAATTGTCAGAGGAATTTGTTTATCGGCATAGTATTCAAGCACAGCCGAGCCAAAGCCACCAGCTAATGAACCGTCTTCCACTGTGAGAATTTTGCCGGTTTTCTCGGCGACAATATCCAGGAGATTTTCATCCATAGGTTTAGCAAAACGCATATCGTAATGATTGATACTGATGCCTTTTTCCCTGAGTTTTTTCGCGGCATACCTGACGGCATTACCTACAGCTCCATAGGAAAGTACAGATATTTCAGCTTCATCATGTTCTTCCATCACCCTGCCTTTTCCTGCCGGGATTTCTTCAAAATCTTTCTCCCATTTGACATGCATTCCATATCCGCGAGGATACCTGATAACCACGGGGCCTTTCGGTTTCACCTGCGCGGAATACAGCATATGTCTGAGTTGAATTTCGTCCATTGGAGCTGCAATAACAAGTCCGGGTACGGTTCTCAGGGCAGGGATATCATACAGGCCATGATGGGTCACACCATCCTGTCCCACAAGTCCGGCACGGTCCAGACAAAGAATCACCGGCAGGTTTTGAATCGCCACATCATGAATAATCTGATCGTATGCACGCTGGGCAAAGGTTGAATATACCACGCAGTAGGGAATATACCCTTGTGTGGCCATTCCGGCAGCAAAGGTAACGGAATGCTGCTCTGCTATTCCCACATCAAAACATCTGTCGGGAAATTTTTCCATCATTTCGTCCAGTGATGAACCTGTTGGCATGGCCGGTGTTATGGCAACGATTTTATCATTTTTCGCAGCCAGCTGTGTGATGGTTTTACCAAACACTTCCTGGTATTTGGGCGGTGTGGGTTTGGTATTCTCTGATTTGATAATGAGTCCGGTGGTTTTATCAAATTTTCCAGGGGCATGCCAGAGGGTCTGGTCTTTTTCGGCTGAAGCAAATCCTTTGCCTTTTTGTGTGAGCACATGCAGAACTTTTGGCCCGGGAATTTTCTTCAGGTCATCCATGATTTTTGTCAGATAAACAACATCATGTCCGTCCACAGGACCAAAATATCTCAGCTTGAGGGATTCAAACATATTGCTTTGACGCATGACAATTGCCTTGATCCCGTTATTTATCTTTTGCACAAAATCGCGGGCATTGGGGCCACCGGCCCGGTTTACAGCCCCCAGAAATCTCCATACATCATCTTTCACCTTATTGTAGGTTTTGGATGTGGCAATATCAATAAGATATTCCTTCATTGCTCCGGAGTTGGGCGAAATGGCAATATTGTTATCATTCAGTATGATGGTCATGTTTGGATGCAGGGCACCGGCATTGTTGAGTGCTTCAAAAGCCATACCTCCTGTCATGGCACCATCACCGATAACCGCAACAATTTGCTTTTGGCCACCTGCAAGTCTGTCGGCAACAGCCATGCCCAGGGCTGCTGATATTGATGTGGAAGAATGACCAACACCAAAGGCATCATATTCTGATTCCTGCCGTACAGGGAAACCGCTGATACCCTTGAGTTTTCGGTTGGTGTGAAATGTATCCCTCCTGCCGGTTAGAATTTTGTGGGCATATGCCTGATGGCCAACATCCCAGACTACAAGGTCTTTGGGTGTATTCAGAGAATAATGAAGTGCTACAGCTAACTCTACCGCACCAAGGCTGGCACCAAGATGCCCCGGATTGCATGAAACCTCGTCAATGATAAATTGCCGAAGCTCTTCGGACAGTTGTATCAAATCCTTACTCTCCAATAACCTGAGATCCTCAGGTGAATTTATAGCGGCCAATAATTGTCCTGGCTTTGCTTGCATATTCTTTTTCTTTACTACAAATTTAACAATAAAATTTGATTGCCTTCATCAGGAATGATTAACAAGTCATTGTCAATAAAAAACTGAACAAAATAATTTTTCATCCGTATTTATATCTATCTTGATCACTGTCCTTACGTGGTTTTATTTATTATTACCGGATAAGGCAATAGAGAATAAAAATTCTATTATTTTTGATGTAAACTTAAAAGTACATATCATGCAAAGAAAATTAATTCACATCTTAGCAGTCATAACAATTACAGGAATGGTATTTTCCTGCGTGCCTGCCACAAAGTTTGAACAGGTAAAAGAGAAAAAAGAACAATGTGAAACTGAACTGGATGATATCAAGTCCACAAATGAAGAGTTGACCACGGCAAACAATGAACTGGAGGAACAACTCAACCAACTGAAAAAGAGAAACAAGGGACTTGTGCAAGATACAACCATCAAGGGTGTTTCATACCGGACACTGACAGTTCAGTATGATAAAATCAATGAACTGTACAATCAGTTGCTGGAGAACACAGAAAAGCTGAGGGAAGGTGCTGACGCTGAGGCCAAAAAAACACTGGCCATGCTGCAGGAATCCAGAGAAGAATTGCAAAAACAACAGGATGAGCTCAGAGCACTGGATGAGCGCCTGAATAAGGAACGTGCCAATCTGGAGGCACTGCGGACTGAGCTGGAGATGAAAGAAGCCGAAATCAACCGCAAAAATGCACAAGTGGCTGAATTACAGTCCATTCTAAACCAAAAAGATTCTGCTGTCAATGCGCTCCGTGACAAAGTAACAGATGCCCTGCTCGGATTTGAAGGTGAAGGACTCACAATTACAAAGAAAAACGGTAAAGTATACGTTTCTCTTGAAGAAAAACTGCTTTTCGAATCCGGAAAATGGACTGTTGACCCGCAAGGCAGGGAAGCCATAAAAAAACTGGGTGAGGTACTTGTAAAAAACAAGGACATCAACATTATGATTGAAGGGCATACTGATGATGTGCCATATGGCGGAAGAGGCAATATTGAAGACAACTGGGATCTGAGTGTGAAACGTGCCACATCCATTGTGAAAATCCTGCTGGACAACTCTGACCTGGATCCCAAACGCCTGATAGCCGCCGGACGCGGAGAACATCTACCGGTTGCAGAAGGTGACAGTGCAGAAGCAAGGCGGAAAAACCGCAGGACAGAAATTATTCTGACACCCAAACTTGACGAATTGCTTGATATTCTGAACGCCAACTAATTCGGGGGCATGGTAAAAAGCCTGAGCTTTTACAGAATTATCAATTATATCTTATTGAGAAGCAGCTACCTGTTAAGCAGATTAACAGGTAGCCTTTTTTTATGGGGAAAACCAATCAGTCTGAGTATAGAAATATCAGGCAATTGCCAGTTGCACTGCCCTGAATGCCCGCTGGGGAACGGCAAACACATTCAACGGCCTTTGATGTCATATGAGCTTTTTGCATCCATCATTGAGCAAAACAAAAAACACCTGTGGATGGTAAGTTTGTACTTTCAGGGAGAGCCCCTGCTCCATCCCGGGGCAGAAAAGTTCATCACTTTGCTGAAAAAATACCGCATTTACACATCGCTTTCAACCAACGGGAATTTTGACAGTCCGGCCCTGGCAGAAAAACTGGTACAAACAGGCCTGGATGAACTGATAGTTTCTGTTGACGGCGCAGATCAGGAAAGCTATGCAGTTTACCGCAAAGGTGGTTCACTTGAGAAAGTAATGTCTTTCATGGAAAATATCCGGCAAGCCAAAAATCAAAGCAGAAAAAGCAGACCCAGAGTCATTATGCAGAGCATCCTCATGCGGCAAAATGAAAAGAACCTGATCGATCTGAAAATTATGGCAAAACGGGCAGGAGCATCACTCAGGTTAAAAAGCATGCAGATTATCAACATAAATCAAACAGACTCCCTTCCGGAAAGCCCAAAACTACGCCGGTACAATATCAAAGACGGCAGAGCTATGATTAAAAACCCCCTCGGAAATCATTGCTGGCGTGTATTTCGCAATCCTGTAATAAGCAGTAAGGGCGATGTGCTTCCCTGCTGCTTTGATAAAGCCGGGAAATATAAAATGGGCAATGTACAGCATATGCCGTTTTCACGTATCTGGCATTCCGATGCATACCGGGCTTTTGTGAAAAAAGTTTTCACTGAAAGAAAAAATACGGATATTTGCACAAACTGTACAGAAGGAACAAAAAGCATTTATGTCTGAGGTATATTTATCCATAGGCGGAAATCTTGGTAACAGACTACAAAATCTGGGCAACTGCCAGAAGTATCTGCAGAAAAATCTATCCGGGATTGACAAGTTTTCTCCTGTTTACGAATCTGAGGCCTGGGGCTTTACACATCCTGCAGATTTTTACAATCAGATACTAAAATGCAGTACGGAAATGTCTCCGCAGGCATTGTTGCAGACCTGTATGAAGATTGAAACCAATATGGGCAGGCAGCGTCCAGATAAAAAAGGAAATTATCAGGGTCGCATCATTGATATCGATATAATTTTTTATGATGACAAAATCATCCGGGAAAGATACTTACAGATTCCGCATCCGTCCCTGTATGACCGTTTGTTTGTTTTACTTCCAATGGCAGACATTGCTCCTGACTTTGTTGATCCGGCAAGCAAAAAGACCATTCGGGAGTTGATTTCAGAATGCACTGACCAAAGCAAAATTGTAAAAACAACTCATCCTGCTAAGCTTACTGATTATGAATAAAAATGAAATATTTATGCGCATGGCATTGCAGGAGGCAGGGCTGGCAGCAGAAGCAGGAGAAATCCCCGTGGGAGCTGTTCTCACCTGTGGAGACAGAGTAATTGCCAGAGCGCACAATCAGACAGAAACACTACAGGACGCAACCGCTCATGCCGAGATGCTGGCCTTAACTTCCGGCATGGCTTCTATGTCGAGCAAGTACCTTCCGGAATGCAATTTATATGTAAGTCTTGAACCCTGTATCATGTGTGCAGGAGCCATTGGTTTAAGCCAGATAAAGCAATTGCATTTTGCCGCAGGAGATGAAAAGCGTGGCTACAGAAAATACCGTGGCAATATTCTGCATCCCAAAACAGAGGTTTCTTCGGGTCTGTGTGCATCTGAATCGGCAGATATGCTCAGAACTTTTTTCAAAGCAAGACGCAAGAATCAGGGTATCTGACAAAGGAAAAATCATAAAATACAGAATTCTAACAGATTTGATGATTACATTTACGATATGAAATTGCTTTTGGTGGAAGATAATAAAGAGCTGTCTAAAGATATTACAGAGTATCCGTCCAACCATGATTTCATTTTCGAAACAGCATATGATTTCACTTCTGCCGAAGAAAAAATCATGTTGTATAGGTATGATCTGGTCATACTTGATATTGGTTTACCCGATGGCAATGGCCTTGATCTTTTACAAAAAATCCGCGAAAGTCATCCCGAAACAGCAGTAATCATTCTTACAGCCAGACATGCTTTAAAATTCAAACTCAGTGGCCTGGAGCAAGGCGCTGATGACTATCTGACCAAACCATTTCACAATGCCGAGCTCAATGCCAGGATACGCAGCATCCTGCGCCGCAAATTTGTCAACAGCCGGGAAAACATTATCAGATTGCATGAGATCAGCATTGACATTGCCGCAGCTGAGGTAAAAGTAAACCAAACTACCCTAAACCTCACGCGTATGGAGTATCATTTACTCCTGTATTTTGTTTACAACAAAAACCATTTGCTTACCAGGGAAAGTATTGCTGAACATTTATGGGGAGATCATGCTGACCAGGCTGATAACTTCGACTTTGTCTATAATCACATCAAGAATCTCCGCAGGAAAATCACCAAAGCCGGTGGCAGGGATTATCTTAAATCCATGTACGGCATGGGATACAAGTTAGACACAAAAATATGATAAAGAAACGACGCCCCGGGATATTGAGTAAAATCAGCATGTGGTACCTGCTGATTATTCTCACATCTTTTATCATCAGTGGTTTGATACTGAAAAGTGAAGCCACCAAGCATATGAACAATATACTTGAGCGCCGGCTAACCAACAAGGAATCCTGGGTAACGCGGCTCATTGAAAAAAAGCCGGAGCGACTATCAAAACTGGATTATGCCAGCGTACAAAAAGCTGACAGTATTCCGGAAGGCTTTGATCCTGTTTACTCTGATACTTCCATGGTAAACAATGAAACCGGAGAAAAAGAAATTTTTCGGAAAAAAATCAATTATGTCACAGTCAGGGATACCCTGTACAGAATTGAGGTAAGAAAAACTGCGGAGGAATTGTATCGGTTTCGCGATGACATTTTTGAGGTGATTTTGATGGTAATACTACTTTTGATTGGTGTTATGCTGATAACAAACTATTTTCTGTCAAACCATTTATTTGCTCCGTTTAAGCAGATTCTCAAACAGATGTCCGACTATAAAATCGGAAAAAGCGGGCCTTTGAAAAAGAGAAAAACCAGCACAAGGGAATTTCTTGAGCTACAGAACTTACTGGCCGAGATGCAAAACCGCATAGAAAAGGATTATCAGCAGTTGAGACAATACACGGAAAACATGTCTCATGAACTACAGACTCCCCTGAGCATCATTCTGAACAAATCGGAACAAATGCTTGCCGGCAACGATCTCAGCCCCGTCCTGGCAGAAAAAGTCAAAACCATTTATTCTGAAAGCAGACAACTTTCAAGATTGGGCAGTGCTTTGAATTTAATCACAAAAATTGACAATAAGGAGTTTGAAGATATTGAGGAAATCAGTACTGCACCGGTTATCAATGAACAAATCACTGCAGCCGGAGATTTTGCCGATAACCGTCGATTAAGTTTTCACTCAGAGACAGACGAGAATCAGCGGCTCACGATCAATCCTGATTTATTCAATATCCTGCTGCGCAATCTCATAAAAAATGCCATTTACTATGCCAGCGAGGGCAGCACGATAAGCATTGTAAGCAAGAACAACAAAATACTTATCAGCAACGAAGGTAAACCTGCAGATTTCCCGGAGAAGGACATCTTCACACGCTTTACGCGCGGGAAAGATTCCACTTCGCTGGGGCTTGGTCTTGCTATTGTTAAACAAATATGCCACATCAGTGGTTTGCATATTACATATGAATACAATAACGGAAAGCACAAATTTACAATCAGCAAGCAAAAAAGTTAAATTGGAATGGCTCCTGGCCACATTTCTACCAAATTTCTACAGATTTCATCTCTAATTTGCATGCACAAAATTCTAAAAAAGAAGCCTGATTTAATATGAGAAGTTTTTACATCAGAACAGCATTGATATTCCTTATTTTGACAGCAACTACGGCTGGCAGTTTTGCCGGTCTTGATATTACCAGTGAAGCAGAAAAAAGGCAATACCGGATTACCGGAAGAATCATAGACAACAGCAGCGATGAGCCCATGGCCTATGTCACCATCAGTTTGATGCACAAATCAGACAGCAGCATCCTGACAGGAACTGTAAGCAGTGATGACGGAAGTTTCACTTTAGAAACCAAGGAAGATGGCAATTTTCTCCTTCTGATTTCTTTTATGGGCTATGAAGACAAGCATATTCCGGTAGAAATAGTTTCCGGTGACAAAAAAACCGACCTTGGTGAAATCAGGCTGAAGCCATCAGCCAATATGATTGACGAAGTAACGGTGGAAGGGAATAAATACGCCATGGATTATGAAATTGATAAAAAAATAATTCATGTTTCTAAACAACATACAAACATATCCGGTACTGCAGTGGACGCACTGCAATATGCCCCTTCGGTACAGATTGACATAGAAGGAAATGTAGCATTGCGCGGAAACAGCAATTTCACTGTACTTATTGATGGCAAACCGTCAATTCTGGATGCCACTGAGGCCCTGGAGCAAATTCCGGCATCATCCATCAAGGACATTGAAATTATCACCAATCCATCAGCAAAATATGATCCTGAAGGAACAGCGGGAATCATCAACATCATCACTCAGAAACGCAGTCTCAACGGACTGAGTGGCATAGCCCACATCAACGGAGGACTGGACAACAAATACGGTGGTGATTTGCTGGTCAATTACAAAACCGATCATTTCAAATTTTTCATTAGCGGAGACTACAACAAGCGCACCTACCCCGGCTCCATGATTCATGACAACAGGTTTTATGCCGGAGACACCACATATTATGTTCAGGCCGATGGCGAGCGTGAACGTTCGCGGGAGAGGTACAGCTTACGGGCAGGTGCTGAATGGCATCCGGACGAAAACAATACGTTGAGCTTAAGTGCCCGTGCAGGGAGCAGGAGCTCAAAAAGCATAAATCTGACGGAATACAAAGAATGGAATACGGCGGAACCCGATGTACTGAATTATCTGAGTGATGAAAGGGGGGAACGTGGGGGTGATTTCTTCTCACTGCAAACAAATTACACATACCAGTGGGATACCGAACATCAATTTGATACTGAGCTAAATTATTACCAGCGTGACGGAAGTGATGAGACAATCAATCAACTTGAAAATAACGAAGGCAATATCCAGAGTGGACAAAGATCAGTAGAATACGGACCCGCCAGCGGGATACGCTACCGAATCAATTACAAACAAGCTTTCCGGGAGGAATTCAGAATTGAAGCCGGATTACAAGGCCGATACCGTGATTCCGAAGAAATCAACGAAATATACAATCTGGATACAGTAACCCGGGAATACGAATTACAGGAAAATTTCAGTCATGAAGTATCTTATATGAGAAACATCCATGCCGGATATGGCCTTGTCAGTGGCGAGATAAGAGAAATGTTCGGTTATCAGCTTGGCTTGCGCAGCGAATACACAAAGCGAGATATTCAGCTTCTTGACACGGGTGATGAATTTTTAATTGACCGCTGGGATTTTTTCCCGACCACACATATATCGTATAATCTGAATGAAAGCAATCAGATTATGGCAAGCTACAGTCGTCGTATTGACAGACCCCGTGGCTGGTTTCTTGAGCCATTTGTCACATGGGTAGATGCCTACAATGTAAGACAGGGAAACCCGGCTTTGCAGCCGGAGTACACAAATGCCATGGAAGTTGCCTATCAGAAGGAATTTGGAAAACATGCAGCATCTGCTGAATTGTTTTACAGGACAACGGACAATAACATCGAACGCATCAGGCGGGTGTATCGTGAGGACATCATGATGAGCACGTTTGAGAATGTCGGAAAAGAATTTTCCCTGGGCCTGGAGTTGATGTTGAATGCAGAACTGTTCAAATGGTGGGAAGCTGACATTACCGGGAATTTGTATGATTACAGGATTAAAGGCGAACTTGACGGACGGGATTTTGATGACAACCGCTTAACCTGGAACATACGCTGGAACAACTCATTCAGGTTATGGGAAAACACTGTTGTTCAGTTTAATCCTTCCTATCAGGGCCCCGAGATTGAACCACAGGAACGCGAGTCTGCCTATTTCCGGGTTGATGGTTCCATCCGGCAATCCTTTCTGGACAAAAAGTTAAAAATAACCATGCAGGTAAGGGATATTTTCGGAACCTCAAAATATGAGTCATACACTGAAACTCCGGAGCTATACAATTACAGGCTATACACATACAAATCACCCATTGTGATTCTGAATCTCAGCTACACAATCAACAATTACAGGGACAGATCAGGTAAGGGAAACGGCTCCGGGGGTGATATCATAGATGACGAAATGTAAGCAGGAAACAAGAAAGCTGATGCCGGCAAATATTTATTATTCTCTCATGATTTTAACCAGTTCTATCCTGGTATCTCCGGCGCGGAGTATCTGAAATGTCAGATCTTCCTTATCGGAATCGGAGATGATTTCTCCCTGTCCGGGGAAGCTGCCGTGCAGGTACAGGATATACCCTGCCAGGGTTTCATACTCATCGGATTCTTTCAGACCGAGCTCATATTTTTCGTTCAGGTAATCAATTTCAGTCCGGCCGGAAAAGACATAACTTCCGTCAGGCAATTCCTTTTCTGTCAATTCTATGGTATCATATTCATCCTCGATTTCTCCGAAAATTTCTTCCAGGATATCTTCGATAGAGACAATACCGGATGTCCCGCCAAACTCATCCACCACCACGGCAATTCCCTTGCTTCTGGAGATGAAAAGTGTCAGCAGGTCCTGGGCAGTCATGGTTTCAGGAACGATGAGTGCCTTTTTTATCATTTCCGGAACGGATTCGGGCAATGTAAACAAATCATGAGCACTGACATATCCCACAATCTGGTCAATATTGTCTTTAAAAACAAATATTTTGGAATAACCGCTGCTGATGAATTGGCGGGTCAATTCATCAATGTCTGCATTTTCCTCAACAGCGACAATTTCTGTACGGGGCACCATACATTCCCGCACACGGATATCACTAAAATCCAGGGCATTCTGAAACAATCTGAGTTCATTGTCAATCCCGGATTCCTGCTGACCTGCCTCATCAGAGTCTTTATAATAATCTTTCAGGTCGATTTTACTCAACACCTGTGCACGCTCTGCATCTTTCATGTTGATCCCGGAGAAGCTACCCAGCCCGGTAGATATCCACAGGCTGATGCGTACAAAGGGATAGAAAAGAATATAAAAGAAAGCCAGGGGAACAGCAAAAAACCTCAAAGAAGCGTTGCTAAAAGCTCTGAATACAAGTCGCGGAATAATTTCAGCGGATATAATGATGACAATTGCGGCTACCAGTATTCTGACAAGCAGTCTAATGGCAAAATTCTCCCCTGCGAGCAGGTCAAATGGTGGTTCCAATATACCTGCCACCAGCATACCATAGACAACCAGTGCCAGCATATTGCCGGCAATCATGGTGCTGATAAACTGAGAGGGGTTTTCAGTAAACCAGGTAAGAATTCTGGAGCTCAGGTTGTGTTGTTTTTTTGTAATTTCAAGCCTTAGCTTATTGGAAGAGACAAAAGCCATTTCCATCCCTGAAAAGAAAGCTGAAAAAAGGATTGCTATGAGAATCCAGTACAGGTTTTCCATTCCACTATCGCTTTCGTTTGTTTTGTCGACGTGCATGGCGTCTTACAAAAAACATCACCACACAGAGTATGGCAAGGACAAAAAAGACCCATGCATACCACTGGGCATATTCTCCCTGATTCAGTTTTTTGATGCCGGCAAATAATGTAAAAGCAGCCATTGCCAGCCAAAGATACTCAATGACAATCAGGGTGAATTGATTTTTACTGTTCTTGTTGTTCTTCATCTTTTATTACAAATGAGCCTTTGGGCTTTTTTATTGTCCAGCTTGTAAAATCCTGATCAGATTCAAAGCCCGTACCGATAAACACCTCTTCATCGGTTGTAATTCTGACAAATTTATCTGTGTAGATAAGTTCTTTTTTCATATCCCACATGAGGTGTTCGGTGTTTAATTTTTCCTGTTTTACGTAATTCTGTGCCTGAACGTTGCGTTTTGCCTCCCATAATTCACTTTCGGCATAATAAATACCATATTCAGCAGTAATCCGGGATTCTACGGTATCATTGTTCATAAATCTGACAGTAAAGCCTTCAGGATACTCATCAAAATCACCTTCATCCTCATCTTCAGGACTAAATCGCTGCATTACAGGCGCCTCCATGGTCACTCTCACTCTTCCGGAATCAGTGAGGACAGTATGCATATGATTGACTTTTATTTCCGGCAGATCGGATTTATGGGTGAGTTGTTTCACCTCGTTGATATCGTTTTGACAGGCAAGAAACAAAAACATGCTTCCCAGTATAATCACCGGGAAGCAAGATTTTCTTTGTTTGTTTTCTATTTTCAATGAACAGGGCATTACTATTCGTTAAACCTGGCAGTTGTGGTTTCTCCGATCCAGCAATTGATGGTGTATTTTTGCCCTTCAGTTACTTCATAAAAGAAAGCATCTTTTTTGGTTGGGTAGTAAGCTCTGTATTTAGAGATCATCGGATCTATTTCTTCGCTCATTTCAGGTGAAACCTGTTTGGCTTTTTGCAGCTTATCCACTACAGCCCAATAAACGGTGAGATGTTCAAATTCATTTTCTCCACAGTCACTGGCCTCAGATGCATAAATCTGTGCAATCAGCTTATATGCTTTTCCATAATCGGGATCTGCCTTTGTTGCTTTACGAGCATAGGAATAGGCAGTTCTGTACTGATCCATCTGATTGAAATACAAGAGACCAAGCTCAAAATACAGGTCAGCCTTTTTCTCTTCATCTTCCTGCATTTCCAGTGCTTCCATGTAATATTCTTCCGCTTTTTCGGATTGGTTGTTTTTGAAAAAGTATTGTGCCAGAACATGTGCTGAGTGAGCAGTTTTATTCAGAGAATACATTTTTTCAGAAACTTCGGCATAGAGAGCTGATTCAAAACACGCTTCTTCTTCCATCATTTTCTGAATGGTCATCAGCATATCCTCATTGTCTTTATTTTCCTCATAGATGGGTCTGAATACTTCTTCAAGTTTTTCACAGTCCAGCACGCCACTGTTGATCATCATTCTGTCAACCTGGTCTTTCACTTTTTTCGCTCTGTCCTCCCCTTCACTAATCTGGTAGTCAAGTATTTCGGAGATTTTAGCATATATCTGAATAACTTCTGTCGGCTCCACCAGATCATTGCTTACCAGGATGGTGGCAAGCTGCATGTATCTGCCCAGCACATTTCCACTGGTTTCATTTCCGGTAAGCTCCACGGCCTTATCAAACAGGCTGAATGCTTTCATGGCTTTTGACGGCCTGTGTGACATGATTTTAATGGCTTTGCGGCCAATGTTTTTTCCTTCACTACCAAAGTACTCAGTTCTCTGATCGTACACCATCAATAAGGTGTCGATATAAGCTTCCTTGGTTTCTCCTTCAGCATCTTTAATCATTGCCTCAAGGATGTTCGGGCCCTGTATATAAAGATTTTTTGTTGATGCAGGGCAATTGTGAAAGCACCAGCTCCAAGCCGGATATGCATCCTTATAGCTTCCCTGTTTGTAATACTGGTCATAGGTTGACAATTCTGCCCGGCATTTTTGAGGGTTTTCTCCGTATTTCTCATCCTCCTGAGCAATTGCTGCCGATCCCGTCAGGAACAATACCATCCATACTATCAATGCTTTTGTTTTCATTTTTATTCAAATTTTCGTTTTATAAACCATATATCTGCTAAACTAAAATTCATTCCAACCAATACGTACTGTTCTTTGACCAGGTTATTCTTCAGGCTTCCGCGCTGTCCCAGTTCCAAAGAAAGATTAAAAGTTGTATTAGAACGTTTCATTGGTAATCCCAGTCCAAAACTTATGCCAAAGTCGTTCACCCTGGTATTTCCCTGATCAAACTGCAGGTAAGAATCATGATAATAGGCTCCAAGCCTGTATCTTATTTTGCCGGCATAACTCAGGCTTGCACTGCTTTTCCCATCGGGGATATATTCTGCTCCCATACTTACACGCTGGCTGGCCCCGAGAGAGTCAACTTCTCCGAAGATTTCGTTGTCAGTCCAGTCCTGAAATTTGTAATCTGCGGCCAGGGTTAACACATCTTTATAAGTATATGCCAAACCGGCCCCAATGCCGGATGGCAGACTTATTTTGCCTTTTTCTTTACTTTCATATGCAATTGTGTCAACCACAACATCAGTTGCCGAGCTGAGTGAATTGCTCACAATATAATCACGTTTTGCATTCAGGGTATTATTCACATCCCATGTAATACCGAGGGTAAGAGCCTGTTCTTCAGAAAAGTTATGTGTATATTGGGCTCCCAGTGAGAAATAATAATCATTGATATACATTGTATTTTCTTCACGGATATCTACCATGCCATCTATCTCGCCATCAAATTCCACAGTATTTATCTGGCTGATACTTCCGAACAGGTAATTAAAATTCACACCCAGGGATAGATTATCCAGGAGGCTGAAGCTGCTACCCAGGAAAGCCTGATTGACCCCACCGGAACCCGCATAGTAATGTTTTCGGGGATAGCCGAGGCTACTTTCAGAAGTCACGAGGTCATAGCCTACATCAGAATAGGGCATCACACCCATAGCAGCCCCCCAATAGCTTGTAACCGGAAAGCCGAAACTCAGGTAATCCAGATTCATATCATAGAGACTGGCAGTTTCACCGGTAGTACCGGAGCTCATGTATTTAAATGATCCTCCGACCCCCACTTCCATAATAAACCTCAGGGAATCGATGCTGGTATACGATGCAGGGTTGGCCACATAGAGTTTGTTTCCGCCACGCATTGCCAGGCTGGTATTTCCCATCGCCCGGCTGTCTCCAAAGTTTTTGTTTTGCAAATCGCCTAGTCCATACCTTGTATAAGGTGAACCGGTTTTGTTCTGTGCCTGTACGTTCAGAGCACATAAGCTTACAATAATAATTCCCAGGCTCAGATACTTAATTTTTTTCAACATAGTTTGTCAATATTCTGTATAAACCAATCAATACCAGATTTGGCTCCACAAAGATGCTATTTTTTAAATTTTCAGCCAAAAAGTCTGCATCACCTCCTGTAAGTATTGTTATCAGCCTTTTGTCTTGACTCTTCAGTTTCTTTATGTACGCCTCAACCTCACTGAGAAAACCGAATTGCACCCCATAACGGATAGACTCTTCGGTAGATTGTCCCAGCATTTTATTCATATTTCCTGATGTAAGCAACGGTAATTTGCCCGTATAATTGTGCAGTGCAGCAAATCTCATTTGCAATCCAGGTGAAATATTTCCCAAACCCATGATAGCATCTGCTGACAGAAAATCAAAAGTAAGCGCTGTACCTGCATCTACAATCAGCAGGGGTTTTTCCGGAAACAACACAGCAGCCCCTGCACAGGCTGCCTTACGGTCTGCGCCGAGGCTTTCCGGTGTTTTGTGATCCAGTTTCAGGGGGATGGGGATTTTTTCATCAAAACAGATCAAATCAGGGCACATTTTTCTTACCCGGGTCAAAAATCTGACGCTTTCTTTTGCTGTAGATGACAAAATTCCGTATCTGAATCTGCGATTCTGCAAATCTGCAGGCAGATTATTAAAATCTGCATCGGCAAAAAAAACATTCTGCAAATTGCCGTCCTCAAACACAGCTATTTTGGCTCTCGTATTGCCTCTGTCGATAACAATATCATAGTTCATAAGCTAAAATTTCAGCATTTGAAGTTAGTAAAAAGCTTTTTAATAAGAAACCTGTCCTTTAAATCTTATAAAATTATTATATTCGTGCCCTAATTTAGGATTTACTAACAATCAAACAAAAAGAATAATGGCAGTTTTACAGAAGATTAGAAACAGAGCAGGCGTATTGATTATCATTTTCGTTGGTGTCGCCCTGTTTTTATTTATTGTAGATCCTTCAACATTTGAAGGTTTGTTCAACAAGCAGGAAACGGATATTGCTGAGGTGGACGGAAAAGACATCTCCTATGTTGAATATCAAAACAGGATAGAAGAAGTTACGGCCTTTGTGAAAGAAGCGCAGCAAACCAGCAGCCTGGATGAGGAAACTATGAATGAAATTCGCGGCAGTGTCTGGGAAGAGTTACTGAATGAGTATCTGCTGGAGGATGCCCTGGATGAACTGGGTATTGCCGTAAGCGAAGATGAAATGGAGAATATGCTGTACGGTTCAGACATTCACCCCATCATCCGGCAGAATTTTGCTGATCCACAGACAGGACAAATTGATACTGCCTATGTTCAGCAATTTTTTGGGCAGGCAGGTCAGGACCAGCGTTTCAGAGTAATTGCTGATTACTTCAAGAAAAGCATACGACAGGATAGAATCAACACCAAGTACCAGAATCTTATACGCAACGGATTTTATGTTCCCTCACCTCTGGCCAAAAAGGAATATCAGAATGCCAATAAAAAAGTTGCCTTTGCTTATGCAGCAAAAATGTACAAATCCATACCCGATGAGGATGTTGATCTGACGGAAGATGATTTGAAATCATATTATCGTAACCACGAGTACATGTTTCAGAATGAAGAAACCACCCGTGAAATTGAATATGTGAGTTTTGAGGTTACTCCGAGCAGCGAAGACAGCGCAAAACTTGTAAAAGAATTGGAAGATTTACGTAAACGTTTCACCAATACCGATGATAACCGCGGTTTTGTACAGTTGCATTCTGATAATCTGGTTCGCAAACAATATTTTGCTCCCAGTGAAATTCCGGGTAAGTATGGCGAAGATATCTTTGAGAAGGATCCTGGTTTTATTTCAGACATCATCAAAACAGACAGCACCTACATGATTTTCAAATACACAGGCAGCGAAACCGTACCTGACTCCGTGAATGCCAGTCATATTCTGATTCGTCCCGATTCCACCACCACCCTGGAAGAAGCGCATGGAATCATTGACAGTCTGCATGCAGAGATTAAAGAAGGTGCTTCTTTTGCAGCCCTTGCTCAGCAATTCAGTCAGGATGGTTCAGCCAGCAGCGGAGGAGATCTGGGATGGTTTGGTCCCGGACAAATGGTAAAACCATTCAATGATGCCTGTTTTTATGGTGAAGAAGGTGATATTTCCCAGGTAGAAACACAATTTGGTGTACACCTGATCAGAATAGACGAACAGACGTCAAAGAAAAAGCAGGCAAAACTTGCCATTGTGAACAAGGACATTGATTACAGCACCGATACATATCAGAGAGTTTACGCAGATGCCAGCCGTTTTGCAGACAAAAACAATACGGCCAGTGCTTTTGATGAGGCAGTTGTTGAAGACCGTCTGGTAAAGAAAATTGCAAGCAATCTGAAAAAAGCAGACCGCAGGATCAGCGGACTGGAATATTCCAGAGACATCATACGTTGGGCATATAATGCTGAGGAAGGTGAAGTTTCCGAGGTTTTTGAATCAGGCGATCGTTTTGTCGTTGCCAAGTTAAATGAAGTACGGGAAGAAGGCCTGGCTGATTTTGAGCATGTAAAAGACCAGATTGAAACAAGCGTAATGAATAAGAAGAAAGCTGAAATGCTGATTTCAGAGATGGAGGATGCCATGGAAAGCAATGATGATCTGGCTCTAATCGCAGACAATCTGGGTGTCAGTATTGACTCAGCAAGAAACATCAGTTTTAATTCATTTTCTGTGCCCCGCCTGGGTATTGAGCCCAAGCTGATTGCCAGAGCAACCAATTTGGAACAAGGCCTGATTGACGGCCCCATAGAAGGCAACAATGGTGTATATCTGTATAAAGTTACAAATATTGAGGAAGCCCCGGACCGGGAAAACTTCAGTGAAACCAAAACCAGTGTAAAATCCAGACTGAGCTCACGTGTTACCAATGAGCTGATTGAAGCATTGAAAGAAGCCAAGGAAATTGAAGACAACCGCTCAGACTTTTTCTAAGCACGAGCGATAAAGGATATGAAAAGCGCTTCCGGACGGAGGCGCTTTTTTTGTGACATATTATGCATGTACAGTTCCACCCGGAACCTGAAGCCATACCATTTCATTGGCACCATGCCCATGATTAAGACAATGCTCATTTCAGCCAGGTAGGGGTTTTTCACCTGTGGTAAGCTAAACAAACTTAATCCGCAAAAATGGCGGGAATACGTTCTCGAAAACATCGCAGACTACCCTGCAAACAGAGTCCATGAACTCCTGCCTAACAAGATCGATCC